>JAOPZM010000173.1 GCA_025964115.1 Solirubrobacterales bacterium
GGAGCGCCGCCGCGAGGCCGCGCAGCGAGGTGACGTAGGCGCGGCACGCGGGGCACTGCTCGCGATGCACGCGGGCCAGGCGGTAGCGGTCTCCCTGCGGATCGAGGATGCCGTACGCATAGCCCCGCATGAGCGATGCCTGCTCGGCGCACCAGCCGCCGTCGCGGATCGTCTCGACGAGCGCGCCCACCTTGCTCGCCACGCCCGGGCGGTCGGTGCCCTGACCCTCCATCAGCTTGCGCATCCGCGCCTCGCTCACGCCCATCCGTGCGGCGGCCTCGGCACGCGTGAGCCCGTGCAGGTAGCAGAGCGTGGCGGCCTGGAGCTCACGTGCGTTCAGGCGCCCTCGCAGACCCTCGAGAAGCTGCCGCAACCTGATCCGGTCATCGAGCTCGGCGGCGAGGTCGCGATCCTGCGCACCGGCGTCTCGGATCTCGGCGTCGCGGCCGCTCTCGCGCGCGTCGCCCGCGCTCACGTTCCGCCGCCGCGCGCGCTGCTCCTCGATCGCCCGCCGAAAGGTGACGAGCACCAGCCATCCGGCCGGGTTGACGATCTGGTGGCCGTTGAGCACGGCCGTGTACAGGCCCTGCCAGGCCTGGGCGTAACAGGCCTCCAGGTCGCTCTGGTCGAGGCTGACGCCGCTCGCGAGCAGACGGCCGCGCGTGGTGGCGATCACGCGCGTCCGCAGAACCTCGAATTCCTGCCGCAGCAGGCGCTCGGCTCGGTAGCGGCGGAGGGTCGCGGGACTCACGACCCCAAGAATAGGGAATCCTGCGAGCTAGACGAATTCGACTATACGGGCACTCGTATGAACGTCCATCGCCTGCCGGAGGAGATCGCGCAGGCCCGCGGGCGAGGAGTAGCCGCGGGCCCCAGCGCGATGGGAACGCCACCCGCGTCAGGAGCGGACGACCGCAAGCGCGCCCTTCGGGCGGCGCCCGAAGCTCGCCCGAGCGGTTCGCCCGACCGGCGCCGGCTCGAAGACCGGGGCGGCGGACGGCGACAGGTGCGGCTTCAGCCGCGCGGCGCGTGACATGACAACCAGCAGGGCGCCGACGAGCGCCACCATGAGGACTGCGTTGAAAGCGAGGGCAAGTGCGAGGGTCATGATCTCTCCTTCGGTGGGGGGGCTGAGCTGAGACCAGCATCGCTCCCCCCGCTGGGCCTGACATGTGCTTTTGCTTGGAGCTTCCTGAGAGCGAACGGGCGCCATCCGGCCCGTCCGGCCGCCGGCCTAGGCTGCGGCGGACCTCATTGCATTGGGGAGGCCGACCGCAACAGAGCACTGGAGGAGCGGATGACCAGACGGTTCAGCTGGATCGCGATCGCCGGCATGCTGATCGCGGGCCTGGCAGTGGCGGGCTGCGGAAGCAGCGGGAGCAGCAGCACGAAATCGACGGCGACGGCCCCCGCGATCACGAAGGCCGAACTCGTGGCGAAGGCGAACGCCATCTGCACCACCGGCAACGGCCCGATCCTCGCGGCGGCGGCGCAACTCGCGGGCCATCCCAGCCCGACTCAGGTGGCTTCGATCGTGGAGCACACCTACGTGCCCTCGATCGAGTCTCAGCTCACGTCGATCAAGGCGCTGGGCGTCCCGGCCGGCGAACAGGCCATCGTGGCGAGGATGCTGAAGCTCGCCGAAACGGACCTGAACAAGCTCAAGCGCAACCCGGCGCTGGTCGCCACGGACGCGTTCGGGGGATTCGCGAAGGTGGCCCATCCCTACGGACTGGTCGCCTGCGCTCCGACCAGCTAGCCCAGGCCCGCGCCGAAGCGCTCGATCTGCGCGAGGCTCACGCGCCGCATGTCCTCTCCACGCCGCTGAGCTTGGTGCCAGTCGACGACCAGCTCGAGCGCATGCTCCAGGTTCAACGCCGGGCGCCATCCGAGATGGCGCTCGGCCTCGCCGGAGTCGAGCGCCAGGTGGCCGGCCTCGGGCGGGTTCGGCCCTGAGTCGATCTCCCAGGTGAGCGCGCCGTCCCAGAGGACGCCCAGCCGCTCCACGATCCAGCGCACCGTGCGCGCATCCTCCTCGGGCGGGCCGAAGTTCCAGGCGCGCGCCGCCTCGCCGCGCCACAGGCCTTCGGCGAGCATCAGGTAGCCACTGAGCGGGTTCAGCACATGCTGCCACGGACGCACGGCCTGCGGGTTGCGAACGCTCAGCGGCTCGCCCGCCTCGACCGCGCGGAGGACGTCGGGGAGCAGCCTGTCCTCGCCCCAGTCGCCGCCGCCGATCACGTTGCCGGCGCGGGCGCTTGCGAGCGACGGCGACCCGTCACCCTCGAAGAACGAACTGCGGTAGGCCGCGGCGACGAGCTCGGCGCACGCCTTGGAGCTCGAGTAGGGGTCATCTCCGCCGAGCGCGTCGCTCTCGACGAAGCGCTTGGATAGGTGGCCCGGGTTCTCGTAGCACTTGTCGGAGGTGACGACGAGGACCGCCCGCACCTCTCCCCCAAGGCCGCGCACGGCCTCGAGCACGTTGACCGTGCCCATGACGTTCACCTCGTAGGTCATCGCCGGGTCGCGCAGCGAGCGCCTGACCATCGGTTGGGCCGCGAGGTGCAGCACGATCTCCGGCGCGCTCTCGCGAACCGCCGCGCGCACGCCCTCGGCATCGCGGATGTCGAGGGCGCTCTCCCGCATGCCGGCACCGACGTCTGCGATCTCGTACAGGGACGGTCGCGTCGGCGGTCCTGGCGCGAGGCCCGTCAGCTCGGCGCCGAGCGACTGCAGCCAAAGCGACAGCCACGCCCCCTTGAAGCCGGTGTGGCCGGTGATCAGCACCCGCCGTCGCGTCCAGAAGTCAGGATCGATCGCCACGGCCGGAAGGTATCTTCACGCAATCGCCAGCTCTCCCGCATCCACCCCGCCGGCCGTGCCCCCGCCGGCCGTGCCCCCGACGGCGGAGATCCTCGGCGTTCCGCTCGCGATCTCCGACTACGAGCACGTGCTGGACTGGATGCAGGCGATGATCGCCGCTGGGGAGCGCGGATACCTGACCGCCGCCGCCGTGAACCTGGTGATGTGTGCGCAGGAGGACCCGGAGGCGTGCGCGGCGGTGCTCGGCGCGACGCTGGCGGTGCCGGACGGCCAGCCGCTGGTGTGGGCCCTTCACGCGCTCGGTCACGCCGGCGCGACGCGCGTGTACGGCCCCGACCTGATGGCGCACTTCTGCGCGCGCGCCGCGCGGGCGGGCACGCCGATGTATCTCTACGGCGGTCGCTCCCCCGAGGCGCTTGAGCTGTTGGAACGGCGGCTACGGGAGCGCTTCGCGGGGATCGAGATCGTGGGAGGCTTCTCGCCGCCGTTCAGGGAGCTCACGGCCGAGGAGGAGGCACGGACGGTCGAGGAGATCGACGCTTCGGGCGCGGAGGTCGTGTGGGTCGGCACCGGGCAGCCAAAGCAGGAGAAGTGGATGCTGCGGATGCGCCCGCGCCTGTCGGCCCCGCTGCTCGTCGGTGTGGGCGCCGCCTTCGACTTCCACGCGGGCCTGATCTCGCAGGCGCCACGCTGGATGCAGCGCAGCGGCCTGGAGTGGACGTACCGCCTCTCGCGCGAGCCGCGGCGACTGTGGCGCCGCTACGCGAGCCGCAACCCGCGCTTCATCGCCGGGTTTGTGCGTCAGTACCTGGGGCATCGGCGCGGTCGCCGCGCCTGATCCTCCCGAGCGCCCGGGGCGCGGCGCGTGCCAGACGTGTCCCGCGCGCACGGCCGCCGCTACGCACGGCCGCCGCTAACCTCTTGACTTCGATGACCCCCCAGCAGAGCACCGCCGACGTGTCGGTAGTCGGCCTCGGCCGAGTCGGCCTGCCGCTGGCGCTGTCGTTCGCCGACCGCGGACTCCAGGTCGTCGGGATCGACAACGACCCCGCACGCCTCGGAGCGGTGCGAGACGGCCGCATGCCCTTCGAGGAGACCGGAGCGCAGGAGGTGCTGGACCGCGTGCACGAGAGCGGGCGCCTGTCGCTCTCCGGCCGGGTCGCCGACGCTGCTCGCGCGCGGCACGTGGTGATCACGCTAGGGACTCCGTCCTTCTCGCACATCGAGATCGATATGCGCGACATCCGCTCCGCGCTGGACGACCTGCTCGGAGTTCTCTCCCCCGGCCACTCGGTCATCCTGCGCTCCACCGTCGCTCCGGGGACGACCGAGTTCGTCGCCGGCTATCTCGCAAAGCACCGCGGCTTTCAGATCGGCGAGGACCTGTTCGTCGCCCACGCACCGGAGCGCATCGCCGCCGGCCGCTTCCTCGAGGAGATCGACACGCTGCCGTGCATCGTCGGTGGCGTGGGCACGCGCTCGGGAGAGGTCGTGGGAGAGCTCTTCGGCGTGTTCCGCGCGCCGATCGTCCAGACCACGCCCGTGCAGGCCGAGCTCGCGAAGATCTGGGCGAACATCCTGCGCTACACGCACTTCGCCCTGCCGAACCTGCTGATGATGGACTGCGAGCGGGTCGGGGCGAACGTGTTCGAGGTGATTGACCTGATCAACCGCGACTACCCGCGCGGCGGCATCGCCCAGCCGGGACTCACGGCCGGCACGTGCCTGCGCAAGGACTTCACGTTCTCGGAGGAGCGCTCGGCGGCGCCGGGCATGCTGCTCGCCGTCTCCCGCGTGAACGAGTCGGTGCCGCTGTTCCTGCTCGAGGGGGTCAAGCGCAGGTTGGGCACGCTGGCGAACCGCAAGATCGCGGTCCTTGGCCTGGCCTTCAAGGCCGACACCGACGACGAGCGCGACTCGCTCTCGCACAAGCTGATCCGGCTGCTCGAGCGGGAGCTTTCGGACGTCGTCGTGCACGACCCCCGCGTATCCACGCCGACCGTCACGCTCGAGGAGGCCCTGGAGGGCGCCGAGGCGGTCGTCGTGGCGACCAACCACTCGGACTTCCGCGACCCGCGCACGCTCACAGCGATCGAAGAGCTGGCGGGCGCCGAGTGCCTGGTCGTCGATCCCTGGAACTGCTGGGGAGCGGCACAGGTCTTCGCCTATGCCTCGGAGCTCTCCGCCCTGCGCGCCAGCGCATGAGCAGGGTGCTGGTCACCGGCGGCGCCGGCACGATCGGCGCGGCGGTCGTCAGGCGCCTGCTCGCGGACCCGGCGTACGAGGTGCGTGTCTCCGACCAGCGCATGGCGCCGCAGTGGATGCGCGAGGGCTGCGAGGTGCACACGGGAGATCTGCGCCTGCCGGTAGAGGCACGCGCGGCGACCAAGGGCTGCTCGCACGTCATCCACCTGGCGGCGATCGTCGGCGGGATCGCCAACTTCCACCGGCTGCCCCACACGCTGACCGAGGTCAACAACGCGCTCTACAACGCGGTGATCCGAGCGGCGCTCGACCTCGAGGTCGAGCGTTTCGTGTACGTGTCCTCCTCGATGGTCTTCGAGCGGGCCGAGCTGTTTCCCACCCCGGAGGACTACCTGCCGCAGTGCCCGGTGCCGCTGTCCGCGTACGGCTTCTCCAAGCTGACCGGCGAGGTCTACTGCCGGGCGGCGCACGAAGAGCACGGCTTCCCGTACACGATCTGCCGTCCCTTCAACGCGTACGGGCCCGGCGAGGTGCCCGACGACGAGCCCGGGATCGCACACGCGGTACCGGACCTGATCCGCAAGGTCCTCGCCGGCCAGCGACCGCTTGAGATCTTCGGCTCGGGCGAGCAGACTCGCACGCTCACTCACGTGGACGACATCGCCGATGGCCTCGTCGCCGCGATGAGCTCGCCGGCGGGGCTGAACGAGGACTTCAACATCTCCGCCTCGCGCGAGCTGACCGTCGCCGAGATCGCGCGGATCGTGTGGGAGTCCTGCGGCGCCGACCCGAAGAAGTTCGCCCTCAAGCACCTGCCGAGCTTCGCGGTGGACGTCCAGCGGCGCTGGCCGTCGATCGAGAAGGCGCGAGAGCTGCTCAGCTGGGAGTCGCGGATCGAGGTGGAGGAGGGCGTCGCCTCGACCGTCCACTGGCTGCGCGGCCGCCAGGCGGCCGCCTGAGCGCCCCCGCCGCCCCCCGCTCGCCAACCGCCCCCCCAACCGTCGAGCCGCGCCATCGCCGGGGCTCTATAGGCTTCCCGGCCGTGACCGACCGTCCCTCAGCGCTGATCACGGGCATAACGGGCCAGGACGGCTCCTACCTGGCCGAGCTGCTGCTCGAGAAGGGCTACGCCGTGCACGGCATGGTGCGCCGCGCCTCGACCGAGAAGTTCGAGCGGATCGAGCACATCCGGGACCGCATCACCCTGCACCAGGGAGACCTGCTCGACCAGCGCTCACTCGTCGACACGCTTCGCGCGTCGCGGCCGCTGGAGATCTACAACCTCGCTGCGATGTCGTTCGTCGCCGTCTCCTGGGTCCAGCCGACGCTCACGGCCGAGTTCTCCGGCGTCGGCGTCACGCGAATGCTCGAGGCGATGCGCGAAGTGTGCCCCGAGGCCCGCTTCTACCAGGCTTCCTCGAGCGAGATGTTCGGCAAGGTCCTCGAGGTGCCCCAGACCGAGACGACCCCCTTCTACCCCCGTTCCCCCTACGGCGTGGCGAAGGCCTATGGGCACTTCATCACAGTCAACTACAGGGAGTCGTATGACCTGCATGCGACGTCGGGGATACTGTTCAATCACGAGTGTGTCTCGGCCAACACCCCTCTTCTCGTAAGGGACGACGGCGTCATCGCGGTAAAGACGCCGGTCGACCTCGTTCCGCTGCTGCGAAAGGGCGGGTCGGTTCAGAACTTCATTCCGAAGTCCTTTCTCGAGGTGTGGGACGGGGAGCGATGGACCCCGATCACCACGATCACGGCAACGAGGAGGCGCCGAACCGATCCGAACCACGAACTGCTCTCGATCCAGGCGCGTGCGGGTGTCGTCGACGTGACTGCACATCACAATATGCTCGACGCCCAATACGCCAAGATTGCAGCCTGTGAGGTCCAGGAGGGTGGCGAGCTCGCGATCTGTCAGGAGATGCCGTTGCCCTCCGGATGGAGCGTCGTTAGTGAGGAGATGGCCGAGTTCTTAGGCCTACTGGCCGCCGACGGCTACGTGCCTCGGGACGGCACGAGCATCTGCTTCACAAATAACGATCCGATCTTGCGCACACGGGTGGCCTCGCTCTGGTCGCAGCTGTTCCTGGGTTGTTCGAGGGAATGGACTGGAACCTCGGGGTGGGACGAGAACGCGCAGGTCGGGAAGGTCAGCCTCACGGGAGGTGCTTCTGCGGCCAGGTGGCTTCGCGAGCAGCTGTACACGCGCACTGACCTCAAGCAGGTCCCGCCGCTCATCCTGAACGCCAGCCAAGGCGTGCAGCTCGCCTTCCTTCGCGGCTACTACGCCGGCGATGGACTCAAGAAGGGCAACGGGGAGTCGATCAAGACGAACAGCCCGGTTCTGGCGCAGGGAATCTGCTGGATGTATCACGTCAACGGACAGCCGGCGTCGGTCTACGCGGAGCAGCGTGGTGAGAAGACCTACTACCAGCTCAATCTCGCATCGGCGGTCAGAGTCGGCGGCAAGGGTGAACACCTGCGCAGGAACCCCGCCGAAGTCAGGCAAGTGACGCAGGCGACGGTACCCGACGACGAGTGGACCTTCGACATCGAGACCGAGAGCGGGATGTTCTGTGCGGGCGTGGGCCGCCTCGTGATCTCAAACTCCCCTCGCCGCGGGCTCGAGTTCGTCACCCGCAAGATCACCTGGCACGCGGCCGCGATCAAGCACGGATTGGCCAAGGAGCTGCGTCTCGGGAACCTCGACGCCGAACGCGACTGGGGCTACGCGAAGGATTACGTCGAGGCTATGTGGCTGATGCTCCAGCGCGATACGGCTGAGGACTACGTGATCGCGACCGGCTCGGCGCACTCCGTCCGCGAATGCTGCGCGGTCGCCTTCGACGAGGCCGGGCTGGGCGACTTCGAGAAGCACGTGACGATCGACCCCGCGTTCGTGCGGCCCGCCGAGGTGGACCACCTGATCGGGAACCCGGCGAAGGCCGGGAGGGATCTCGGCTGGAAACCGCGCACGAGCTTCGAGGAGCTGATCCGCCTCATGACCCGCGCGGACCTCCAGTCGCTCGCGTCGCGCTGAGCGCGCGATGAGCGTTCCCCTGTTCGACGCCGCCACGCCGCGGGCTCCGCTGCGCGAGGGGCTGCGCAGCGCCATCGACAGAGTCCTCGAGTCCGAACGCTTCGTCCTCGGACCCGAGGTGGCGTCGTTCGAGCGCGAGCTGGCCGCCTACTGCGGGGCGTCCCAGGCGGTCGGCGTGGCGAACGGCACCGACGCGATCACGATCACGCTTCGCGCCATGGGGGCGGGACCCGGAGATGAGGTGATCGTGCCCTCCTTCACCTTCTACGCCTCGGTCGAGGCGATCGTCCACACCGGAGCGACGCCCGTCTTCTGCGACATCGACGCGGATACCTACTGCATAACGCCGGAAACGGTGCGCGCCGCGCTCACGCCGCGGACGAAGGCCGTGATCGCGGTGCACCTCTTCGGCAACGTGGCGCCGGTGGGCGAGATCCAGGCACTCGGCGTGCCGGTGCTCGAGGACGCGGCCCAGGCGATGGGCTCGCGCTCGGCGGCCGGGCGCCCCGGCTCGCTCGGCGTGGCCGCCACGTTCTCGTTCTACCCATCGAAGAACCTCGCCTGCTTCGGCGACGGCGGCGCGATCGTCACCAACGACGACGCGATCGCCGAGGAGGCGCGCATCCTGCGCTTCCACGGCTCTCGGGACAAGATCGACTACGAGCAGGTCGGTTACAACTCGCGCCTGGACGAGCTCCAGGCGGCGATCCTGCGCGTGCAGCTGCCGCACCTGGACCAGTGGTCCGACGGCCGGATGCAGGCGGCTCGCAACTACGAAGAGGCGGGGCTCGCTGAGCTCGCGAGCCTCCCCAAGCCCGTGGCCGGAGCATCCCCCGCATGGCATCTCTACGTGGTGAGCCACCCAGACGTGAAGCGCCTGGAAGGCGCCTTGGCAGCGGCCCAGGTCGGATACAAGCCGTACTACCGCACGCCGGTCCACCGTCAGGCGCCGATGCTCGAGTGGGGAGCAGGGGTTGACCTTCCGGCGACCGAGCATGCGGCACGCACCCATCTCGCGATCCCGATGAGCCCGGGGCTCACGCGAGCGCAGGCGGATGAGGTCGTGGCGGCGGCGCGCGCGGCGAGCTAGCGCCAGCGCTCGAGCAGATCCTGGTCGGGGACCTCGCGCACGACGCGCGCGGGCACGCCCATCACGACGGCACGCGCCGGCACGTCCCGCACGACCACCGCACCCGCGGCCACGTATGCCTCGGCGCCTATCTCGACGCCGGGAGCGAGCACGGCGCCGCCCCCGATGCGGCAAGCGTGGCGAAGGACCGGGCCAGCCACCGGCGTCTCGGGGCCGTGGCGCCCCATCGTGTTGTCGTTGGTCGTCGTTACGCCGGGACCGATGAACACGTCGTCCTCGATGAGCGTGAAGGCGGTGAGGTAGACGCCTGTCTGCACCCGCGCGCGGGCTCCGAGCTCGACGTCGTTGTCGACGACGCTGCCCCGGCCGATGACCGACCCGGCGCCGATCCAGCTGCGCTCGCGCACGAAGGCCTGGTCCCCGATGATCGTCTCGGCGCCGACGCGCGCCCCCGCGAACACCACCGCGCCGGCACCGACCTTCACGCCCTCTGCGAGCTCGAGGTCCCCGACCTCGCCACGGGAACGCGAGTGCGATGCCAGCCGAGGGCGCTTGCCGAGGACTGCATGGTCTTCGATCACGCAGCCGTCGCCGATGATCGTGCCTGCATGCACGACGATGTAGGCGCCGAATGAGACGCCCTCGCCGATCCGCACCCCGTCCTCGATGACCAGCCCCGGGGCGCGCCCGTCGGGTCTCACAGCCGTATGACGTTGCCGATGTTCGAGCTTCGCGTGACTCCCCGCAGGTCCACGACCAGGCGCGCGCGCCTGGCCAGCAGCTCGTAGTCCACCCCCGGATGCGCCGTCACGATCAGCGCGAGATCGGCGTCGGACACAGCCTGCTCGAGCGGCAGGCTCTCCAGGCCGTAGTCGGCGAGTGCCGGAACGTGCGCGTCGTGGTAGCGGATCTCGGCACCCAGCTCCCGGAGCAGCGAGATGATCTTCAGCGCGGGAGACTCGCGCGTGTCGCCGACGCCGGGCTTGTAGCTGACGCCGAGCACGGCGATGCGCGCGCCTTTCACGGGCAGCCCGGCCTCGTTCAGGGCGAGCTGCACCTTCGCAACGCAGTGGTATGGCATCTGCTGGTTGACCTTGCCCGCCAGCTCGATGAACTCGGTCGCCATGTCGAACTCACGCGCGCGCCAGCTCAGGTAGAAGGGATCGACGGGCATGCAGTGACCGCCCATACCCGGCCCCGGCTCGAAGCGCATGAAGCCGTAGGGCTTGGTCGCCGCGGCATCGACCACCTCCCAGATGTCGATGCCCATGCGGTCGGTCAGGATCGCGAGCTCGTTCACCAGGGCGATGTTCACCGAGCGGAAGATGTTCTCGAGCAGCTTCGTGAGCTCGGCCGCCTCCGGGCTCGTGACGCGCACGAGCTCATCGCAGACGATCGCGTAGAGCGCTTCGGCACGCTCGGCGCAGGCGTCGGTCAGCCCCCCGAGCACCTTCGGGGTGTTGCGCAGCGTGAAGTCGGTCCTTCCCGGATCGACGCGCTCCGGGGAGAACGCCAGGTGGAAGTCCCTGCCCGCTGCCAGCCCCGACTCCTCGAGCAGCGGCGCGACGAGCTCCCTGGTCGTTCCGGGGTAGGTCGTCGACTCCAGCACCACCAGCTGGTCGCCGCGCAGCACCTCTGCGAGGGCGCGCGACGCGCCGATCAGCTGCCCGAGGTCGGGCTCGCGGTTTCGCGTCAGCGGCGTCGGCACGCAGATCAAGACCGCGTCCGCATCCGCCAGCGGCGCGTAGCGGGTCGTGGGCCGGATACGGTCGGCCACCTCCCGCAACCACTCCGACGGCACGTCCTCGACGTAGGAGTCGCCCGCGGCGATCGCATCGATCTTGCGCGTGTCGAGGTCGACGGCCACGACGTCGCAGCCCTCGCGGGCGAATGCCACCGCAAGCGGCAGCCCGACATAGCCCAACCCGATTACGCCGACGGTGGCCATTCAGCCGGCCAGTCTAAGGGCTGCCTTGGACGGGCCGGGCGGCACCCTGCAGCGAGCGCATGTCGGCCTGGACCATCCGGTCGACCAGCTCCTCGAAGCTGACCTGCGGCTCCCAGCCCAGCTGTTCGCGGGCCCTGCTGGGGTCGCCCACGCTCGGCGTCGCCTCCGGGGATCGTACGAGCGCGGGATCGATGCGCACGTAGCGCTCGAAGTCGAGGTCGACGCAGGCGAACGCGGTGCGTGCGAGCTCGGCGACGGTCCGCGGGACGCCGCTGGCGAGCACGTAGTCCTCGGCCTCATCCTGCTGGAGCATCAGCCACGCCCCCCGCATGATGTCGCCGGCGAACGACCAGTCGCGCACGGCGTCCAGCGACCCCAGGGCAAGCTCATCCTGCAGCCCCAGCGCGATCGCCGCCACAGCCCGCGAGATGCGACGGGTCACGAATTGCTCCGGCCTGCGCTCGCTCTCGTGGTTGTAGAGGATGCCCGAGCTCGCGTGAAGCCCCTCGTGCGCGCGCATCACCCCCACGAGCTCGTGAGCCGCGAGCTTCGCGACCGCGTAGGGCGTCGTCGGGCGGCAGGGCGTGTCCTCTCGCTGAGGGCTCTCGTCCGCATCGCCGAAGATCGCACCCGAGGCCGCGGCGAACACGCGCGCCCGGGGATCCGCCTCGCGGACCGCCTCGAGGATCGCGGCGACCGATCCCGTGATCGCGCTCAACGTCTCGCCGGGCCGCTGCCACGAGGCAGGTACGAACGACGGGCCGGCCAGATGGTAGATCTCAGCGGGGCGCACCTGCGCGATCGCTCGCCGCAGGCTGTCGGGGTCGAGCAGATCGCCGTGCACGAGCTCGATCTGCTCGCGCAGATGCTCTGAGCAGCCGAGCGAGCGCTCGCCGCCCCCTCGCACCAGCCCCGCTACGCCGTAGCCCCGCTCGAGCAGGAGCTCGGCCAGGAACGACCCGTCCTGGCCGGTGATGCCCGTGATCAGGGCGGTGGACGCGGTACTCACGCCGAGAGCTTATGTCTTCGCCTCGGGTCCCCCTGAGCGCTACGCTCCGCCGTAGGCGGCTCTGAGCCGCTCGGCGACGATCTCCGGCGCGCAGACCGCGCGCACGCGCTGGAGGTTGCGACTTCCGGCAACGCGATCCCCGGCCAACCGGTCGATGGCCGCGGCCAGCGCCTCGGCCTCGCCGGGCGGCACGAGCGCCTGTGCGTCGAGCAGCTCGGGGATCGCACCGACGCGGCTCGCGGCGACCGGCAGCGCTGCGGCCATCGCCTCGGCGACCGCCAGTCCGAAGGTCTCGGCCGAGCGCGAAGGGGCGAGCGCGAGGGCGGCGCCGGCGCGCAGCTCCGCCAGCTCGGCATCGCCCACACGTCCGAGGAAGCGGACGTCGGCGCCCGCGGCTCGCTCCAAGAGCGCGTGCAGCTCGGGGCCGTCGCCCGCGATGACAAGTGGCATACGCGCGATCCGGCAGGCGTCGATCGCGACGTCGACGCCCTTCTCAACCGCGAGCCGGGAGACGACGAGGGCGTAGGGGTCAGACGTCTCGGGTGCTGGCACCGCAGGCCCCCCATCGCCCAGGCCGCGCAGCGGCGGTGCGAGCACCTCGACCCGCTCCCACGGCAGCGGCGCGCCCAGCGCCCTCAACCGCTCCCGGGCGAAGACGCTCGGAACCAGCACGGCATCGGCCTGCCCGACCAGGCGGCGTTGCCACAGGGCCAGCGAGGCGCCGTATGCGGCAGCCTCGGGCAGGCTGCCACGGCAGTTCAGGCGCACTCCGGCGAGCGTGTTGCGCCCGTGGCAGCGCGTGCATTCCTCGCCGCGCGTGAAGCACACGCCGATCGCGCACACGAGGCGGTACTGGTGAAGATGCAGCACCACCCGTGCGCCCGCGGCGCGCGCCGCCGCAAGCGCTCGCCAGCCGAATGCCGGGTGGAGGTTGTGCGCGTGGACTACGCGTGCCCCACCGAGGCGAACCGCCTGCGCCACCTCCTGCGGGTGCAGCCCACCGCTCAGCAGTCCAAGCGCAGCGCCGCCGGCACCCAGCCCGGCAGAGTCGCGCTCCAGCAGCTCCGCGGGCTCGCCGAGGTGCTCTCGGACGAGCCACATCAGGTCCTCCACCACCCGCTCCTCCCCACCAGTGGTGCGATAGCGGTTGTGCAGGAACAGGACCATGCCGGGCGCACAGCCTATTGCGGGCCGCCGGCCGTCAAGCGGTCGGGGGCGGCCGCAAACCTAGACTGTGCCAGCAATGGCCAGACCGCCGGCATCGATCGTGATCCCCACGCGCGCCCGCCTCGCCTACCTCGAGGTGGCCTTGAGCTCGATCGCCCCGCAGGCGGATGCAGCCGGGGCAGAGGTCCTGGTGATCGACGACGCCGGAGCGACGTCGGCCGCTCGCGGGCTCGTCGCGCGGTTCGGTGCACGCTACGAGCCGCACTCGGGGCCTCTCGGACTGAACGTGGCCCGCAACACCGGCGTGAGGAGCTCGAGCGGCGAGCTCGTCGTGTTCGTGGACGACGACGTCCGGGCGAGCGCCGGATGGCTGGCGGCGTTGATCGCGGCGGCGGAGGCGAACCCCGACGTGGACGTGTTCGCAGGCCGCATCCAACCCCGCCTCGAGGGCCGCCGCGTACGCTCCTGCGGGCGTGAGGGCCCGCCGATCACGTCGCTCGACCTCGGCGCCCACGACACCGACGCCCGGTACGCCTGGGGCGCCAACATGGCGGTTCGCCGCAGGGCCCTCGAACGCGTGGGCCCGTTCGATGTCGCGCTCGAGCACGGCGGCGACGAGCAGGAGTGGCAGGACCGGTGGCGGGCGCAGACCCCAGGGGCGAGGGTCCTCTACGTGGCGGGCGCATCGCTCGAGCACCGGCGCGCGGGAGCGGATGCGAGCCTGCGGTCGCTCTCACGCGTGGCCCACGCGCGCGGACGTGCCGGCCGGCGCTTCGACGCGCGGCGTGGCGAGGCTCCGCCGCTCGGACGCGAGCTGCTCACGCTCACGCGCTGTGCCGGACATGTCGTCCGCCGGCGATGCCCTCAGGGTCTGACGATGGTGGCCCACAGCGCGGGCCGCGTGCGTGAGTGCCTCTCCGAACGCCACGCCGATGTCCCAGCCGCGGCGCCCAGCGAGGACTTCCTCTCGGGCACAAGTGGAACGGTGGGGGGACTCGACGCGTGGCGCCGTCGGCTGCATGACCAGCTCGCGAGCGCTCGCGAGCTCGCGAGCGGGCGGCGTCTGCGCCTCCGGCTCGCCGCGCGCCGGGATCCGCCGCGACGAGCCGTGCTGGTGCTCGGCGTGCAGCGCGCCGAGCGTCACGACCTGTCGCAGAGGATCCGCGCCGAGCTGTTGAGCTCCCGCCATGACGTCGCTCTGTACACGAGGCCCCCGCGTGGCAGGGGCAAGTTCGAGAACCTCAACGGCCTGCTCGCCGAGCACCCGGCCGACGATCGCGACTGGCTGCTGGTCGTCGACGACGACGTCGAGCTGCCGCGTGGGTTTCTCGACCGCTTCCTGTTCCTGTGCGAGCGCTTCTCCCTGCAGCTGGCGCAGCCCGCGCACTGGCTCGACTCGCACGCGGCGTGGCCCGTCACGCGGCGCCAGCCGGGCAGCGTGGTGCGCGAGACGCGTTTCGTCGAGATAGGACCGGTGACCGCATTCGCCCGGGTCACGTTCCCGGTTCTGCTGCCATTCCCGGAGCTGCGGATGGGCTGGGGCCTCGACGCGCACTGGGCGGCGCTGGCGGCCGAGCACGGTTGGCGCTGTGGAGTCGTCGACGCGCTCCCGATCCACCACCGCGCGGCGCCGGCGGCCGATGCCTATTCGCGCGAGCTGGCGGTCGCCGAGGCGCGAGCCTTCCTGGCCAAGCGTCCGTACCTGAGCGCGAGCGAGGCACAGCGAACCCTGACGACGCATCGTCGCTGGTGAGGAGCGGAGGCCCAAAGGTCCTCGTCGTGGCCGAGTTCTACCCCAGCAGCCGGGACCCCGTGCTCGGGATCTGGGCTCATCGGCAGGCGCTCGCAGCGCGCGACGCTGGCGCCGAGGTGCAGGTGCTCGCGCTTCACCGTCTGGTCCCGCCGCGCGCCTCGCTCGCGGCCGGACCGGCGAGTGCCGCCAGCGCACTGATGGACCTGCTCCGCGAGGAGCGCCGGCAGATCCGCGACGGCCTGCCGATCGCCTATGTCCCCTACGTCTCCCCTCCGCGCGAGCGCTCCTATCCGAACTGGGGGGCCTGGGCGGCGCCGACGGTCGCCTACGGCCTGCGCAGGCTGCGTCGCTCCTTTCCCTTCGAGCTGATCCACGCACATAACGCCGTGCCGGCCGGCGACTCCGTGCGCCTCGCTCGTCCGTCGGTGCCGATCGTCGTCTCGGTGCACGGCGGCGACGTCCTCTACACGGCGCCGCGGAGCGAGGCGGGCGCAGACGCGGTGGCGCGCGGCCTGGGCTCCGCCCGCCTGGTGCTCGCCAACAGCCAGGGGATCGCCGAGCTGGCCCGTGCGCATGGCGCGGGCGATACCCGTGTGGTGCACCTCGGCGCCGACCTCCCCGCCACCTCCCGCCCGGCGCGCGGCGACGCGGCCCCTACGCTCGTGACCGTCGGGCATCTGATCGCCCGCAAGCGACACGCCGACGTAGTGCGCGTGCTGGCCGTGCTCTCCCAGAAGCACCCCACGCTGCGCTACGCGATCGTCGGCGAAGGCCCCGAGCGCATCGCCCTGGAAGGGCTTGCGGCTCGACTGGGGGTCGCAGCGCGAGTCGAGTTCCACGGGCAGCTTGCACCCGAGCGCGCGGTGGCGCTCGCCCAGCGTTCCTCCCTGTTCGTGATGCCTTCCACGGAGGAGGCCTTCGGCGTGGCCTACGTGGAGGCGATGGCCGGTTCGGTTCCCGCCATCGGGTGCCGCGGCGAGCCGGGGCCGGAGGAGATCGCGGCTGCGGGAGACGGCTTTGTGCTCGTGCCGCCAGGCGACGTCGAGCGGCTCACGCAGCGCATCGACGAGCTCCTGTGCGACCCGCACCGGCTGCGCGAGACCGGCCAGCGGGCCCGGGCTACGGTGGCCGCGTACTTCACCTGGGAGCGCTGCGGCGAGCAGACGCTCGCCGCCTACGAGCACGCGCTCGGGTGAAGCCCGTCCTGTTCGTCACCGGCCACGCCCCGGCCTACCGCGTGGGGGCGTTCGCGCGCCTGCACGAGCGCGAGAACGTGGAGTTCGCGCTGTTCGGCGGACGTTCACGGCACGGAGGGGCCGCCATCGAAGCGGATCTGCCCTTCCCCCACCGCCGCGTATCCCAGCGGGAGCTCCTTTCGCTGGCCGCGAGCGGGCGCTACCGTGCGGTCGTCTGCCCGACCGGCGGACGTTTGGCGCCGCTGGCGAGCTGGGCGGGGGCGCGCCGGGCAGGCGTGCCGCTGATCCTGTGGGCTTCGCTGTGGGCCCACCCCGTCAGCGTCGTCCACGCGTTCAGCTACCTGCCGCTGCGGCGCCTGTACCGCTCCGCCGATGCGGTCGTCACCTACGGACCGCACGTGAGCGACTACGTGCGGGCGCGCGGCGCACGCAACGTGCATGTGGCCCCGCAGTCGGTCGACAACGACTTCTGGAGCTCACCTGAGGTGGCGCCTCCCAGCGACCCCTCCTGGCCCGCCGACGCGGACGTGAGGTTCCTGTTCGTCGGCCGTCCCGTCAGGGAGAAGGGGCTGGAGGTCCTGCTCGCCGCATGGCGCGCCTGCGAGCTGAAGCCTGCGCAGGCCGCCCTGGTGCTCGTGGGGGCCGACCCGGGCGGGGCGCCGGGGGACGGCGACCCACACGCGCAGGTAGAGGGGGTCTTCTGGTGGCGCGCGCTGACGCCGTCGGCCCTCCGCGACGCTTATGCGGATTGTGACGTGCTCGTGCTGCCGTCGATCCGGACCCGCACCTTCCGCGAGCCCTGGGGGTTAGTGGTGAACGAGGCGATGAACAGACGGCTGCCCGTGATCGCCTCCGATGCCGTCGGGGCTGCCGCTGGAGGGCTCGTGCAGGACGGACACAACGGATTGGTGGTGGCTGCAGGCGATGTCGGCGCGCTCGCCGACGCCATTGCAGCGCTCTCGCAGGACCCGCAGCTAAGGGCTCGGCTGGGCGAGGCCGGCGCCCGCGACGTCCGCGCCTACAGCCACGATGCCTGGGCCGAGGGCTTCTCGCGGGCGCTTGCAAGCGTGGGCGTATCGAAGGCACCGTAAGGGGTTGTTCCGGCGAGGACCCTTGGTAGCGTTGCGGAGCTTGGAACGGATCTCGGCCCTTCTTCCACGCCTGTTGGCGCTGTCGTTGGTGCTGGCCGCGGGGATCGCGTCCCCGGCTCGCGCGAGCGTCGGCGAAACGATCATCCTCCGGTGCACTCATGGGCAGTCGCTCAGCGGGTTCAGCCAACAGGCCTACAGGGAAGCCCTCAAAGACCTGACCGCGGACGCGCGTGAGTACACCGAATGCGGATCGCTCATCCGCCAGGCGCAGCTGGCGGCGGCCACCGGCCGGGGCGGCTCCGCCGGCGGGGCGGCGGTCGTTCCGATCGCTCCCACGGCCTCCGAGCAGCGCGCGATCACCCACGCCACGCACGCCAGCCCGGTCCCCGTTCGCGTGGGAAGCGGCGTCGTGCACCCGGGTGTCGTGCACGCCGACATCGCCTCGGCGCTCAGCTCGTTGCCCACGCCGCTGCTGGCGACCGTGATCTTCCTGCTCGCCTGCCTGCTGCTCATCGTGGCAGGCGCCTTGCGAAACCGCTTCCGTGCCCGCCACAACGACTGAGCCCGCTCCGGAGTCCGCTCCGGCGCTGGGCGCGTTGCCGCCGCTGGCAGAGCCGAGACGGCGGCGCCTGCCGGTTCGCTCCCACGTGCTCACGGCGGGCGACGGGCGGGCCCTCGGCTGGGCGGCGGCGCTCGCGATCGCGGCCGTCCTCTGCCTCGTCACCTTCTACGCGAAGGGCGGCCTCAGCCTCGAAACGATGACCGTGACCGAGATGGCACTCACGTGTGCCGCGGGCGTGGCGATCGCCGCCGCGGTGGTCCTCTCGCGGACCCGGCGGCCGGCATACGGGCTGTGGTCGGTCGGTCTGCTGCTGGCGTTCACCGTCTGGACGGCGCTGTCGGTGGTGTGGTCGGTGCAACCCGACGAAAGCTGGCAGGACGCCGGGCGGATGTTCGCCTATTGCGGCGTCTTCGCCGCGGCGGTGACACTGGTGCGGGTCGACCCCGCACGCTGGCCGGCCGTGATCGGCGGGGTCACGCTGGCGGCGGTCATCGTCTGCGGATACGCGCTTCTGACGAAGATCTTCCCGGGCGACCTCGTACCGGCCAGCGCCTACGCCCGGCTCGACGAGCCGTACGGTTACTGGAACGCGATCGGCCTGACTGCCGCGCTCGGGGCGATCTGCTGCCTGTGGCTGGGCGCGCGGCGAACGGGGCATGCGCTCTTGAGCGCCCTTGCCTATCCCGCGATGGGGCTGCTGCTGCTGACGCTGCTGCTCGCCTACTCGCGCGGCGCGCTGGCGGCTCTGGCCGTGGGCGTGGTGCTGTGGCTCTGCGTGGTCCCCCTGCGGCTGCGGGGGGCGGCGGTCCTGATTCTCGGGGCGCTCGGCGCCGGCGCGGTCGCCGCGTGGGATTTCTCCACGCACGCCCTGAGCACCGAAGGCGTCGCGCTCGGCGAACGCGCGACGGCCGGGCACCGGCTCGGGGCGCTGGTCGTCGCGATGGTCCTGCTGCTGGCGCTGGCGGGAGCGGCGATCGGCTTCTTCACGGGTCGCCGGGCTCCGTCGCTGGCGACGCGCCGCAGGGCGGGAGCTGTCCTGCTGGCGCTGATCGCGCTTGCCGCCGTCGGCTTCGTCGGAGCGCTCGCGCACAGCCACCGCGGGTTGACCGGCAGCGTCTCGCATGCGGTCGACGCGGTGACGAATCCCAACGCCAAACCTCCGTCCAACACGGCCGGCCGCCTGACCGCGGTCGCAAGCGTGCGGGCTCGCTACTGGAAGGAGGCCATACAGATCTGGGAAGCTCACCCGGCCCTCGGTGCCGGAGCGCTGGGCTACCACACGGCGCGCCTGCGCTACCGCACCGTCACGATCGATGTCCACCACGCCCACGGCTTCGTCGTGCAGACGCTCGCCGACCTCGGGCTGGTGGGCCTGGTCGCTGCGCTAGCCCTGCTGGGCTGCTGGATGGCCGCCGCCGGACGCGCAACCCACCCGCTGAATCGACAATGGACGGGCTGGCGCGATATCCGGGCTCGGACGGTGCCGCGTTGGCGCAGCGTGTCGCTCGCCTACACGCCCGAGCGCATCGGCCTGCTGACGATGCTCTGCGTAGTCGTCGCCTTCGGCGTTCACTCGTTCGTCGACTGGACGTGGTACGTGCCGGGGAACGCCTGCGTGGCGCTGCTCTTTTCCGGCTGGCTGGCCGGCCGGGGCCCACTCCAGCTGGGCCGGGCGGGGCCGGCGGCCGGACGCGGTCCGAGCGGTGAAGGTGAATCGCCGAGGCCGGCGTGGGCGCCCTCCCTGCTCGTGCCGCGACTGGCCGAGGTGGGACGCCTGCGCCTCGGAGTCGCGCTCGCGGTGATCGTCGCCGCGCTGCTGGCGGCCTGGTCGCAGTGGCAGCCGCAACGCTCCGAAGACGCACGACAGCAGGCGCTCGCGCTGGTCGGGAGCGACCCGCGAGGGGCGCTCGCCACGGCTCACACCGCAGTCGACCGCGATCCCCTCTCCGTGCAGGCACTATTCGCGCTCTCGGCCGTCCAGCAGGCTGCCGGCGAGCCCGCGGGGGCACAGGCGACGCTGCAGCGGGCGGTGCGACTCCAGCCCTCGAACCCCGAAAGCTGGCTGCATCTCGGGCTCTACGAAATACACGGCAACCCCCATGCGGCGCTGAGCGACATCGAAGCGGCGATCTTCCTCGACCCGGAGTCGGTGGCTCCCGAGCTGATCAACGGACCGCGCGCGTCGAGCAGGTCTATCGAAATCCAGAACGCCTACATCCAGGCGCTGCGAGCTTCCGCGGCGCCGTCAAGCCCCATCAGAAGCGGGAGCGCACCGCCCGCGCGAGCAGGAGGCGTCGCGCCCCGGGCACTCCGGCGGCGGAGCGCACCTCGATCTCCTGGAAGCGAAAGTCCTCGAGCAGCTCCCTGAGCGAATCGAGGGTGTAGAAGCGCAGGTGCTCGCCCCGCGGGTCGAAGTGCTCGGCGAGCGCGTGCCTCGACAGCGCCAGGCGCAGCATCGCCAGACGCCCATGGGCGGGGGTGCTCAGCAGCAGGCTGCCGCCGGAGCGGAGCACCCGCCGTACCTCCGAAAGCCAGGCCGCCGTGTCGGCCACGTGCTCGATCACCTCGCCCGCCCACACGACATCGAAGGTCGCGTCCGAGAGATCCCAACCCCCCTCGCCGTCGACAACGCGCAGATCGAGCTGCGGGTGAAGCTCCCGCGCGCGCCGCAGTGGCTCCTCGGCGACGTCGATGCCGACCACGGCCGCACCCTCCCGGGCGAGCTCCGCCGCGAAGCATCCTTCGCCGCAGCCGACGTCGAGCACCCGGTCGCCGGCGACCACGTGTTCGCGCAGGAAGCGCAGGCGCACGGCGAAGTCCGACGGCTCGAGCCCCTGGGCGAGCTCTTGCCAGCGCTCTTCGTGGTAGGCGCGTGAGGGCATCGCCCGTAGGCTAGAGCCGACGCCGTCGCGGACCCGTCCTGGAGCTGGGCGATGGAGCGTCCGACGGTGCAGAGATGCTTTCATCTCTATCCATTCCCAACGCCAACGCTTATGTTGGCGTGCTGTGCGCCAGGGCGAGGATGGAAAGGGGAGAGTCGACAGGTGAGGGTCGCGTTCGACGGCCGGCCAGTCTCCGATCCGAATGGCGTCGGTCGATACACGCGCTGCCTGCTGAAGGCGCTTCGCGACACCGCCGCTGCAGGCGACGAGGTGTTCGAGACCCAGCATCCCTCGACGACGCTGCGCTCGGGAGATCCCGACCTGCTGCACTCGCCGTGGATCGCCGGTGCGATGCTCCACCCGCCCTGTCCGCTGGTCGTCACGATCCACGACCTCACGTCGCTCAAGCGCCGCAGCGAGTACCTGCGGACGGGCCTGCGCATGCGCCTGCGCCATCTCGCGGTCCAGCGCGCCGCGTGCGCGATCGTCCCGACGGAGGCGGTGGCCGAGGACGCGGTGACGCACCTGCGGCTCGAGCGCGAGCGGGTGCTCGTCATCCCGGAGGCGGCCGAGCCGGCCATGTATCCCCGAACCCGGCAGGAGATCGCGGCCGTGCGTGGCCGTTTCGGCCTGCCCGAGCGCTACCTAGTGTGGGTTGGGGGGCTGCAGCACCCCGACCCGGGCAGGCGCCTCGCGAAGCTCGCCGCCACGCCTCGGCGGCTGCCGCTGGTGCTCGTCGGCCCCACCCGACCGTGGGCACACGAGCTGCCCGATGTGATCCTCACCGGCCAGGTGGCCGACGAAGACCTCGCGGCCATCTACACGGGCGCCCACGCGCTCGTCCTGCCGTCCGACCACGGGGGCTTCGGCCTGCAGGCAGTGGAGGCACTCGCATGCGGCACGCCGGTCGTCGCGTGCGAGGTCACGGCGCTGCGTGAGGTCCTCGGCGATCGCGCCACGTTCGTGGCACCCGGCGACATGCCGGCGCTGATAGCAGCCGCCGAGAGCGCCACGCGTCCGGCTCCACCGCCATTGCCCTGGACATGGGAGGACGCCGCACGCGCGACCTGGGGCGTGTACGCGCGCGCAATCTGCCCCGCGGAGCAGCCGCGCCCGAGCGGGCGCACGGTTCGCGGACGTCCCGCCGGAGCGGGCGGCCTGGATCCTCAGTAGGCGCCCCGCCGCGTCACCACGGCGGGAATCGTCTTCAGCAGGATCGTCAGGTCTAGCGCCAGCGACCAGCGCTCGAGGTAGATGAAGTCGAGATGCACGAGGTCGTCGAAGTCGAGCTCCGAGCGGCCTGAGACCTGCCAGAGGCCCGTGATCCCCGGGAGCACCAGGTAGCGCTTGCGGTGCCAGTCCTCGAGCATCTCGTAGTCGCGCTCAGGCAGCGGCCGCGGGCCGACGAGGGACATCTCGCCCCTGAGCACGTTCACCAGCTGCGGCAGCTCGTCCAGAGAGAAGCGCCGCAGCAGACGCCCGACGCGTGTCAGGCGCGGATCGTCGCGAATCTTGAACAGCGCGCCGGAGGCCTCGTTCAGGTCTTCGAGGTCCGCCTGGTGCTCCTCCGCGTTCGTGTGCATCGTGCGGAACTTGAGGCAGGCGAAGGGCCGCTGACCGATGCCGCGGCGTGTCGAGCGGAAGAATGCCGGCCCACGGGAGGAGAGGCGCACGGCGAGCAGGATCGTGAGCAGCAAAGGGCTCAGCACGATCAGCAGCAGCGTCGCGCCGACGATGTCGAACGTGCGCTTGAGGGCGAAGTCGACGCCCTCGAAGACCGGCGGGCCGAGCTCGAACAGCGGCACCGACTGCCCGGGCACGAACTCCGCCCGGTGGATCAGGATCTCCATCGTGGAGGGCGCGAGCCGCACGCGCACGCCGCGCTGATGGCAGCGGTCGACGAGGTCGACCGCCTCGACCTGCGGGAAGTCAGGGTCGGCGATGATGACCTCGTCTATCCGTTCGCTGCCGAGAACGCCCTCGAGGTCGGACAGCGAACCCAGCGAGCGCAGGCCGTTGGCGGGCAGCTCCGAGATCGAGAGGAAGCCGACGACCTCGATCGGAGAGTGGTGATCGTCGCCGAGCGCGTGGGCGACATCGCGGATGTGCTTGCCCGTGCCGACGAGCACGGCGCGCCGTCGATAGCCGGCGGCGCGCAGGATCAAGCCCGTCAGCCACTCGTAGCCGGCGCGCATCGAGGAGATGTAGAGGAGCGCGAAGGCGAGCGTCCCGTAGAAGAGGTAGTAGCTGGAGAAGTGTTCACCGCTGACCACCGCGAAGATCAGCGCGACGAATGCGACCTGGAACAGCGACCCGACGATCCGCGAGAGGCCGGGACGCAGCGCGCGCGCCGCATAGAGGCCGGACCGGGCGAACAAGAGGGCAGTCAGCAGATAGGCGAAGGCGATGAACTGCCTTGTGCCTTCGTAGGCCTTGTCCGGTGTGACATGGCCGCGCACTGCTTCCTTGAGCGCCAAGGCGGTGAAGATCGCGAGGGCAACGCCGGCGAAATCGAGAGCGAGCAGCGACAGCACCCGTGCCATGCGCCTCGCCGTCGAGATGCGCAGGATGAACGAGAGCACGGGCGGGCGCTTGCGCCGGATGTCACGGGTCGACGGCTCCAGGCGCTCCGTGACGGCCGAGCTGGCAGACGCGGGCCTGGCATGTGGGGGAGCGGCCGGCAGCGACCTCACGCGAGGAGCGGGTCGAGTAGGCGTTCCCGACGAACGTGGTCCCATCTCGCCGCTCACAACACCTCAGACTCGCAGATGGAGCGGCCGTCCGCACTCAGCCTGGACAACGATGAGCGGCAGGACAATGCTCAGCGCGAGCCGCCGCCCACGAGTAGCTCGACGCCCGACTGCTCGATCGTCGTCTCCAGGCCGTCCCGCAGTGAAACCTCGGGCGACCAGCCGAGCAGCTCGCGGGCGAGCGTGATGTCGGGCTTGCGCTGCTTGGGGTCGTCGATCGGAAGCGCCTCGTAGACGATCTCCGATGTCGAGCCGGTGAGCTCCTTCACCGTCTCGGCGAGTTCCAGCAGCGTGAACTCATCCGGGTTTCCGATGTTGACGGGATCGTGGTATCCGGACTCCGCCAGCGCGATGATCCCGCGGATGAGATCGCTGACGTAGCAGAACGAGCGCGTTTGGCTGCCATCGCCGAACACCGTGATCGGCCGGTTCGCGAGCGCCTGGCGCAGGAACGTGGGAATCGCGCGCCCGTCATGCGGGCGCATGCGGCTGCCGTACGTGTTGAAGATCCTCACGATCGCCGTGTCAACGCCCTGCTGGCGGTGGTAGGCCATGGTCAGCGCCTCGGCGTAGCGCTTCGCCTCGTCGTAGACGCCGCGTGGGCCGATCGGGTTGACGTGGCCCCAGTAGCTCTCCGAATGCGGGTGCTCGAGCGGATCGCCGTAGACCTCGCTCGTCGACGCGATCAGGAAGCGGGCGCGCTTGGCCTTGGCCAGGCCGAGGGTGTGGTGGGTGCCGTAGGAGCCGACCTTCAGCGTGTGCAGCGGCAGCCGCAGGTAGTCGATCGGCGAGGCGGGCGATGCGAGGTGATAGACGAAGTCGATCGGCTCCTCCACGAAGTACGGCTCGATGATGTCTACGCCGACGTGCAGGAAGCGCTCCGGGTCGCGGATGTGCTCGATGTTGTGCAGTGAACCCGTCTCGAAGTTGTCCACGCAGATGACTCGATGGCCGCGAGCGAGCAGCTCGTCGCAGAGGTGTGAGCCGAGGAAGCCGGCTCCGCCCGTTACCAAGCAGGTGGCCATGGCGCTGAAGCTTAGTGGTTGACCGGACTATCCTTCCGTGGGTGGCTACCACCGAGGAGAATCTGACCGTCGCGCCGATCGTCGGGCCGGACGACCCCCGTCGCTTCACCGACTCGGGCATCGAGATCTCCGAGCTCTACTCCGAGGGAGACCTCCCGGAGAACCTCGATCTGGGCGAGCCCGGCGAGTACCCGTACACGCGCGGCGTGCACCGCGAGATGTACCGCAAGCAGACGTGGACGATGCGCCAGTATGCCGGCTACGCATCGGCGAAGGAGTCCAACGAGCGCTACCGCTACCTGCTCTCCAAGGGCACGACCGGCCTGTCGATGGCGTTCGACCTCCCGACGCAGCTCGGCCTGGACTCCGACAACCCCCGCTGCCTGGGCGAGGTCGGCCGGACCGGCGTCGCGATCGACACGATCGACGACATGCGCACCGCCTTCGACGGGATCCCGCTGGACCAGGTGTCGACGTCGATGACGATCAACGCGCCGGCGGCCTGCCTGCTGCTGCTTTATGAGCTCGTGGGCGAGGAGCAGGGCGTTCCCAGCGAGAAGCTTCGCGGCACCACCCAGAACGACGTGCTCAAGGAGTACATCGCCCGCGGCAACTACATCTACCCGCCGGTGCCGACGATGCGGCTGACGACCGACCTCTTCGAGTACTGCCACGAGCACATCCCGAGGTGGAACACGATCTCGATCTCCGGCTATCACTTCCGCGAGAAGGGCTGCTCTGCCGTGCAGGAGGTCGCGTTCACCCTTTCGTCGGGCATCGCCTACGTGCAGGCCGCGATCGAGAAGGGCCTGGACGTCAACGAGTTCGCGCCGAGGCTGGCGTTCTTCTTCAACGGCCACAACAACGTCTTCCAGGAGGTCGCCAAGTTCCGCGCCGCGCGGCGGATGTGGGCGCACATCATGCGCGAGCGCTTCGGGGCGACGAATCCGAAGGCGACGATGCTGCGCTTCCACACGCAGACCGGCGGCGTCACGTTGACGGCGCAGCAGCCCGAGAACAACATCGTGCGCGTCGCGCTACAGGGCTTCGCGGCTGTCTGCGGGGGCACGCAGTCGCTGCACACGAACGGCTTCGACGAGGCGCTGGCGCTGCCCACCGAGCGGGCGGCGAAAATCGCCGTTCGCACCCAGCAGATCCTCGCCCACGAGTCCGGCGCGTCCGACACCGTGGATCCGTTCGCCGGGTCCTACTTCGTCGAGTCGCTGACCGACGAGATCGAAGCGCGGGCCAAGGAGCTGATCGGGAAGGTCGACGCGCTCGGCGGCTCGGTCAACGCGATCGAGTTCATCACCGGCGAGATAGACGAGTCCGCCTGGGGCTACCAGGAGCGCTACCGCATCGGCCAGGACATCGTGGTGGGCGTGAACGCCTACGAGGAAGACGAGGTCGAGGTGCCCGACCTGCTGCGCGTGGACCCCGAGTCCGAGCATCTTCAGGTGCAGCGGCTGAAGGAGTTCAAGGCGAACCGTGACCAGGCGCTCGTGGAGAGCCGCCTGGAGGAGCTGCGCGCGCTCGCGCGGGGCTCCGAGAACCTCCTGCCACCGATCCGCCGGGCGCTGAAGGATCGCGCCTCGCTCGGCGAGGTATGCGGGGCGATGCAGGACGTCTTCGGCGCCTACGCGCCGCGCTTCTGAGCTCTCGCGCAACCGCCGCGCAGGCGCGGGGCTGGGGCCGCATGCGACCCGCGCCGGGGCGAGCGGCTAGGGTGGCAACCCGTGATCGCCCCGGTCGCCTCCGCCTACGACGTGGTCCTCGCGATCCACATCATGGCGGTGGTCGTGGCCTTCGGCGTGACGTTCGCCTACCCGCTCATGTTCGTGGTGGCAGCCCGCCATGACCCGCGGGGCATTCCCCTGCTGCACCGCATCGAATACACCACCGAGCGCTGGCTCATCAACCCGGGGCTGCTCGTCGTGCTCGCCGCCGGCATCTACCTCGCCAGCGAAGGCCACCACTGGAGCGAGTTCTTCGTGCAGTGGGGGCTCACGGCGGTCGTGGTGATCGGCGCTCTCGTCGGCGCGGTGATGATCCCGACGGCGAAACGCGCCGAGGAGCTCGCGGCCCGCGACCTGACCGCCGCCGGCGAGGGAACGGTCGCGACGAGCGACGAGTACCGCGCCGTGGTGCGGCGGCTGACGGTCGTCGGCTCGCTGCTCAGCCTGCTCGTGCTGATCACGATCCTGTTCATGGCGATCAAGCCATAGGGCGCACCACCGCCGCGATACGCTGAGGCCGTGAGCAGCGGGGGCTATCGGATCGCGGTCGTCGGCGCCACCGGGCAGGTGGGCACGCTGATGCTCGAGCTGCTGCGCGAGCGCGCGTTCCCGGCCCGGGAGATCGTCGCGTTCGCCTCGGAGCGCTCGGTCGGCCGTGAGCTGGATGGCGGCTTGCGCGTGCGCGGCCTGAGCGAGGAGTCGATCCAGGGCTTCGACCTCGCTCTTTTCTCTGCGGGCGGAGGGACCTCCGGTGAGTGGGCGCCGCGCTTCGCCGCCGCAGGCGCGACCGTGATCGACAACTCGTCTCGATGGCGCATGCAGGACGACGTTCCGCTGGTGGTCGCAGAGGTGAACCCCGAGGCCATCGCGGCCCATCACGGGATCATCGCCAACCCCAACTGCTCGACCATGCAGATGGTCGTGGCGCTCAAGCCGCTTCAGGACGCGGCAGGCATCGAGCGGCTGGTGATCAGCACCTATCAGGCCGTCTCGGGCACGGGCAGGCGCGCGGTGGACGAGCTGCTCGAGCAGTCGCATGCGCTCCTACACGACATGGACATCGCGGCCCCCCAGGAGTACGCGCACCAGATCGCGTTCAACGTGCTGCCCCACGCCGGCAGCTTCGCCGAGGGCGAGGATCACACCGATGAGGAGCGCAAGCTGATGAACGAGACGCGCAAGATCCTCGGCGACCCGTCGATCCGCGTGAGCGCCACCTGCGTGCGCGTGCCCGTGATCACGGGGCATTCCGAGGCAGTGAACGTGCAGACACGAGATGAGCTCTCGCCCGAGCGCGCCCGTGAGCTGCTGCTCCAGGCGCCGGGCGTGACGGTCCTCGACGACCCGGCGGCCGCCCGATACCCGCTCGCGATCGAGGCGGCGGGCAGCGATGACGTCTACGTCGGGCGCATCCGCCGTGATCCCGGCCACGAGCGCGCGCTGGACATGTGGATCGTCGCGGACAACCTTCGCAAGGGCGCCGCCACGAACGCCATTCAGCTGGCCGAGCTGCTCCACCAGCGCGAGATGCTCGGCGTCCAGCGCACACGTTCGCCCGCGTAGCGCTCCGCAGGAGGAGTAGAGGGAGATCGCTCGAAATGGTGGGCGATGATCTCCTCGGAGGTGCAGCGCACGCTGGTCAAGTCCCCACCCGAGCTATGGGCCGAGCTCAGCGACCCGGGGTCGCTGGCACGCCACCTGGGCGATCTCGGCGAGATCCGGATCACCCGCGTCGAGCCCGAGCAGCTCGTCGAATGGCAGGCCGAGAACAGGACCGGCAAGGTCCAGATCAAGGCCTCCGGCTGGGGCACGAGGGTCACGCTGAGCGTCGCTAGCGAGATCCCTGAGGCGACAACATCGCCCGACACGCCGCCCGACACGCCGCCTGGCGTGCAAACCGGCGAGACCGCGTCGGAGGAGCAGACGATGTCTGAGCCGCCGGAGCCTGCGGGTGAGTTGGAGAGCGATCGCAGATGGCCGGCCGAAGGGCACCCGGCATTCGCTCCTGCGACGCCGGCTGCTCGGGAGCTGGCGGGCGAACACGAGTTGCAGGCCGACGAGGCGGAGCCTGAGCCCACCGGAGCGGACGATGAACCGGTCCAGGCCGAGCCGGACACGTGGGTCGCCATTGACGAGCCCGAGCCACGGCGGGGCTTCTTCGCGAGGCTGTTCGGCCGTCGGCGCTGGTCCGAAACGGCCATCGAGCCAGTCGGCGAGCTCGCGCCCGGCGACGCGGCGCCCGAGGCGCCCTCCGTGCTCGAGGCGTCGGCCGTGTACAGCGCTCTGCAGTGCCACGAGGCTCCGGCAACGCCCGACGAGCGACCCGCGCCCGAGGCGCCGGATGCGTTGGACGCTCCAGATCCGCTGGATCATTCCGACACGCCCGATGCCGTCGCCGCTCCGGATGCCGTCGCCGCTCCCGATGCCGTCGCAACGCCCGATGCCGTCGCCACGCCCGCGCCGGAAGAGGAGCCGCAGTCAGCGATCACCCCAGGCGAATTCGAGCCTTCGCAGGCCGCGAGCGAGGCCGAGGAGGCTCCGGTCCAGACGCAGGCGGCCGAGCAGGCGGAGGCCATCTCCGCCGAGCTCGAGGCGGCGGAGGAGATCACGGATGCTCAGGTCACGGCCGTGCTGACCTCGGTGCTGGACCGCCTGGGGGCCGCACACCACAGGCCGTTCTCGCGGTCCTAAGCGGGCGGCGGGGCACGGCGCGGGGGTAGGATCCCCGGTCCGATGGCAAGCAGCCCACACGATCGACAGGCCGACGCGGCGCTCCTGGCGGCCTCTCGCAGCGGCCACAGGCGCCCGCCGCGACAGAAGGCGCCCGAGAGCTATGAGGAAAAGCTCGCCCAGCTGGGTGAGCTGCGCGAGGCGGCCGTCCACTCTGCGCCGGAGGCCGAGGAGAAGCAGCACGCGCGCGGCAAGCTCACAGCGCGGGAGCGCATCGAGAAGCTCCTCGATCCGGGCTCCTTCCAGGAGCTCGACACGTTCGTGCGCCACCGCACCTACGACTTCGACATGCAGAAAAACCGGCCGTGGGGCGATGCGGTGGTGACCGGCCATGGGACGATCGAAGGCCGCACCGTGTGCGTGTTCAGCCAGGACTTCACGGTCTTCGGCGGCTCGCTGGGCGAGGTGATGGGCGAGAAGATGGTCAAGATCATGGACCTCGCGGCCAAGATCGGCTGCCCGGTGATCGGCATCAACGACTCGGGCGGGGCGCGGATCCAGGAGGGGGTGGTGTCGCTCGGCGCCTACGGGGACGTGTTCGTGCGCAACGTGCGGTGCTCGGGGGTGATCCCGCAGATCAGCCTGATCATGGGCCCCTGCGCAGGCGGCGCGGTGTACTCGCCGGCGATCACGGACTTCATCTTCATGGTGAAGGAGACCTCCCACATGTTCATCACGGGCCCCGACGTGATCAAGACGGTCACCGGCGAGGAGGTCGGCTTCGAGGAGCTCGGCGGTGCGATGTCGCACAACACGAAGTCCGGCGTCGCGCATTTCGCCTCCGAGGACGAGGAGTCGTGCCTCGAGGACTGCCGCTTCCTGATCGGCTTCCTGCCCCAGAACAACCTGCAAACGGCGCCTCGCGTGCAGCCCACCGATGACCCGCAGCGCATGGACCCGGAGCTCGACCACGTCGTGCCGGACAACCCGAACAAGCCCTATGACATGCGCAACGTCGTCAAGCTGATCGTCGACGACGGCGAGTTCTTCGAGGTGCACGAGCACTACGCCAAGAACATCATCTGCGGCTTCGCGCGGCTTGACGGCTTCTCGGTCGGCATCGTCGGCAACCAGCCCGCACAGCTCGCAGGCGTCCTCGACATCGACGCCTCGGGCAAGGCGGCTCGCTTCGTGCGCACTTGCGACGCGTTCAACGTCCCGCTGCTGACGTTCGTCGACGTTCCGGGCTTCCTGCCGGGGACGAGCCAGGAGTGGGGCGGGATCATCCGCCACGGAGCCAAGCTCCTGTACGCATTCACCGAGGCGACCGTTCCGAAGCTGACGGTCATCACGCGCAAGGCCTATGGCGGCGCCTACGACGTGATGGCGTCCAAGCACATGCTGGCCGACTTCAACTTCGCCTGGCCCACCTCTGAGGTGGCGGTGATGGGGCCGGAGGGCGCCGTGAACATCATCTACCGGCGCGACATCGCCGGCAGCCCCACCCCCGAGGAGCGGCGCAAGAAGCTGATGGAGGATTACAAGGCCCGCTTCGCAAACCCCTACACGGCAGCCGAGCGAGGCTACATCGACGACGTGATCATCCCGCACGAGACGCGTCCGAAGCTGATCGTGGCGCTGCACACACTGCAGAGCAAGCGCGAACCCGGGCCGAAACGAAAGCACGGCAACATCCCGCTCTGATCGCCTGGGACGCCGCGGACGCCTGGCGTGCAGACGCGCCTCAGGACGCCTCGCCTGTACCGGCTGGCGTCCACATGGCCGGAATGCTGTCCACGCGGATCTGAGGCGTTGAGCCAGGTTTCGCCGGGCCCGTCACAATTCAATGATGCCCCACGGCCGGCCTGATCTGAAGCTGATCTCGCCGAGCGCCTCCACCGAGGAGGCGGCGGCGATCGTAGCGGCGCTCGAACGCTTCATCCGCGACACGGCGCCTGCCGCCGCGCCCGACCCCGAACCGGACCCCTGGCACCGGGCGGCGATCCTGGAAGGCGTATCCAGGGAGGATCCGGGCGATTCCGGCGACCCCTGGATAAACACCTGAAAGCCGCTAGGCTTTACTGCAATATCTCGCCGCCGGCAATCAACGTCGACAGCCCCGGGCAGGATCCGGGATCAGGAGGTCCGCAGATGGAGCCAGTTTCGATTCCCACGCACCGCGGCACGCTCGAGGACCCCGAGGTCCTCCAGAATGTGCCCGGGCATGTGATTCCGATCCTCCAGCGCGAGTACGACGACTTCAAGACCGAAGCGACGAAGTTTCTCGCCGGCGAAACGCCGGAGGACAAGTTCATCAAGTTCCGGCTCAAGCAGGGCGTCTACGGCCAGCGCCAGGCCGACGTGCAGATGATCCGGGTGAAGTTGCCCTTCGGCGGGATCACTCCAGAGCAGATGGAGGCCTTCGCCGAGGTGATCGAGAAGTACGTGCCGCTGAACAAGGGGCACATAACGACCCGGCAGAACATCCAGATGCACCACGTCCCGCTGCCGGAAGCCGAGAAGCTGATCCGCGAGCTCGGCGAGTCGGGGCTGTCCAGCCGCGAGGGATGCGGCAACACGATGCGCAACGTCACGGGCGACCCATGGGCCGGAGTTGCGAAGGACGAGCTGTTCGACCTGACCCCCTATGCGGGCGCCTACGTGCGCTACTTCGTGCGCCACCCCACCACCCAGGCAATGCCGCGCAAGGTCAAGACCGCCTTCGACGGCGGCCCGCGCGACCGCGCGATCAGCGGCATACACGACGTCGCCTTCCGCGCCCGGGTGCGCGAATCTGATGACCCCGCCCGCCCCGGAGAGGTGCGCGGCGTCGAGATGCTCGTCGGTGGGGGGACGTCGATCATGCCCCGGGTGGCGCAGGTCCTCTATGAGTTCCTCGAGCTCGACAGCGGCGAGTACCTGAAGGTCACCGAGGCGGTCATGCGCATCTTCGACCGCCAGGAGTGGCTGCGCTCCAACCGTGCCAGGGCGAGGATCAAGGTGTTCGTCGACAAGTACGGGATCGACGAGCTGCGAAGGCAGGTCGAGGAGGAGCTGCAGGGCGAGTGGGTCTCAGAACGCGACTTCTCGATCGAGCAGCGCCTGTTCCTCGACGACGAGCGGGAGTCCGCGCCGGCGCCGCCGCAGTCCTACGGCACGCCCAACGGCGACCTCTCGGAGTTCGAGCGCTTCCGCGCCGCAAACGTCGCCGAGCAGAAGCAGGACGGCTTCGTGACCGTCGAGGTGAAGGTCAAGCGCGGCGATCTCTCGCCCGAGCAGCTCAGAGGGCTCGCGGCGATCATGCGCTCCTACGCGGGCGGCTACGCGCGCACGACCGTGCAGCAGAACTTCGTCCTTCGATGGGTGCGCACGGAGTCCGTCTATGACATCTGGACCGCGCTCTCCGAGCTCGGCCTCGGCGAGGCGGGGTCACGCGAGATCAGCGACGTCGTGTCCTGCCCGGGGACCGACTCGTGCAAGCTCGGGATCACCAGCTCGATGGGCCTCAACCAGGCCGTGCAGGAGCGGATCGAGGCGATGGAGATCACCGACCCGCTGACGCGCAAGCTCAACATCAAGATCAGCGGCTGCCCGAACGGCTGCGGCCAGCATCACGTCGGCAGCATCGGCTTCACCGGCGCCTCGATCAAAGTGGGCGAGCACACGATTCCCGCTTACATCCCCCACGTCGGCGGAGTGTGGGAAGGCGGCGAGGTCAAGTTCGGCACCCGCCTGAAGCTGCGCCTGCCGGCCAAGCGGGTCCCGGAGGCGATCGAGCGCTGGATCGGTCTTTACGAGAGCAATCGCGAGGATGGCGAGGAGTGGAACGCCTACGTCGAGCGTGTCGGCGCGGGCGAGCTCGAGGCGCTGGTGAAGGACCTGTCGTTGCCGGTCGACTTCGGCCTGGAGACGATGAACGATTTCATCGACTGGGAACGGAAGGTCCCGTTCGAAGTCATCCGCGGCGAGGGCGAGTGCGCGGTATAGCCGCAACCTGCCGATACAGGACAAGAGCGATGAAGAACGGACACCAGACAGAGCAGCCGCCTCCCCTGAACGGCGAGATAGCCGCGGCGCCCGCCACCGGGATCGACCCTGCGGTCGGCCTGCGCGAGACGCTGCGCGAGGCGCTCGCCCGCCATGGCGAGCGAGCGGTGCTGCTGTGCTCCTTCCAGAAGGAGGAGTCGGTGCTGATCGACGAGCTGCTGAGCGTCAGCGAGGGACGGGCCGATCGTGTGAGGGTCGTGACGATCGACACGGGCGTGCTGTTCGAGGAGACGCTGCAGACGTGGAGGACCTTCGAGGAGCGCTTCGGCGTCAAGATCGAGGTGCAGGACGCGACCGGTCCCGGCGGCCCGTGGACCGGCCCCGAGAACTGCTGCTCGGTAGCGAAGGTGGCGGCGCTCGAGCGGGCCCTCGATGGCGCAGAATGCTGGATCACGGGCATCCGCCGCGAGCAGGGACCGACGAGGGCCGCGACCGAGCTGATCGAACACGACGACAAGCGCGGCCTGTGGAAGTACAACCCGCTGGCCTTCTGGACCGACGCCGACCTGTGGCGCCGCATCCACGAGCGCGATCTGCCCTACAACCCGCTTCACGACCAGGGCTACGAGTCGATCGGCTGCGCGACGTGCACGCTCCCCGGCAGCGGGCGCGAGGGCCGCTGGGCCGGAACCGACAAGACCGAGTGCGGCCTGCACGTCGAGACGGTGACGCTGTGAGCGTCGCCGTGCGCCCCCAGCTGAGCCATCTCCGTGCCCTGGAGTCCGAGGCGATCCACGTGATGCGCGAGGTGGCCGCCGAATTCGAGCGGCCGGTGCTGCTCTTCAGCGGCGGCAAGGATTCGATCGTGCTGCTGCGTCTCGCCGAGAAGGCGTTCCGCCCGGCGCCCTTTCCGTTCCCACTGATGCACGTCGACACCGGGCACAACTTCCCCGAGGTGATCGAGTTTCGCGACCGCCGCGTGGAAGAGCTTGGCGAGCGGCTCATCGTCGCGAGCGTCCAGGAGTCAATCGACAGCGGCAGGGCCGTCGAGGAGACCGGGCCACGGGCCTCGCGCAACCGGTTGCAGACCGTGACCCTGCTGGACGCGATCGCAGAGCACGGCTTCGACGCCGCGTTCGGCGGCGCCCGCCGCGACGAGGAGCGTGCGCGCGCGAAGGAGCGGGTGTTCTCGTTCCGCGACGACTTCGGCCAATGGGACCCCAAGAACCAGCGTCCCGAGCTCTGGAACCTTTACAACGGGCGCATTCGCAAGGGCGAGAACGTGCGGGTCTTCCCGCTCTCGAACTGGACCGAGCTGGACGTCTGGGAGTACATCGACCAGGAGCAGCTCGAGGTGCCCTCGATCTACTTCGCCCATGAGCGCAAGGTCTTCAGTCGCGACGGGATGCTCTATGCGTGGCGGCCGGGCACCGAGCTGATCGACGGTGAGGAGGTGTTCGACGACACGGTGCGCTACCGCACGGTCGGCGACATGAGCTGCACGGGTGGCGTGCGCTCGGAGGCGTCAACGCTCGCCGAGGTCGTGCTCGAGATCGCTGCGACACGGGTGACCGAGCGCGGCGAGACCCGAGCGGACGACAAAGTCACCGAGGCCGCGATGGAGGACCGCAAGAAGGCCGGGTACTTCTGATGCGCCGTCCGGGCGCCCGATGACGCTCGACCTGCTGCGCTTCACGACGGCCGGATCGGTCGATGACGGCAAGAGCACGCTGATCGGGAGGCTCCTCTACGACGCCGAGCAGGTGTACGAGGATCAGCTTGAGCACGTCGCGCAGGCAAGCCAGCGGCGCGGCGGCGAAGGAGCCCTCGACCTGGCGCTGCTGACCGACGGCCTGCGCGCTGAGCGCGAGCAGGGGATAACGATCGACGTCGCCTACCGCTACTTCGCGACGGCCAAGCGGCGGTTCATCATCGCCGACTGCCCCGGCCACCAGCAGTACACGCGCAACATGGTGACCGGCGCCTCCACCGCCGACGTCGCCGTCGTGCTGATCGATGCGCGCCGCGGCGTGCTCGAGCAGTCAAAGCGCCACGCCTTCATCAGCGCCCTGCTTGGCATCCCGGAGATGGTCGTGGCGATCAACAAGATGGACCTCGTGGACCACTCGCAGGCTCGCTTCGAGGAGCTCGTCGAGGAGTTCGAGGGCTTCGCCGCGAAGCTCAACGGCCACGGACGAGCGATCACCTACATCCCGATGTCGGCGCTCAACGGCGACAACGTCGTCGAGCGCTCGCCGCGGATGCAGTGGTACGACGGGCCCGTGCTGCTCGAGCTGCTCGAGGAGGTCGAGGTCGCCTACGACCACCCCTACGACAAGCCGGCGCGCTTCCCCGTCCAATGGGTGATCCGTCCTGCCAGCGGCACGCTGACAGGCGACTACCGAGCCTACGCCGGGCAGCTGGCCAGCGGCGCGCTGCGCAGGGGCGATGAGGTCGCCGTGCTCCCGAGCGGCGGGCGCACGCGGGTGGCGGCGATCGACACATACGACGGTGAGCTCGAGGAGGCGATGGCACCGATGTCCTTCGCCTTGCGGCTCGAGGACGAGCTCGACGTCTCACGGGGCGAGCTGATCTGCCACCCCGACGAGTCCCCCACGGTGACGCGCGAGCTCGAGGCGGACGTCTGCTGGATGGCGCAGGAGCCGATGCGCCCCGGCGGGCGCTATCTGATCAAGCACACCTCCCGCAACGCGACCGCGGTCGTCGATCGGATCGGGGAGGTCGTCGACGTGCACACGCTCGAACGCGACGCGCCGCCGGCCGAGCTGCAACTCAACGACATCGCCCGCGTGCGCCTGCGCACGAGCGCACCCCTGGTGCTCGACCCGTACACGAGCAACCGCCGCACGGGCAGCTTCATTCTGATCGACGAGGCGAGCAACGGGACGGTCGGCGCCGGCATGATCACCGAGGCGATCTGACCGCGATGAGCCGACACCGAGCCGGGCGGACCGCTGCGATGGCGGCGCCGAGACCGCGCCTTAACTAAGCTTCCCGGCCCGATGTTCGAGAAGGTACTGGTCGCCAACCGCGGTGAGATAGCGGTCCGCATCGTGCGTGCGCTCGATGAGCTGGGCATCGCGAGCGTCGCCGTCTACTCGGAGATCGACCGCGGCGCGTCTCACGTGCGGCGCGCCGGTGAGGCGTACAACCTCGGCGAGGGACCGGCCGCCGAGAACTACCTGAGCATCGAGAAGATCCTCGACGTGGCACGCAGGTCCGGCGCCGAGGCGATCCACCCCGGCTACGGGTTCCTCGCCGAGAACGCGCCGTTCGCGCAGGCCTGCGAGGACGCGGGCATCGTCTTCATCGGGCCGCCCGCGAGCGCCATCGAGGCGATGGGGTCGAAGACGCGTGCGCGGGAGCTGATGCAGCACGCGGGCGTGCCGATAGTGCCGGGGACGACCGAGCCGGTGGCGAGCGCCGCCGAGGCGCTCGAGATAGTCGAGCAGCAGATCGGCTTCCCGGTCGCCGTCAAGGCGGCCGGCGGCGGTGGCGGCAAGGGATTTCGCGTGGCGCTCAGCGCGGAGGAGCTCGAGGGCGCGTTCGAGGGCTCAAGTCGCGAAGGCGAGAAGTTCTTCTCCGATCCGACCGTCTACCTCGAGCGCTACCTGCACGACCCGCGCCACGTCGAGGTGCAGGTGCTCGCCGACCGCCACGGAAACGTGATCCATCTGGGCGAGCGCGACTGCTCGATCCAGCGGCGCCACCAGAAGGTGATCGAGGAGTCGCCCGCCCCCGAGTGGGTCGTGGATCCCGAGATGCGCGCGCGGATCGGTGAGATCGGGGTCAATGCGGCGAGGGCCGTCGACTACGTCGGCGCCGGGACGATCGAGGGCCTGTTCTCGGCGACCGGGAGCCCACCCACCGCCGAGCCCGAGTACTTCTTCCTCGAGATGAACACGCGCGTGCAGGTCGAGCATTGCGTGACGGAGATGACGACGGGCATCGACATCGTCAAGGAGGGCATCCGGGCCGCGGCCGGCGAGGAGCTCGCCTACCGCCAGGAGGACGTCGTCCTGCGCGGGCACGCGATCGAGTGCCGCATCAACGCCGAGGACGCATCCAAGAGCTTCGCCCCGGCCCCGGGCAGGATCGGCAGATACCGCGAGCCGGCGGGCCCGGGAGTGCGAGTGGACTCAGGCGTGGAGGAAGGCGGCGAGGTGTCGCCCATGTACGACCCGATGGTTGCGAAGCTGATCGTCTGGGATGCCGACCGCGAGCAGGCCACGCGACGCATGCTGCGCGCGCTGGGCGAATTCGAGATCGAGGGCCTGAAGACGCTGATCCCCTTCCACCAGGCGCTGCTCGCCACCGACCAGTGGGCGCGCGGCGAGACGTGCAGGGACCTGCTGGAAGACAAGAAGTGGCTGAAGACGCTCGCCTTCCCGGCGCCCGCCGCCCCGGATGCGGCCGCCGCCGAGGACGAGCCGGCCAAGGTCGAGCAGACCTACGCCGTGGAGGTCTCCGGGAGGCGCTTCGACGTGCGTGTCGTGGGGCCGCCCCTCGCGACTGGCGCCGATGCCGCGCGCAACGGCTCCGGACCAGCCACGCCGCGCAAGGCGCCCAGGCGCGGCGAGCGAAAAGCCGCCACGAGCTCCGGCGGCCCCGACACGCTGCCCTCTCCGCTGCAGGGGAACATGTGGAAGGTGCTCGTCAAGCAGGGCGACACGGTCGAGGAGGGGCAGCTGCTCTGCATCATCGAGGCGATGAAGATGGAGAACGAGATCACCGCCCACAAGTCGGGCACGATCGTCGAGCTGCCGATCTCCGAGGGCGCGCCGATCCAGGCGGGCGCGCCGATAGCGACGATCAAGAGCGCGGACGAGAGCTAGCGAGCCGCGACGTTCGCGGCGTGAAGCACCCGCTGCGCCCGTGAGCGCCGTCCGTGCGGCAGCTCGGCGGCGGACCCGCGCTCGAGCAGCGCCTGAAGGTAGGCGGCGTCCTCGGCGAGCACCGCGAGCGCGCGCGCGCCATCCAGCACAGGGCCGTGGCCTGGGACGACGTGCGCCGCGCGCGCCACCAGCGGACGCAGGCGCTCGAGCGTGGCGAGGTAGGAATCGATTCCTTCGCGCGCGCTGACGGTCGGTATCTCGACGCTCGAGAGGTAGTCGCCCGCCACGAGCACCTGTGCCCAGGGGACCCAGATGGCCATCCCGTCGCCGGTGTGCCCCTCCGCGGGGTAGAGCTCGAGCTGGGCGTCGCCGATCCCGCAGGTCCCGGGCACCGGCAGCGCCTGCACCGCTCCGAGCTGCAGAGGGCGCTCGCGCACGAGGTAGAGCCTCTCGTCGAAGGCGCGCAGCTCGCGCTGGGCGCCACCGGGCTCGGCCTGCAGGCGCACGGCGCTGCTCTCGGCGCAGCCTAGCGTGGCGTCCGGGAAGGGGATCCTCGCGAGCAGGTGGTCCCAGTCGGCGTGCGTCGCGAGCAGACCGCCCGGCTGCGGGAGGCGTGCCTGCTCGAGCAGCGAGGGCAGCAGGGCGAGCTCGTCGGGCAGGATGGGCGAATCCACGACGAAGGTCTCGCCGGACGGCGTCGCATCCTCGGGTTCCTGCACGTCTGCCGAGACGCCGCCCCGCACGATCGTGCAGTTGGTCTGCAGCAGCCGGCTCGTGACCACGATCACGTCGCGGTGGAGCGAGATGGCTCGCAAGGTCCTGGAAGGGGTCTAGGAGACGCCGAGCAGCTTGGCGGCCTCGCGCAGGTTGGGCACCTCGGCCGTCGGCTTGCGCTGGTTGGAGTCCAGCGTCTCTTTGTTGCGATTGACCCAGATGACGGGCACGCGCTGCTTCACGCACGGCACCACGTCGTGGTAGTGGCTCGCGGCGACGTGCACCCACCCGCGCTTGCCGCCTATGCGCCTCGCGCACTCGGTGAAATGGGCCGGCTCAGGCTTGTAGGAACGGACCTGTTGGGCAGTCACGACGAGGTCGAAGTCGATCGGGATGTGGCGGCGGGTCTGTCCGAGCAGCTTGTCGTCGATGTTCGACAGCAGCCCGAGCTTGTACTTCTTGGCGAGCTTCTGCAGCTGCGGATTGGTCTCCTTGAAGGGTTTCCAGCGCTGCACCGAGTCGGGCAGGAACCCCGAGCGGGAGGGCTCCAGCGGCCAGTCGATGCGTTTTGCGATCTCGATCGCCGTGCGGCGCAGCACCTCGGCGTAGAGCTCGTAGGAGCCGCCCTCGATTTCGCGGGAGATCTCGTGGAAGAGCGGGATGATGACGTTGCGGTCGATCTCGTAGCCGTCGCGCGCGGCCTCCGCCGCAAAGGCCTCGTAGATCCCAGTCTCCCAGTCGATCAGCGTGCCATATACGTCGAAAGTGACGAATGTGATGTTTTTCGGGATGGGCATCGCGCGGGCATTATGCCCTGCGAGGGCCCTCGACGCGCTCACCCGTCTGCGGAGCGCGTCTTTCGTTAGAGTGCTCCGTCCGCAATGGACCTGCTGGAATACGAGGGAAAGCAGCTGTTCGCGCGGCACGGCCTGAGGGTGTCCCCAGGCAGGGCCGCCACAACAGTCGAGGATGCCGTGAGAGCCGCGGGCGACGTGGGCTACCCGGTGGTGGTCAAGGCGCAGGTCCTGATCGGCGGCCGTGGGAAGGCTGGCGGGGTCAAGCTGGCCGCCGACGAAAGCGAGGCTCGCCAGCACGCCCAGAACATCCTCGGGATGGACATCAAGGGGCACATCGTGCGCACGCTGTGGATCGAGCATGCGTCAGATATCGCCTCCGAGTACTACGCATCTGTGCTGCTCGACCGCTCGGCCAAGCGACCGCTCGTCATGTTCAGCGTCGAGGGTGGCGTCGACATCGAACAGGTCGCCGAGGAGACCCCGGAGAAGCTGATCCGCCATCACGTCGACCCGCTGCTGGGCCTCTCGCGCGAGGAGGCGGTGAAGATCGCGGCCGACGGCGGCGTCGATGGGGACGTGGTCGAAGGCGTGGCGGACGCGCTCGTGGCGCTGTATGAGGTCTGGACCGCAGAGGACGCCACGCTCGCTGAGATAAACCCGCTGATCGTCACGCCCGATCGCGAAGTCAGGGCGCTCGACGCGAAGGTCTCGCTCGACGGCAACGCCCTCTACCGCCACCCCGAGAACCAGTCTCTGTCGGATAGCGAGAACGAAGACCCGATCGAGCGGCGGGCGAAGGAGGAGGGCGTCCAGTACGTCAAGCTCGACGGCGACATCGGCATCCTCGGCAACGGCGCCGGCCTCGTGATGTCGACGCTCGACGTGGTCGCCCAGGCGGGCGGGTCGCCGGCGAACTTCCTCGACGCGGGCGGCGGCTCAGACGCCGAGAAGATCAAGCAGGCCGTCGAGCTGATACTCGCCAACGACGCGGTGAAGGCCGTGCTCTTCAACATCTTCGGGGGCATCACCCGCGGCGACGAGGTCGCCAGGGGCCTGATTGCGGCCTTCGAGGACGTCAAGCCGTCTGTTCCGTTCGTGGTGCGGCTAGACGGGACCAACGACGTCGAGGGCCGGCGCCTGCTCGACGAGGCCAAGCTGCCGAACGTCTACCCGGCCCGCACGATGGACGAGGCAGCCGAGAAGGTCGTGGCGCTGGCCGCCGGCCAGCCCGTGGGAGCCGCCGCCTGATGGCGATCCTGGTCGACCAGGACACGCGCCTCGCCGTGGCCGGCATAACCGGGCGCGAGGGATCGTTCCACACGCTCAACAACCGCCGTTACGGCACGAATGTCGTCGGCGGCGTCACGCCGGGCAAGGGCGGCCAGGACGTGGAGGGCATCCCCGTGTTCGACAGCTGGGCGCAGGCGATGGACGAGGCGCAGCCGAACACGGCGATGATCTTCGTCCCGCCGCGCTTCGCCGCCGACTCGATCCTCGAGGCCGCCGCGGCGGGCGTCGAGCTCGTGGTGGCGATCACCGAGGGGATCCCGGCGCATGACGAGCTGCGCGTCTACAACCTTCTCAAGCGAGACCACCCGGGTACGCGGCTGATCGGCCCCAACTGCCCCGGGATCCTCTCGCCGGGCAAGGCGAACGTGGGGATCATCCCCGCGTCGTTCTTCAAGGAGGGCAACGTCGGGGTCGTCTCGCGGTCGGGGACGCTGACCTACCAGATCGGCAACGAGATAGCGCAGGCCGGCTTCGGCTGCAGCACGATCGTGGGCATCGGCGGGGACCCGGTTCCGGGCTCGTCCTTCGTCGACGTGCTCGAGCTCTTCCAGGCGGACGAGCAGACCGAGCTGATCGTGCTGTCCGGTGAGATCGGCGGCTCCGCCGAGGAGGAGGCGGCCGAGTACATCTCGGGATCGGTGACGAAGCCCGTGGTCGCGTACATCGCCGGCTTCACGGCTCCGGCCGGCAAGCAGATGGGCCACGCCGGGGCGATCGTCTCGGGCTCGGCCGGAACCGCTGCCGCGAAGGCACAGGCGCTCGAAGCGAAGGGCGTGCGCGTGGGCCGGACTCCCACGCAGGTGGCCGCGATCGCCGTGGAGGTTCTTGGCGGCACCCCGGTCACAGCTCCCTGAGCGCCGACCGGCCCCACAGCAGCCGCGTCGCGGAAGCCGTGGGCGCACGCACTCCCGCTACGCTTGCGGCCGTGGACGCGGATGTCGCCAGGACGCTGGGCGAGCTCGAGCGCAAGCTGCACGAGCTCGAGCACACGCTGAGCGCGATCGGACGCGGCGAGGAGCCAGTCGACCAGACCCCGCCCCAGCCTTTTGCCGCCCCGCTCCAGCCTGCCGCCCCGCCCCAGCCTGCCGCCCCGCCCCAGCCTGCCGCCCCGCCGCAGCCTGCCGTCGCGCCGTACCCTGGTGCCGCCGCGCCGAGGGTTTCGAGCCGTCTGGTCGACGAGTCGATCGAGCAGGACGACGGACCCGCGAACGTCCTCGCCGCAGCGTCCGGGCCCGGCACGGCGCCCGCCCCGGACGTCGGCCAGCGTGCGAACCTCCGCCCGGGCGACACCGCCCCTCCGGCTCCCCGCGTGGCGGCACCCAGCGCCGCTGAGCTGCTGCGCTTCCGCGAGCGGCTCGAGCAGGTAGCGCGCGAGCTGACCCACGACTACGACGAGTTGCTCGGGCGCCTAAGCTTCCCGGCCATGCCGACCTCCCCCGCCGGTCCCGCCCCGGGCGCGCCCGCGATCTCCTTCGCCCGCGGCGCCCCGTCGCTCGACATCGTCGACGTGGACGGCCTGCGCGACGCGGCGGTGCGCGCGTTCGAAAGCGATCCCGCGGGCACCACCGCATATGGCACCTCCGTCGGTTACCCGCGCCTTCGGAGCTGGATCGCCGAGCGCCACGGCGTCGAGCCCGACAGGGTGCTCGTGACGAACGGATCGATGCAGGCGGACGCGTTCCTGTTCGAGCATCTCGTGAGGCCCGGTGATGAGGTGATCGTCGAGCGGCCCTCCTACGACCGCACGCTGCTCTCGCTGCGCCAGCGGGGCGCGCGTCTGCATGACATCGAGCTCCAGCCCGACGGCATCGACATCCACGCACTCGAGCGCCTGCTGGCGGGCGGTGCGGGCGCGCGGCCGAGACTGGCCCACATAATTCCCAACTTTCAGAACCCCGCCGGGTACACGCTGTCGCTGCCAAAGCGCCGCGCGCTGCTCGGGCTGGCCGCCGAACACGGCTTCCTGGTCTTCGAGGACGACCCCTACGTGGAGCTGCGCTTCAGCGGCGAGTCGCTGCCGACGATGCTCTCGATGGACCAGGACCGCGTCGTCTACGCCTCCTCGTTCTCGAAGACCGTGTGCCCGGGGATCCGCGTGGGATACCTGGTCGGGCCGGCGGACCTGATCGGCGCCGTGGCACAGCTCGCGACGAACACCTACATATCGCCGAACATGGTCGCCCAGTCGGTGGTCTATGAGTTCTGCGCCTCGGGAGCGATCGACCGCTCGATCGAGATGGTCAAGGGGGCGCTTGCCGAGCGGGCCGAGACGCTCGCGAACGCGCTGCGCCGCGAGCTGCCCGAGGCCGAATTCGTCGTCCCGCAGGGCGGCTACTTCATGTGGGTCACGCTTCCGCCAGGCACAGACGTTCACGCCCTGCACCATGCCGCCGCGGAACGCGGCGTGTCGTTCGTCAACGGCACCGACTTCCTCCTCGAGGGCGGCGAGAACACCCTGCGCCTCGCCTACTCGGGCGTCACGCCCGGGCAGATCGAGACCGGAGTCGAGCGGCTCGCCGAAGCCTTCCGGACGCTCTAGCGTCGCAGGCTACTCCGAGAGCCCAACCGCCCCGAGCGCTTCGCTGGGACGGTTGAACCAGAGAAAGCGGACCGCGCGGCCGTCGCGGACGGTCCACACGTATCCCTGGCGCCACTGTGCCTCGACGCCGCTCGCGGAGGTCCCGCGGGCGGTCCCGATCACGACGATCTCCTCACCGGCGTCCACGAAGCGCTCCGGCTCCACGCGGAAGTCCGGGTAGACGTCGCGGACTTTGCCGAGCGTGCGCCGGTCGCGCCGAGTACCGGACTCGACGGCATACGGTGGGTTCACGTACTCGAGGTCCGGGGCGATCAGATGGCGGGCCGACTCGCCTTCGCCCCAGAGACGGTAGATCGCCCGGACCAACTCCAGGTTCTCCTGCGACATGGCCGTTACATGTTGGCCCGCTGACGGGCGGCACGCCCGCTAGCGGCCGTAGCGCTGGCCGAGCACGAGCTGCTCCGGCAGCGCCGTTCGCGGCGGCGGAGAGGGGTCGGCGATCACCGAGACGGTCTCCGCGACGCTCGGCGTGACCGCCAGGCGCTCCCCGTCCGCCCGCTCGAGGACCACCTTGTGCCCGTCGCGCTCGGCGAGCACGCCCTCGAGTCCCGGCTCGATCCCGGAGGCCTTCAGGTAGTGCAGCAGGTCCTCGGCCTCGTTCTCGAAGCGCAGCACCCGCAGCGAGGCGCCGACCTCCACGTCGGCCAGCGGCACCCCCGGCAGCCGTGCGCCGGCGACGATCGGGTGACCGTGTGGGCAGGTCTTGGCGTCGCCGATCGCCACGCGCATGCGTTCCTCGAGCACCGGTGACATGGCGTGCTCGAGTCGCTCGGCCTCCTCGTGCACCTCGTCCCACGGCACGCCAAGGATGTCCGTGAGGAAGCGCTCGATCAGCCGATGCCTGCGCACTATCCCCTCGGCGTGCTCGGCGCCGGTGGCGGTGAACGCGATCGTCCTGTCGGCGTCGCGGCTGATGTAGCCATCCCGCTCCAGGCGCCCGACCATCTCGTGGACGGTCGGCGCGGAGAGTTGCATCGCGCGTGCGAGGTTCGCTCCGGTCATCGGCAGGCCGGCCTCCTGCAGCCAGAAGAGAATCTGCAGGTACTCCTCCTCGGCGACGGTCGCCGTTGTCGCACTCTCGCCGCTCACCACTTTGATGCTAGTCGACGTCAGCTGGAGAGCTGATCGAACGTGCACTGAAGCGGCGGCTTGTCATCGCGCCAGCGGCGCAGCTTGGCGCCGTGACGGATGCGGCCGGCGGAGACGTGGTCGAAGTCGATCTCCACCACCAGCTCGGGGCGCAGCGCGACCCACTCGAGCTCCTTCCCCGCGCTCCAGCGGCTGGGGTCCGCGGAGCCGCGTTCGCCCGACTCATACGGCGCCAGGAAGCCGACGAGCCGGCGCTTCTCCTTCGCCGTCAGGCCGGAGCAATGCCCCACGACGCGCAGCTCCGGGCCGTCGTAGAGGCCCAGGATCAGCGCGCCGACGGTCTCGGGCTCCTTGCCCGGGCGCCAGCCGACGACGACGGCGTCGATCGTGCGAACCCGCTTGACCTTGACCATCCCCTTGCGCTCGCCCGGGCGGTAGTGCGCCGTGCGTTCCTTGGCGATCGCCCCCTCCGCGTGCGCGAGCCAGGGCTGGGCCTCCTCGGCACTGGTGACCGTATCCATGAGCTCGACGGGCGCTGCGGCGAACCGCTCGCCGTCGATCAGCGCCTCCAGCGCCGCACGGCGCTCGGCGAACGAGCGCTCCAGCAGCGACTCGTCGCCCTCGGCGAGCAGGTCGAAGGCGACGTACACGGCGGGCGTCTCCACCGACAGGCGCTGCACGCGCGAGTCCGCCGGATGCACGCGCTGGCCGAGCGCGTCGAAGTCCTCCCGCCCGTCGGCGTCGCGCACGACGATCTCACCGTCGAGCACGTAGCGGCCCGGTGGGAAGCGCAGCTCCGGGAAGTAGCGTCCAAGCGGCCTGCCGTTGCGCGACTGCAGGAAGACCTCCTCGCCGTCGACGAAGGCCAGGCAGCGAAAGCCGTCGAGCTTGACCTCGTAGCAGTAGTCATCGCCGGTCGGCAGCTCCTTGCGCGAGAGCGCGAGCTGCGGCGCAAGCGGTGGCTCGAGCGGCAGGCTCACGCCTGGCCCTTGCCTGCGCCCCGGGCGCGGCTCGGCTGCACGCGAGGCGGCTCGCCCTTCTGCTTGCGGAAATGAGGTGGCCAGGGCGCGTCGCCGAGCCCCTCCCGCTCGTCGCGGGCGGCCAGCTCCAGGAGCGAGTCGAGGCCGTGGTGGCGCTCGTCGATCGCCGCCGACGGGTCGCCCCGCTGACGCAGCCGCCCGGGGACGGTCTCCATCGTCAGCTCGGCTGGATCGACGTCGGCGACCTCATCCCACTCGAGCGGGCAGGAGACGCGCGCGTCGGGGACGGCTCTGACGGAATACGCCGATGCGATCGTGCGGTCGCGCGCGTTCTGGTTGTAATCGATGAAGACGCCCTCGCGTTCCTCCTTCCACCAGCGGCTCGTTGCCCTGCCCGGCATCCGCCGCTCGACGTCCCGGGCGAGCGCCAGCGCTGCACGGCGCACTTCTTCGAAGCTGTGGCGGGGCTCGATGCGCACGTAGATATGCATCCCGCGCGAGCCCGAGGTCTTCGGAAAGCCGAGCAGCCCGTGCTCCTCGAGCACCGCTCGCACCTCGAGGGACACCTCGCGGACCTCGGCGAAGGGCACGCCCGGACCGGGATCGAGGTCGACACGCAACTCGTCGGGATGGTCGAGGTCCGAGCGGCGCACCGGCCAGGGATTCCAGTCGATCACGCCCAGGTTCACCCCCCACACCAGGTGCGCGGCGTCGTTCGGCACGAGCTCTCGCGCATGGCGGCCGCTCGGGAACGCGACCGTCGCGGTCTGCAGCCAATCGGGCGCGGTGGCGGGGACGCGCTTCTGGAAGAAGGGCTCGCCGTCCACACCATCCACCCAGCGCTTCATCACTGTGGGGCGATCGCGCAGATGGCGCACCACCGCCTGCTCGCACTCCAGGTAGTAGTTGACGAGGTCGAGCTTCGTGAGCCCGCGCTCGGGAAAGAAGACCTTGCCGGGACTGCTCACTCGCAGCTCGCGCCCGGCCGCCTCGACGATGACGTGCTCCTTGGCCATGGCCTGAAAGGATGACCGATCGCGTCCGCCGGCAGGCTGCGCCATCAAGCCCGACGCCAACGACCATGCTGATACCGACGAAGCCGCTGATCGTCACAGGACCGTTCGGTCCCGGGCTCCCCGCGTCACGCGTCGCCGCAGCGCTGGCCCGTGGACTGCAGGAGGGTGGGCGGCCGGCGCCGGATCTCTGTCCTCTGCCGCCGGGCCTTGGGGCAGACGGCCGGCTGCACGCCGGGCTCCAGCAGCTGGAGATCGATGCCCGCATGCGGCGTGCGCGCGCGGTGATCCTGGGCGAGTGGCTGCTCGAGGAGCGCATGCTCGCGGGGACGGCGACGTTCGAGATCGCAACGCGTGCGCGCCAGTCGGGCGTCCCCGCCTACGCCGTCACGGGCGATGACCGGCTGAGCTCCTTCGACGCCCGCATGCTCGATCTGCAGCTGATCCTCGAGGCGCGCAGCACGCTGGCGCTCACAGCGGCGGGGCGGAGGCTGTCATCGGTGATCTAGCGTCAGGTGAGCCGGCGAGCGTGCGCGCGAGCTCGTAGACCAGGCGCGTCACGTCTGCGACGGTCTCGTAGTCGAGGTTCTCCGGGACGTCGCTCGGGAGGTGATAGTTGGCGGGGCTGCGCCAGTCGGTCATCGACACGAGCGTCGCGATCGGATAGCCGGCCCGGCTGGGTATGACGCTGTCGGTCGAGGCGCGTGCGCGGAAGCCCCGCTGCAGCGGGACCTCCAGGCGCTCTGCGCAGGCGGCGAGCTCGTCGCGCAGCCAGGGGCCAGCGTAGTACTCCATCCACACCGGTCCCTCAGCCTCGAGCATCACCGGATGGGGCGAGCCGACCGTGTCGAGGTTCACGAAGCACGTGCGGCCCGGGGTGAGCTCGTGCAGGTGGCGCGCGAGGAAGGCACGCACGCCGTCCTGGAGGGTCTCCTCGGCCCCGCAGGAGACGAGCAGCACGCGCAGGCCCGGAAGCGGACGCTCCCGCAGGAGCTCAGCGAGCGCGACCAGGCCGGCCACGCCCGAGAGGTTGTCGTTGGCGCCGGGGACCGTCTGGCTGCGCCAGACGTCGGCGACGATCGCCGCACCGAAGAGCCCAAGCAGCAGCCCGCCGCGGGCGAGACCCGGCCTGCGGCGTGCCGCAGCCGCGATCGTGCAGAGCGGCCCGGCAACCCCGACCCACCACTGAGGCAGGGGCGTCTTGGCCCGCTCGATCACGCTCGGTGCGAGCTCATAGAGCCGCCGCTGGAGCGTCTGGTCGAACAGGACCCCCGTCTGCGGTGCGTCGTGGTGGGCCAGCACCACGAGCGTGCCTGCTGCCTCGCCGGCGTGCTGGCAGCGGGCGATGAGGTTGACGGTGCTCCGGCGCCGCCGCACGAGGCGCCGGAGCACGCGGGGGCCGTTCTGGGCCTCGTCTACGATGCCGGCGAGCGCACCGGCGGCCACCAGAGCTCCGGCCGCCCGCCGTCCCGCGAGGACGAGCGCCGCCCCGGCGGACGCCAGCAGGCCGAGGCCGGTGAGGGTCGGAGGGAACGTCCCCCACGAGGGCTCGTCCTCGAGCGTGACCTCGACCCCCTGTACGGCACGCAGCCGCGACGCCAGCCACTCCGCGGCCTCGCGCTCCCCTGAGGAGCACGGCGTGCGGTCGAGCGGCGCGAGCGTCTCGACGACCTCGCGCAGCACGCCATCGAGGCTGGCTCCGTCGAGGCGGGTTTCATGGGAGCTCACAGGAAGCATTGTCCCTCGCCGCGATAGGTCGGCGCCTCATCCACGATGCGCTCCCCTTCGAGCAGGTGAAGGCTCGTGAAATGCTCGCACAGCTCGCCGGCCTTGGCGTGCCGGAAGTACACGCGATCGCCGAGCCGCAGCGCGTCCGCCGCGGCGCCGAGCAGCGGCGTCTGCACCTCGCCCGCGCCCTCCTGGCGGTCGAGCTGCAGCCCGGCCGGCAGGTGCGGCCGGGGCAGACGCGCGGCGTCGGCCGGGCCCGACGCGAGGTACCCGCCGCCCAGCGCCGTGACCATGCCCCGCCCGGGCCGGCGCACGAG
>JAOPZM010000174.1 GCA_025964115.1 Solirubrobacterales bacterium
GCCGATGCCTGACGCCCTCGGCGCCAACCCGGTTGCCCTCAGTTGGCGCCAGTACCGCCTGGAGCGTCGGATGTTCTGGCGCAACCCGAGCGCCGCGTTCTTCAACTTCGTGCTGCCGCTGCTGTTCCTGGCAGCCGGCGGGGCGATCCTCAGCGGCAACCAGCATCAGCTGAACAAGCTCGTGCCGGCGATCGCGGCGATGAGCGTGATGGCGACCACGTTCACCGCGCTGGCCTACAACATCGTGTTCCTGCGCGAGCGGGGCGTGCTCAAGCGCATCCGCGGCACGCCCCTGCCGACGCTCTCCTACTTCGCAGGAGTGGCGGCGAACGCCGTCACCAACGCCGCGCTTCAGATCATGATCGTGGTGCTCGCCGGACGCGTGGTCTTCGGCATCAGCTGGCCGCAGCACGTGTTCGAGCTGATCGTCTTCGCCGTCGCGGGTGTGGTCTGCTTCGCCGCCCTCGGGGTCGCGTTCGCACACGTGATCCCGAACTTCGAGTCGACGGCGGCCTACGTCAACGCCGTCTTCCTGCCGGTCGTCTTCATCTCCTTCTACGTCTTCGACTCAAAGAGCGCCCCTGGCTTCCTTCGCTCGATCGCGGACGCGCTTCCGCTGAAGCCGCTGATCGAAGGGCTCTCCAGCGCGATCGTCGGAGGACCGGGCCTCGGCGGCAACCTCGACGCGCTCGCCGTGATCGGCCTCTGGGGCCTGTTCGGGCTGTACTTCGCCGTGCGCGGCTTCTCCTGGGAGTCGCGCGCGTGAGCTCGCCTGGGAGCGCGCGCAGATGAGGGAGCTCGCGAGCGGCGTCTTCATGTTGCGCGGCTGGCCGCCGAACGCGATCAACGTGTACGTCCTCGGCGACGTGCTCATCGACGCGGCGACACGGCAGGGCGAGAAGCGGATCATGCGCCAGGTAGGCGCTCGGACGCTTTCAGCACACGCGCTCACGCATGCCCATCCCGACCATCAGGGATCGAGCCATGCGATCTGCGAACGGCTCGGCATACCCCTGTGGTGCGGTCAGGGCGACGTGCCGGCGATGGAGACTCCGGGTGGCATCTCCAACTCGCAGGCGCCGGGGTGGCTGAACCGCCTGCAGCAGCGGTTCTGGACCGGACCGCCGCACCCCGTCGCCCGAGCGCTGGTCGAGGGCGATGAGGTCGCCGGCTTCACGGTGCTCGCATGTCCCGGCCATTCGCCGGGGCAGGTCGCCTACTGGCGCGAAGCGGACCGCGTGCTGATCCTCGGCGACGTGCTCAACAACATGAACCTGCTCACAGGCATCCCCGGCCTGCACGAGCCACCTGCCGTCTTCACGCCCGACCCGGCCCGCAACCGCGCCTCGGCCCGCAGGCTCGGCGAGCTGCGGCCGCGACTGACGTGCTTCGGTCACGGTCCCCCGCTGCGCGACCCGGGCAAGCTCGCGGACTTCACCACTCGGCTGCCCGAGTGAGCGGCCCGTGAGCGAGAGCGTGTTTCTCGCCGAAGGCGAGCGGTTCATGCCAACCGACCATGCCCGCGGGCCGTGGGACCCCCAGGCACTCCACGGCGGCGCACCCGCCGCGCTGATGACGGCAGCGTTCGAGCGCTTGGAGCCCGGCGGCGACCTGCTGATCGGGCGCCTGGGCTTCGAGCTGCTGCGGCCGATCCCCTTCGCCCCGCTGTCCGTTTCCGCTCAGATCGTCCGGCCCGGACGGCGGGTGCAGGAGCTGGCCGCCGAGCTGCGCCATGGCGAGGAGCTGATCGCCCGCGCGAGCGCCCTGCGTGTACAGGGCATCCCCGACGGCCTTCCGGGCGTCTCGCCCGCTCCTCGAGACGACGCGGGTTCTCCCGGCGTGCCGGCCCGGAGCGCCGAGGAGGGCCCGCATGCGGCGCCTGAAGGGCGGATGCCGGGACCCGACGCCGGAAAGCCGGTTCGCTTCGCGCTCGATGACACCGAGCGGACGAGCTTCGCGGCGAGCGCGATGGAGATGCGCTGGCTCAGCGACCCCTGGCAGCTCGGCCCGGGACGCGTCTGGATGCGCCTGCGTCATCCCCTCGTGCCGGGGGAGCCGCTCACGCCGCTCGCGCGACTCGCTGCCACGGCGGACTTCGGCAACGGCGTGAGCGCGGCGCTCCCGTTCGAGAGCTTCCTGTTCATCAATGCCGACCTCACGATCCACCTGCAGCGGGCTCCGCTCGGCGAGTGGATCGGCCTGGACGCGCGCACGCTGCTGCGCGGCGGCGGCATGGGTCTCGCGGAGAGCGTGCTCCACGACGTGCATGGGCCGGTCGGCCGGGCGTTTCAGACGCTGGTCGTGCAGGCGCGCTGAGCGGCGCTCAGCGCACGACGACGTCGGCGAGCGCTTCGTCGATCGCGGCGAGCGTCTCGTCGCTCAGCACGATTCCGGAGGCCGACGCGTTGGCGTGCACCTGCTCGGGCCTGCTGGCGCCGACGATCGCCGAGGCGACGTTCTCGAGGCGCAGGACCCACGCAAGCGCCATCTGCACCATCGTGAGGCCGGTCGCGTCGGCTATCGGACGCAGTCGCTGGACCGCCTCGAGGACCTGCGGCTCGATCAGCCGGTCGATGAACCCTCCCATGCTCTCGCTCGCGGCCCGCGAGTCGGCGGGCGGGGGCTCGCCGGGGCGATACTTGCCGGTGAGGACTCCCTGGGCGAGGGGCGACCAGACTATCTGGGAGATTTCGTGGCGTTCGCAGAGCGGGATCAGCTCGGCCTCGGGGCGCCGCCAGATCATCGAGTACTGCGGCTGGCTCGAGACCCAGCGCTCGACGTCGGGCAGCCGCAGCGACTCTTCGACCTTCTCGACAGGCCACTCGCTGAAGCCGATATGGCGCGCCTTGCCGGCGCGGACGACTTCGGTGAGCGCCGTCATCGTCTCCTCCAGCGGCGTCTGATCGTCGTAGCGGTGACACTGGTAGAGGTCGACGTAGTCCGTCTGCAGACGCTGCAGCGACGCGTCTATCTGCTTGTGGATCTGCGCGGCGGAGAGGCCCCGGTCGCTGCTGGACATCGGGAAGAAGAGCTTCGTGGCGAGCACGTAGGAGGAGCGCTCGTGCCCCGCGAGCACCTCGCCGAGGAGGGTCTCGGCGGCGCCGCGCCCGTAGACGTTGGCCGTGTCGAAGAAGTTGATGCC
>JAOPZM010000183.1 GCA_025964115.1 Solirubrobacterales bacterium
CAACGTGGGCACTCCGATCATCCCGTGGCCGACCCGACCATTGCTTCGCACATAAAGCTTCTGATGGAGACGCAAGACCGCACCGGTAACAGACATCGGCCGAATCTTACGGATGAAACGTCTTGGACGCTCGGTGATGCCCCGCCAGGAGTCGAACCTGGATTCACCGCTTAGGAGGCCAAATGCGCCGGAGGCGAAATACGCGGGATCTACCGGTGTTTGTTGGCGATTCGTCCGGCCATCCCTCTCGCGGATATGGTGCGATCGGCAGCAACCCGCGGTGCGATCCGGACCGTCGCTGTTCGTCCACGGCAATCCGATGAGCGAAGCCGAAGCCGGTGACCGCCTTCGGCGGACGTCCGTTGGCCAATAGGCGCTCTTTGATGTTGGACCGAGGTCCAAGCGACACGGCCGGGCACGGGTGTAGCGTGCTTCTTACCGTGTGTGCCGTGCTCGAAGGTGCCGGTGATGCGCGGCGCCAACGCCTATCGGCGGGAGGCGACGGCTCGCGGGTAGTCGTCCCGCACTGCACGCCGTGAGTGAGGAGGAGAACCGATCGCCGCTCAGGACCTTGGACAAGGACCTCCTCACCGTCCCGTGCGCGACGGGGGACTCGTGCCGCTACGGGTGGGGTGCGAATTTCGCTTCGCCGCCGCGCTCCCGGTACCCGCGGTCGTCCTTGTGCGCGCCCGCCCAGACGGCGGCGTGATGATTGAACGGGAGACGTGGCGCGTTCAGCCCAATGCGTCCTTCTCGGACCTCGTCGACATATACGGCAACCGCCCCCGGCGTGTCGTGATCGGAGCGGGGAAGGCGAGCCTGCGTTATGACGCTGAGGTCGCGGTGTCGGCGGCCCTCGACGAGGCAGGCTCGGGAGCGGTGCAGCACAGCGTTGAGGACCTGCCTGGCGAGCTCCTCATCTACATGCTGGCCAGCCGCTACTGCCTCTCCGACTCGCTTTCTGACGCGGCCTTGGACCTCTTTGGGACCAGCCCGCTCGGGTGGGAGCGGGTGCAGGCTGTGTGTGACTGGGTCCACGACAACGTCCGCTTCGATTTCGGCACCAGCAGTCCCGATACGACCTCGGTCGATGTCTTCGAGGCCAAGGTGGGCGTTTGTCGTGACTTCGCCCACCTCGCCATATCGTTCTGCCGGGCTCTCAACATCCCCGCGCGGTACGTGTTCGGGTATCTCCCCGACATCGGGGTGACTCGGGAGCCGGAGCTGATGGACTTTTGCGCCTGGATGGAGGTCTATCTCGGCGGACGGTGGTGGACGTTCGACCCCCGCAACAACGTAAGGAGGATTGGGCGCGTTGCCATCGCGCGAGGTCGCGACGCCATGGACGTGGCGATGGTGACGTCGTATGGCACGCTCCTGCTCGAAGAGCTGACGGTGTGGGCTGACGAGATCATTCCGGTCCCGCCGACCGGTGGGGATCGGCTTCGGTAAGGAAGAACCATGGACCACCTCCCAGAGTATGGGTCAGACGAGCAGCGTGACGCGGACCTCCTCCGCGTCGACTTCCTCGACCACGACACCGTGGACTGGAGCCGGCTTCGGCGGACCACCTACCGGGTTCAGCAGCGCTTCCGCTACGAGTACGCAGGCCCTATCTCCGCCCTGAGGCAGCGCTTGATGGTGGTGCCCCGCCCGGTTCACGGCGACCAGCGGCTCCTTTGCCACGAGCTCGAGGTGAGCGAGGTCCGCTTCCGTAAGCGGATCTGTGGCGACCGGTTCGGCAACGTCGTCCTTGAGATAAACATCCCGAAAGTCGAGGAGGTCGTCGACTTCGATGTATCGGTCCTCGTGGAACGGTTGCCCGGGCGGGGACAACACCTCGAGCGCGCCAAGGGCCAAGCTCTAGACGTCTACCGGCTTCCGTCGGCTCTCACCCGGCCCGACTCAGCGCTGCGTGCCGCGGCCGTCGCGCTTGCGTGCAGCGGCGAAACGGGCGGCGACCTGGCCGCCGCCGTGAGCAGCTGGGTCTACCGGCGCATGAGCTACGGCTTCGACCGGACCGGGGTGCACACCACGGCGGGCGAGGCCCTCGCAGCGGGACAGGGCGTCTGCCAGGACTACGCCCACGTCATGCTTGCGCTATGCCGACTGCTCGACATCCCCGCCCGCTATGTGTCCGGCCATCTCGTCGGGGAAGGCGGCACCCACGCCTGGGTCGAGGTGCTCTTGCCCGGCCCAGGCCAGTCGGTCGAGGTCCACGCATGGGACCCGACACACGACCGGCGGGCGGATCTCAAGTACCTCACCGTTGCCGTGGGCCGCGACTACCGCGACGTTGCGCCCGTCTCCGGCACCTACCGCTTGCCGCATCAAGGGTGGCTCTCAGCCTCCTGTCGTGTGGGCGTGGCGCAACTGGAACACGAGATCGCCGCCTGACCTCGATCGCCGCGCCCTACTGCACCCACGACGCGCGCAAGGACGAACACGAGCACCCGCGCGCAGAAGGGTCGACACTTCCGCAATGCGCGCCGAGTAGGCAGGTGGTTTCCGAGCGTGCTTCGACGCGCAATCGCCCAGACCCGCGAATAGCGTGGTGCCGTCCTCAAGGTGCACATTCCATTGACGTCCGCGCTGCTGCCTTCCAAACCAAGCAAGCACGCAGGGCACAGCTCGAGGCAGCTCCCTTGGACGAGATGGAGCGGGAGTGCCCCCGGCCAGGAATCGAACCTGGATTTACCGCTTAGGAGGCCACCGCACCGACGGCACGACAGGAAAGCTCAGAGCCTCGTCGGATGCATCGCGCGGTCGCGTTTCAGACGTCGCCCGGCTGACCACTTCCCCGACCGCTACGGTGCGGGCTCGGCCTGGGGTGGAGCCTCATAGATCGACTGCAGCTGCAGGTAGGCCGTGAGGCCCTCGGGGCCGAGCTCGCGTCCCAGACCGCTGGCCTTCACTCCGCCGAACGGGGCGGCCGGATCGAGCATGTAGTGATTGATCCCGATGCTGCCAGTTTGCACGCGCTTGGCGACGTTGTTGGCGCGCTCGATGTCGCGGCTCCACACGCTGCCGCCGAGACCGAATTCGGAGTCGTTGGCGATCGCGACGGCGTCATCGACACCGTCGTAGGGGATCACCGCGAGCACCGGCCCGAAGATCTCCTCCCTGGCGATCGTGTCGCCGTTATCCACGTCGGCGAAGATCGTCGGCTGCACGAACCAGCCGCGGTCCAGCTCCGGTGGGCGACCACCTCCAGCTACGACCCGCCCGCCCTCGGCACGGCCCTTCTCGATGTACCCCTCGACGCGTTCGCGTTGCCGGGCACTCGCCATCGGACCGATCTGCGTTGCCGGGTCAAGAGAATCGCCGACCACAAGCGCGTCCGCGAGGCCGCCGAAGACTTCCAGGACCTCGTCATAACGCGAGCGGGGAGCGAGCACTCTCGTCCCGATGTTGCACGTCTGGCCATTGTTCATCAGCGTCGCGGCGAATAGGGCTTCGGTGGCCCCAGCGAGGTCGGCGTCGTCGAGGACGATCGCGGCTGACTTGCCGCCAAGCTCAAGGGTCACGGGGCGAAGCAGCTCACCGCAGCGCCTCGCGATCATGCGACCCGATGCGCTGGACCCGGTGAACGCGATCTTGTCGACGTCCGGATGTTCCACTAGATATGCCCCCACCTCGCGACCGGCGGGCACGAGGTTGACCACCCCGGCCGGCAGCTCAGCCTCGAGGATCGCCTCGGCGAGGAGCAGGCTGTCCAGGACGGTCTCAGGGCTCGGCTTCATCACGACCGTGCAGCCCGCCGCGAGCAGTGGCGCGAGCTTGAACATGGCAAGGGTTTGCGGATAGTTCCACGGAACGATCGCCCCAACCACGCCCACCGGCTTGCGCAGCACATGAATGGTGCCGCCAAGCAGCCCCGCACGATCCTCCAGCAGGGCGGTCTGGCGGATCAACCCCGCGTAATAGCGCGCGAGCACGGCCGGAAACACGGCCTCGATCTGCAGCGAGAGCGAGATCGGCATGCCATTCTGCAGCGAGACGCGTCGAGCGGTCTCCTCGCCGCGGCTTTCAAGCGCCCCGGCGAGCCGCTCCAGCGCCTGCGCGCGATCCTCGATTGACCACGACGACCAGCCGCTCGGGTCGTCAAACGCGGCACGCGCCGCCGCCACCGCAGCGTCGATGTCAGCGTTCGTCCCGTCCGGCACCGACCCAACCGGCTCCTCCGTACTCGCGGCGAGCACGGATATCCGACCCGAGCCCTGCGGCTTGATCCACTCACCCCCGATGAATAGCTCGTCGCTGGCGATCATCGTTTCCGTGGTCATCGAGGGTCCCCCTGTATTCACGATGGATGTGTCAGATCAGACGGTAGATTCCAGCCTACTCCCTCTACACCGCCCGGTGTGTTCCACGTCCGAGCGCCAGGCTACCTCCTGCTGGAGAGTCGACCCGAGCCGACTCCGGCGGCAAGCGGGCTCGTGCGGGTCGATGCCCGATTTGGCCTCGGCTGCTGGTGTCACGGTTCCGTTGATGAGGGCTGTTCGTCGGAGCCGAGTTCGATGTCGGTGATGTCGAGCGTGATCGAGGTCTGGCTCTGGTCGGCGGTCCCGTCTGCGGTGCGCCGATGGACGCGACGTTGAGTAGGGAAGACGAGCCCCTGAAAGGTCTTCGGCTCGTACTGATACTGGGCGACGAGAACGTCGCCGTTGACTTCCACGGAGTAGTCCATCCGCCGCTGCATGAAGTCGGCGCCGTAATAGAAGACCTGCTCCGTGCTGTGCGTGGCGATCGATCGCGGGAACGTGACGTGCAGACGCCGCCAGGTCTCTCCGTCCTCCTGCCACGGCTCGAGCTCTCGCGTCTCGACGTCCGGATACGTGAATAGAAACGGCGCGGTCAGATAGTTCCAGCAGGCGTAGCTGATGAAGTAGCCGACCTGCAGCGCGTCCCACGGCGTCGTGACCTCGTAGCCGGCGAATGAGGCGCGTGGGTCATCGCGCCGCTCGACGGCGACCCCGTTGTTGGTGTGGACCACGATCCGCTCGGGATTTACGTCGAACGTCGAGCGTCGGTCGGCGCCGTTGAACGGCGTCACGACAATGTGCTGACGACGCGCATCGAGTTCGAGTGTCGTCTGATCGCCGAAGATCTCGGGCCACCCCTTGCGGCCCCAGAACGGGCCGCCAATCGAGAGGCGCGCGGTGATCGTCTGGACATGCGCCCAGCGGTCGACCCCTCCGTAAGCTTCCAAGACACCGGCCAACAGATCTTCCATCGTGACTCTCCTTCTCTTTTCGATAGCTGCAAGGACTACCTGGCCGCCGGCCATCTTGTGAAGGGTGGCTGGCTCGTCATTGGTTAGGAGATCCACGGCGGCGTGTAAGCCGCGACCTGGTGGAGGATGTTTGCCATATCGGGGGAGGACCACTCCTCGGCGATCTTCCCGTTCGCTACGCGATAGGTGTCGATCTCGTCCCATCTGACCGTTTTTCCCGTCGCTGGGAAGCCGAATAGGCTGCCCTCATTGGTACCTTCGACAGCGAAGCGGTGCTCGTTGAATACCCGGCGGATGAACTCTCGTACGAGCTCCTGATTCGCTGTGATCGTGGTTTGGTTTGCCATTGTGGCTCCTCCAGTCTTTCCTCGGGATTGGTGTGTCATAAGGGGCCGCCTTCGTCAGGATCCATCACGTACGCGGAGCAGTCGCGCGGTTGGTAGCGGGTCGTTCACCAGGCTCGGTGTCGCTGCGGTATCCGGCGGCGATCGCGACGGCGTGAGACGTGGGGGCCTACCGATCGACGAACTCGGTCAAGTACCTGTTGAACGACTGTATGAACTGGAAATGCGACCCGTGGTTGGAGTCCGGGAAGAGGATCAGTTCGGCGTTGGGCAGGTTTTGCTGCAGGATGTAGGAGTTGATGGTGGGGACGACGATGTCGTTGCTGCCGTTGACCACCAGCGTCGGGTGGGTGATTCCCTTGAGGTAGTCGAAGCTGCCGGAGGCGGCGGCTCCCCACTCTCGGGCGGCGGCTGAGTGAGCGGCGACGGTTGTCTCTGAGACCGGTGCGTCGCGGTCCTCGGTTCGAGCCCGGATGCGCTCCAGGAACCGGCGACCTGTGGCCTGGCTCGCTTCTGACGGCGAGAAGAAGATCGGAAGCCACATCAGATCCTGCGGGTCATAGGCCTTCCCGAACAGCGGTGCGGTGTCCGGAGCGAGCTGGCCCATCCCGTCGCCGCCGCGCGGGCCGGTGCCTACGAGTATCAAGCGCCGCACGAGCTCGGGTCGATCGACGACGATTTGCTGTGCGACATATCCGCCCATCGAGAACCCAAACAGATCGACGTGTTCGAGGCCGAGAGCGTCGATTAGCAAGGCGGCGTCCCGGGCCATGCCGGCGACGGTCTCGGGCGCCAAGCCTGTGCTGAGTCCAACTCCGGCGTTGTCGGTGAGGATCACCTCGCGGCCCTCCGCAAGAGCGTCAGTGATCGCCGGGTCGTAGTTGTCGAGGTTCCCCATGAAGTGCTGCAGCAGCACCATCGGTTTGCCGATCGGATTGCCGAACCGCCGGTAGGCGAAGCGGATCCCGTCCGCATCGACAAATCGTGTCGGCGCGGTGTCGTGCGTGAGCCCGCTGCTGCTGAGAGCTGACTCAACAGTTGTCGTTGGCATCGCCGCGGGATCGGCCCGATTCGGTTCGTACCGGCTGCTCATAACTGGCTCCTCTGATGGGATTTGATCGATTACTCGGCCACGGTCGGCGGCGATGGCGGCGCCGGTGACGTGGCTCGCTGGCTGAGGCGAATCGGCTCAGCTGGCGGTGAGACCGCCGTCGACGTTGAGGATGTGTCCGGTGATGTATGAGGCTTCGTCAGATGCGATGAAGACGATCGCGTCGGCAAGCTCGTCCGAGCGGCCCATGCGCTCCATCGGAACGTTCGCGACGAGGGCCGCCTTGTTCTCTGGCGTGCCGGTAAAACGCGTCAGCATGCCTGTGTCCGTCGGACCAGGCGCCACGCAGTTCACACGAATGCCCGACGGGGCGATCTCGAGCGCTACCGACTTGGTGATGCCCTCGACGGCGTGCTTGCTGCCGACATAGACGGAGGCGCCAGCCGCACCCTGATGCCCGTAGGTCGAGGAGATGTTGATGATGCTGCCGGTGCCCTGTCCTTGCATGACGCGCACCTGGTGCTTCATGCTCAAGATCACACCGAGAACGTTCGTATCGAACGTCGCGGCGTACGTCTCCGCTGTCTGGTCCCTGATCGGGCCAACCTGGCCCTCGGTGCCGGCATTGTTCACGGCGACGTCGAGACGGCCAAACCGTGCGACCGTCTTGTCGACCAGATCGCGGACGTCATCCTCGTTACGGATGTCGGCGTTGATGAACTCCGCCTCCGCATCGAAAGCGCGTAGCTCCTCAACGAGTTCGTTGCCGATGTCATCGCGCCGGCCCGCAACGACCACGCTCGCCCCCTTCTTGGCGAAGGCGACCGCGGCGGCACGGCCGATACCGCTGAGCGCTCCGGTGATCAGAATGACGGGCTTATTCATTTTTCAGCTCCTGTCTGGTATGACTTGTGGGGTATGACCAGCGATTCGGTGCTTGGGGCTCAGCTCGTCTGAATTGTCGAGACATTAGGGGCTTGTGGCCGATTTGAAAAAGACTTTGTAAGCTGGTGGCATACCTCACGGGCATGGGAGTGCAATGGAGCTGCGACATCTTCGGTATTTCATCGCCGTCGCCGAAATTGGCAGCCTGACTGAGGCGGCCAGGAACCGGCTGTACATCTCGCAGCCGTCGCTAAGTCGGCAGATCCGGGATCTGGAAGATCAGGTCGGGGTCGAGCTGCTGTCGCGTAGCGTCCATGGCGTCGAGCTGACCGCTGCCGGCAAGGCCTTCCTCGACCACGCCCGCGTGGCGCTTATGCATGTCGATGCCGCCGTCGAAACGGCACGCCGGGCGGCGCAACCGCCGAGCAAGACCTTCGCCATCGGCTTCCAAACCGGACACGAGATGGACTGGCTGCCGCAGGCGATGCACGTGCTGCGCGACGAACTGAAGAACATCCACGTCACGGTTTTCAGCGACTACTCGCCGGACCTCGCCGAAGCGATCGCGCGCGGGCGGCTGGACCTAGCCTTTCTGCGCGTGGAGCCGGGCTACGACCTCGAGTACCACGTGGTGGACCACGAGCCGCTCATCGTCCTGATGCCCAGTGACCATCGCCTTACCGTCCGCGACGCAGTACGCCCGCAAGATTTCGTCGGCGAGACTTTCATCGGCGGTGCGAACAAGGCCACCGTGCTGCAGGCCGTCACCGAAGACTATCTCCGCGGCTCGGGGCTCGACATCAAAGTGGATCACGGGGTGGACAACATGGCGATGGCCATGTCCCTGGTCGCATCGACCCGCGGGCTGGCGCTCATGCCCGCCTACGCCACGAATCTGCTGCCCGAGTCGGTCGTCACCCGTCCGCTGCAAGGCGAGGCACCGACGATCGATATAGCGGTGGGCTACAGCAAGACGAACACATCACCAATTCTCAAGCTGTTCCTGTCGCGGCTCGACGAACTCGTGCGGCCGAGCCAGCAGCACTGACCCCACCCAGAAGCGAGCTCAGTACTCCAGGGAGCACGGTTCCTCGCGGTGGCGCCGTTAGCGGAACCCGCCCGCCTCGAGGACGCTGTCCGGCACCGTAGCGGTGATCTCGGTCTGGGGATGGTGACCGGTAGGCAGTGTCGCGACCACACTCTGCGTCGCGTAGGAGACGACTGCGACGCTGTTGGCGCCGGGGTCGGCGCGCGACGAGACAAAGCAGTAGCGCCCGTCCGGGCTGTTGACCGCCCATCCTGGGTCCTGGCCAACCGGGATCGTCTTCGACAGCGTGAAGCTCGGCA
>JAOPZM010000024.1 GCA_025964115.1 Solirubrobacterales bacterium
GGGCAGCTGCTCGGACCGGACCAGCCGATCGACCTGCGTCTGCTCGAGATCCCACAGGCGATGGGGGCGCTCGAAGGGGTGGCGATGGAGCTCGTCGACGGCGCCTTCCCGCTGCTCTCAGGCCTCGACCTGCACGACAGCCCGGAGGAAGCGTTCGACGGGGTCAACGTCGCTCTGCTGGTCGGATCGCGCCCCCGCACGAAGGGCATGGAGCGGGCCGAGCTGCTCAGCGAGAACGGCAAGATATTCACCGTTCAGGGAAGGGCACTGAGCGATCGCGCGGCCTCCGACGTGAAGATACTCGTCGTCGGCAACCCCGCGAACACGAACTGCCTGATCGCGATGAACAACGCCCCCGACATACCTCGCGAGCGTTTCACCGCGATGATGCGACTCGACCACAACCGGGCGGTCGCACAGCTCGCCAACAAGGTCGCGGCACCCGTGACCGACATCACGAAAATGGGCGTCTGGGGAAACCATTCGCCAACGATGTATCCCGATCTGTTCCACGCACAGGTCCGCGGAGAGCGGGCCGTCGATGTCGTGGACGACATGGAATGGATCGAGGACGAGTTCCTGCCCGGTGTGGGCAAGCGCGGCGCGGCGATCATCGAGGCGCGCGGCTCCTCATCGGCGGCCTCGGCAGCCAGTGCCGCGATCGATCACATGAGCGACTGGGTCACGGGCAACGTGGACTGGGTCTCGATGGGTGTCTCGTCAGACGGCTCATACGGCATTCCCGAGGGCCTGATCTGTGGGTTCCCGTGCATCTGCGCCGACGGCGAGTGGCAGATCGTAAAGGGCCTGGAAATCGACGATTTCTCGCGCGCCAGGATCGATGCCTCGGTGGCCGAGCTCGTGAGCGAGCGTGACACGGTTGCAAGCCAGGGCCTGATTCAGGGATAAGACGCCGAGCGGGCGCACCTCGGCGCACTGTCTTCGATCTGATTTATGGAACAAAAAGGGGCGCGGTCACCATGACCGCGCCCTCCTTTGACCGCCTGACGAATCAGCCGAGTGGCCGTGCTAGCTAGCCTTTGGGGTGCCAGCCACGGCCTTTCTTGGTCACCTTGTTTTCCTGCTCAAGGCCGGGAAGCACCCGGTAGAGATAGTTCTGCTTGATGCCCATCTTCGCGGCGAGCTCCGGGATCGTGATGCCCGGCTGCCCCTGCACGAAGGAGAGCGCCTCGGCCGCGCGCGTGCCGCTGCCTTTGCGCCGTCCGGCACGACGGCGCCCGGCAGGACGACCGGGTTTGCGCGCCGGTTTCGCGACGGTTCGCGTCGCAGTTTTGGCTTTGGCGCGGCTGACCGAGCCACGCGGACGCCCGGGACCGCGGCGCCGAGGCGCAGCCGTCGCGGTGGACGAGCCCCTTACGCCATCGAGCGCGGAGGCCGCAGCCTCCAATCGGCTGTACTCATCTACAAGCGGCTTCAGCTCTTTCAGCCGGTCGGTGATCTCTCGGCGCTTCTCGTCAAGGAAGTCGGTCACGATGCCATCCTCTTCACTAGTAATTGATGTGTCCATCCCACATCGTTCTAGCGTGACTTTACACCAGTCTGCTCGGAGTGCTCCTGCTCGAGGTAAGCGCGCAGACGATCGAGCGACCGCCTGGCCTCCCGCTCCGGCATGCCTCCAACGAGCGCGCGGCTGACAATCGCACCGACGGGACCAAGAGGTGGACGAAATTCATTTCGATAGTCAAACCGGGTTCCACCGTTCTCGGCGCTGAGGCGGTACTCGGTGTGGGCGCGAGAGCGTGCAGGGCCGCGTCCCTCCCACACGGCGAGCTCGCCCGGACGGCAGTCGACGAGCTTCCAGTGAACCTCGAGGTTGACTCCGCGGAGGTGTATCTGCTGGTCCATCTCGTATCCCACGCGTGGGGCACCTCCGTCGGCATGCACGAGTCGACGGTGAATGGTGACCCAGTCACACAGGCGATCGGCGTCCATGACCACTTTCCACACCTCGGCGGGTGCGACTGCGATGCTGGTCGAGGCTGTGACGAGGCTCATGGGCTCTGCGGCGCCGCCGGGGCTGCGCATCCGAACCGTATCTGCTGGCGCCGCCGGCGCGAGCAGCGACCCATCAGCGCGCCCGCAGCGGCTCGATTTCCTCCCACTCGCGCAGTGCATGCTCGACGGCCGACGCGAACGAGTGCAGCTCCACGCCGAGCAGTTCCGCCGCGTGGTCCTCGGCGGCCAGCAGGTCTCCCTGCAGTCCCTCCATCAGCGGCAGCACAAGCTCGGGGTCCTCGCCTGCGATGGCGGCGGCGAGGCGTCCGGCGAGCGGCGTCGCGCTCACACCGAGGCGAAGCGAGGGGCGGTTCACGAGCAGCAGCTCCGCGATCTCGGTGATCATCTCGCCATAGGTGAGGACGTCGGGGCCGCCCACGTCGAGCGAGCGCCCCGAGACCCCGGCGGCGGAGCACGCCGCGAGCATCTCGGTGACATCGCGCGCGTCGATCGGCTGTGTGCGGAATCTGTGCCATGCCGGGAGTGTGAGTACGCGCATGCGCTCGACCAGGCGCACGAGGAAGCGGAACGAGCGCGAGCGCTCGCCGATCACGATCGACGCACGCAGTGCCACGGAGTCAGGGACGGCCGCGAGCAGGATGCGCTCGACGGCTTCGCGACTTGCCAGATGACGGGAGCCCGGCGTCCGCCTAGCCGTGTGCTCCCATCGCGGCACGAGGCCTCCGAGGTAGACGATCCGAGCTACGCCGCCGCGCGCAGCCGCCGCCGCGAAGTTCTCCGCCGCGCGCAGCTCACGCTCGGTGAAGGGAGCAGGGTCTGCGGCGGAGCGCTCCATCGAGTGCATCAGGTAGTACGCGACGTCGACACCGTCAAGGGCACGCGCAAGTCCTTCTCCGGTGAGCACGTCGCCCTGTACGATCTCGACCTCGTCGAGCTCGGCTTCGAGCAGGTGATCGGAGAGGGCGTCCTCGATCCGCCCCGC
>JAOPZM010000037.1 GCA_025964115.1 Solirubrobacterales bacterium
AAGGCTCTCGCGGCTCGTCGACAACCTGCTCGATCTCTCGCGGCTGCAGGCGGGTGCGGCCGAGCCGCGCCGGGACTGGGCTTCCGTCGAGGAGATGATCCGCGCTGCGATGAGCGAGCTCGCCGCCGGCGAGGACGAGTTCGCCCTATCGATCGACCGCGACCTGCCGCTCGTGAGCGTCGACGCGGTGCAGATGGAGCGGGCCTTCGCGAACGTCCTGGAGAACGCGCGGCGGTACTCCGGCGGTCATCCGGTCTCGGTGCGCGCCCGCGCCGTGCACAGCCTGACGGGCGCGCGCCGAGCCTCGGTGCCGGCCGACGGCGGGGAGCGGACAGGTGGCGAGCACCCGCCCGGAGGCGACCGCGTGATCGTGCGCATCGTCGACCGCGGTCCGGGGATTCCGCCGGCACAGCTGGAACGTGTCTTCGAGCCGTTCTACCGCGCCGGGACGACCGGAGGCGGGCACAGGGGCTCAGGGCTCGGCCTGGCTATCGCCCGCGGCTTCACCGAGGCCAACGCCGGCTCCCTGCACGTCGAGTCGCTTCCCGGGCAGGGTGCGACGTTCGTCTTCGAGCTGCCGCTGCCGCAGGACACCGCGGGCCCCGAGGATGGGGCGGCGCCCGCCGAGACGCTCGGGATCGGGATCGGGCGTGCCGAGCAGGTCTCCCCGTCCAACCCGGCGGCGCCGGCCACATGAGCGCGAGGGCGCCGGATGCGCCGGCCAAGCGGCCGCGCGTGCTCGTCGTCGACGACGAGCCGCAGATCGTCCGCGCGCTGAAAGTCGTGCTGCGCGAGGCGGGCTTCGACGCGCTGGCCGCCGAAACCGCCGCGCAGGCGCTGGACCTGGCGGCGGTGCACGTTCCCGAGGCGGCGATCGTGGATCTCGTGCTTCCCGACGGCGACGGAGTCGATGTCACGCGCACGCTACGCGAATGGAGCGAGATGCCGATCCTCGTGCTGTCCGCCGTTGGTGAGGAGGACCAGAAGGTCCGGGCGCTCGAGGCCGGCGCCGACGACTACATCACCAAGCCGTTCGGGACGCGCGAGCTCGTGGCTCGCCTGCAGGCGGCGCTGCGCCGCACGGCTCAGCCGGGCGAGGAGCCCGGGGTAACAGTGAACGGGCTCGAGATAGACCTCGCCGCGCGGATCGTGCGCCGCGACTCGGAGCCGATCCACCTCACCCCGATCGAGTTCGACCTGCTGCGCGTGCTCGTCCGCAATCGCGGCCGGCTGATGACGCACAGGGCGCTGCTCGCAGAGGTGTGGGGCCCGCAGTACGTCGATGACATCCAGCCGCTGCGCACGCACATCGCCCGCCTGCGAGCGAAGATCGAGCCGCAGGGTGCGGCGGCGCCGCGCTACATCGTCACCGATCCCGGGGTGGGCTACCGATTTCAGGGGTGAGCTGGGCACCGTAACGAAATCGTTATGGCCAGCCGGCGAATCGTCATGCGGGCGTAACGAGCGGCGCTCCATATTGGTCGCATGGACATCGTCGCCGTGGTTCTCGGGATCGTCTCCTTCGCGATCCTGCTGTTGCTGATCGAGGGCATCGACCGGGTATGAATGGGCCACTCCCGTTGGGCTCGTTCATCGCGCACATGAGCGGCGCCGACTTCTTCGGCCTCGTCGTCTCCGTCCTCGTGATCGCCTATCTCTTCTACGCGCTGATTCGCGGGGACAAGCTTTGACCGTCACCGGCTGGCTCACGATCGCCCTATTCGCGGTCCTCCTGACCGCGCTCGCGATCCCCTTCGGCAGCTACCTCGCGAACGTCTACAGCGGCAAGCGTGTGTTCCTCACGCCGATCTTCGGAGGGCCCGAGCGCTTTCTCTACAAAGTCCTCCGCGTCGATCCGAACCGCGAGCAGGACTGGAAGTCCTACGCGAAGAGCCTGATCGTCTTCTCGCTCGCCGGCTGGCTGCTGCTGTATCTGATTCTGCGCACGCAGGACGCCTTCTTCGTGCCGCACGTCCTGAACCCGCTGGGTTTCGAGTCGGCGCCGTGGAACGTCACCTTCAACACGGCCTCGTCGTTCATGACGAACACCAACTGGCAGTACTACAGCGGCGAGACGACGATGAGCTACCTCAGCCAGATGATCGGGCTGACGGTCCAGAACTGGTTGTCGGCCGGCGTCGGGATCGTCGTCGCGATCGCGCTGATCCGCGGGATCATCGGGCGCACCGGCAAGAGCCTCGGAAACTTCTGGCAGGACCTCGTTCGCACGATTCTCTACGTGCTCGCGCCGCTGTCGGTGCTCGCGGCGATCGTGCTCGTCTCCCAGGGCGTGATCGCGAACTTCTCCCACTACCTGACGGTCCACACCGTCACGGGGCTCACCCAGACCATCGCGATGGGGCCGGTCGCCTCGCAGGAGGCGATCAAGATGGTGGGGACGAACGGCGGCGGCTTCTTCAACACGAACTCGGCGCACCCGTTCGAGAACCCGACCGCCTTCACCAACTTCTTCGAGATGCTCCTCGTGCTGATCATCCCGGCAGCGCTCGTGTTCGCCTACGGGCGCATGACAGGCAACCGCCGTCAGGGCTACGCCATCTACGCGACGATGATCCTGATGTTCCTCGGCGCGGCAGCGGTCGCCTACATCGCCGAGGCGCACGGCTCGCCGGCACAGCACGCGGCCGGCCTGCACACGCACGTGATCGCAGGCTCATCCGGGGGGAACCTCGAAGGCAAGGAGCAGCGCTTCGGGATCGCGGGATCGGCGCTCTTCGACGTCGTCACGACGGTCACCTCGTGCGGTGCCGTCAACAGTGCGATCGAGTCATTCACGGGCATCGGCGGAGCCGTCCCGTTCGCCAACCTGTCGGCCAGCGAGGTGATCTTCGGAGGCGTGGGCACGGGCCTCTACTCGATCCTCCTGTACGTCCTGCTGGCGGTGTTCATCGGCGGGTTGATGGTGGGCCGGACACCCGAGTGGCTGGGCAAGAAGCTCGAGGCGAGGGAGATAAAGCTCGCGGGCCTCGGCATTCTCATCACCCCGCTTGCCGCGCTGCTCGCCACGGCGCTCGCGACCGCGAGCCATGCCGGACGCGAATCGATCTCCAAAGCAGCCACCGGGCCGCAGGGCTTCTCGGAGAGCTTCTACGCCTACCTCTCCCAGGCCAACAACAACGGCTCGGCCTTCGCGGGCTACACCGGCTTCATCCAGCCCAACGCAGGCAACGTCGGCTCGCACGGCGTCACGTTCGCCGACCTGCTCGGGGGCTTCGACATGCTCCTCGCCCGCTACGTGCCGATCCTGTTCGCGCTTGCCGTGGCCGGCGCGCTGGCGGGCAAGCGGGTCACGCCCGCGGGCCTCGGAACGATGCGCACCGACAACGGGACGTTCGTGGTCCTGCTGATCGGCGTGATCGTCCTCGTGGGCGCGCTGACCTTCTTCCCCGCCCTGCTGCTCGGCCCGGTCGTCCAGGGGCTGACGAGCCATCTCTACTGACATGCGCCGCGACATCGTCACCTCCACCATCGCCGCCCTCGTGTTCACGGTCCTCCTGGGGCTCGTCTACCCGCTGGTGATCACCGGCGTGAGCCAGGTCGCCTTCCCAGGCAACGCCAACGGCCAGCAGATCCACGTGAACGGCAAGCTCGTCGGCTCGAAGATCATCGGCCAGTCGTTCGCCGACCCAAAGGTCAAGAACGGCAAGGTCCTCGAAGAAAAGGGCGTCGTCGTCACCGAACCCGACGAGCGCTACTTCCAGACCCGCCCGTCCGTGACCGAAGGTGGCGCCTACAACGCGGCCGCGAGCACCTTCTCGAACCTCGGCCCGAACAGCAGGGCGACCGAGGAAGCGATCGCCGAACACATCAAGGGCTACATCGAACTCGAGGGGCCCTACAACCCCGGCCTCGATGCGGCTCATGTTCCAGTCGACGCAGCCAACAGCTCCGGCTCCAACCTCGACCCTGAAATCTCACAGGCCAACGCGCGGATCCAGGCTCACCGTGTCGCGGCCGTGCGTCACCTGTCGCTCGCGGTCGTCGGCGCGCTCGTCTCCAAGTACACCGACGCGCGCGGCATCGGCTTCTCCGGTGAGCCCGGAGTGAACGTGCTCGAGCTCAACCTCGCGCTCGATCGCCTCACGGGTGGGGCGCGCTGATGTCGACGCAGACGCCCGCGGCCCCCGAACGGCAGCAGACCCCGGCCGGTCGCGAACGGCAGGCCATCTCGCTGTTCCAGCGCGACATCGTCTGGCGCGCGCTCCTAGACAGCTTCAAGAAGCTCGACCCGCGCGTACAGGTCCGCAACCCGGTGATGTTCGTCGTGGAGATCGGCTCTGTGATCACCACGGTGACGTGGCTGATCCAGGTCTTCGGGGGCAATTCGCTCGGCGGTGGCCACGAGCCCGCCTGGTACACGTTCGTGATCGCGCTCTGGCTCTGGCTGACGGTGGTGTTCGCCAACATGGCCGAGGCGTTCGCCGAGGGCCGCGGTCGTGCGCAGGCGGAGACGCTGCGAGCGATGCGCAAGGAGACGATCGCGAAAATGCGCGATGGCTCGACGAAGGCCGCGGCCGAGCTCGCGCGCGGTGACATCGTGATCGTCCCGGCAGGGGAGCTGATCCCAGGCGACGGCACCGTGATCGAGGGAATCGCGACCGTCGACGAGTCGGCGATCACCGGCGAGTCGGCGCCCGTCATCCGTGAGTCCGGAGGAGACCGCAGCGCCGTCACGGGCGGCACCCGTGTGACCTCCGATGAGATCGTCGTGGAAATCACCCAGGAGCCCGGCAAATCGTTCCTCGACCGGATGATCGCGCTCGTCGAGGGTGCCGCGCGGCGCAAGACCCCCAACGAGATCGCGCTGAACATACTGCTCGCCGCGCTCACGCTGATCTTCATGATCGTCGTCGCCACGCTGCGGCCCTTCGGCCTGTTCGCGCACACCCCGATCTCCGAGACGACCTTGATCGCGCTGCTCGTGGCGCTGATCCCTACGACGATCGGCGCGCTGCTGTCCGCGATCGGCATCGCCGGGATGGACCGGCTCGTCCGCCGCAACGTGCTCGCGCTATCGGGGCGCGCCGTCGAGGCCTCCGGCGACGTCGACGTGTTGCTGCTCGACAAGACCGGGACGATCACCATCGGCAACAGGCTGGCCTCGGAGTTCGTGCCGATGCCGGGCGTTCCCGAGTCCGAGCTGGCAGAGGTCGCGCAGCTCTCCTCGCTCGCCGACGAGACACCCGAGGGCCGCTCGATCGTGGTGCTCGCCAAGCAGTACGGGATCCGCGAGCACGACATGTCCACACTGCACGCCGACTTCGTCCCGTTCACCGCGCAGACGAGGATGAGCGGGGTCGACATCGACGGCCGGCGGCTGCGCAAGGGCGCCGGCGACGCGATCGTCGAGCTCGTCAACCGCGAAGGCGGCTCCCCGCCTCCCGAGCTGCAGGCCCAGCTCGACCGCATCGGCCGCGAGGGCGGCACGCCGCTGGCGGTCGCTCGCGACAACCAGGTCCTCGGCGTGATCTACCTCAAGGACACGATCAAGGAGGGCATGCGCGTCCGCTTCGACCATCTGCGGGCGATGGGGATCAAGACCGTCATGGTCACGGGCGACAACCGCCTCACCGCCGCGAAGATCGCCGAGGAGTCGGGCGTCGACGACTTCCTCTCCGAAGCGACCCCCGAGGCGAAGCTCGAGCTGATCCGCGAACAGCAGAGCGACGGGCGGCTCGTCGCGATGACAGGGGACGGCACGAACGACGCGCCCGCGCTCGCCCAGGCCGACGTGGGCGTCGCGATGAACACCGGCACCCAGGCAGCCCGCGAGGCGGGGAACATGGTCGACCTCGACTCGAATCCGACGAAGCTGATCGAGATCGTCGAGGTGGGCAAGCAGCTGCTCATCACCCGCGGAGCGCTGACGACGTTCTCGATCGCCAACGACGTCGCCAAGTACTTCGCGATCCTGCCGGCGATATTCGTGGGCACCTGGGCGACTGGGGTGGGCGGGCACGAATCAAAGAGCCCGCTGCACGTGCTCAACGTCATGGGCCTGGGCTCGCCGCGCAGCGCGATCGTCTCGGCGATCATCTTCAACGCGATCGTCATCCCGCTGCTGATCCCGCTGGCCCTGCGGGGGGTGCGCTACCGGCCGATCGGCGCCAGCGCCCTGCTGCGGCGCAACCTCCTGATCTACGGCCTTGGCGGGATCATCGCGCCGTTCATCGGCATCAAGCTCATCGATCTGGTCGTGCATAACCTCCTGGGAGGATGAGCGAGGCGATCACCGCGGCCGAGCTAGCGCCCCCCAAGTCGGTATCCGGTGGCACCCGCCGTGGTCGTCTGAAGGTCTTCCTCGGCATGGCCGCGGGCGTCGGAAAGACCTTCCGCATGCTGGTCGAGGGCCGCGTCGAGCTCGAGGCGGGACGCGATGTGGTCATCGGGCTGCTCGAGACCCACGGTCGCGCCGAGACGGCCCAGCTGGCCGACGGCCTGGCGATCCTGCCGCGCATGCGCATGAGCTACCGGCAGACGGTGCTCGAGGAGATGGACCTTCGCGCGGTCCTGCTCCGGGCACCGGAGGCCTGCCTGATCGACGAGCTCGCGCACACCAACGCTCCGGGCAGCGAACACGCCAAGCGCTATGAAGACGTCGAGGAGATCCTCTCCGCCGGGATCGACGTGCTGTCCACGCTCAACGTCCAGCACCTCGAGTCGCTCAACGACCACATCACCGAGCTCAGCGGGATCCGCGTGCGGGAGACGATCCCCGATGCGATCCTCGGGCGCGCGGACGAAGTCGTGCTCATCGACCTCACTCCGGAGGCGCTGCTCGATCGTCTTCGCGAAGGCAAGATCTATCCCTCCGAGCGGATCGATGCCGCGCTCAACAACTTCTTCCGGATCGAGAACCTCGCCGCCCTGCGCGAGGTGGCGCTGCGCCAGGTGGCCGAGGAGGTCGGCGCCAAGCGCCTGACCTCCGAGCTCGTCGGCTCGCGCGAGGAGAGCCTCGCCGCGGACGCCCCGCAGGCCGTGGGCGAGCGCCTGCTCGCGCTCGTCGAGCCCTACCCGGGAGCGCAGCGCCTGGTGCGCCGCGCCTGGCGATCCGCCCAGCGCCTCGGCGGGGAGCTAGATCTCCTCTGGGTGCGCAAGCCCGGCCAGCAGCTCACGGAGGACAACGAGCGCTCCCTCGCAGCGCTTCGACAGCTCGCCTCGGTGCTCGGCGCGAGGATGCTCGAGGAGGAATCCGACGACGTGGCGACGGCCGTCGCCGACGTCGCCGCACGACGCGGCACGACCTACATCCTGATCGGCCGCTCCCGTCCGGCGCGGGGCCTTGCCCGCCTGCGCGTGCCACTGCCGCAGCGACTGATGCAGCGGCTTCCGGGTGTCGACGTGCGGATAGTCGCCGACCGCTCCGGGCGAGCGAGCGTGGAGCCGCAATGACCGTGCTCGCGATCGTCATCGTCGCCGCGGGCATCCTGCTGGGGATAGCCGGGGGCTACTGGCTGCCACCCAACGGACGCCTTCCCAGGCGCGAGCGTCCGCGGCCGGTCCGCCGCATCCTGCTCCCGTTCACCGGGCAGGCGATCTCCCGCCGGTCCTTCGAGGCGGCCGTCCGGCTCGCCAAGGCGGAGAACGCGACCGTGATGCCCGCCTTCCTCGCGACCGTGCCGATGAACCTGCCTCTTCAGACGCCACTGCCCGTGCAGTGCGCCCGGGGGATGCCGGTGCTCGAGGCGATCGAGCAGCGTCTGATCTCACAGGGTGTATCGGTCGACTCCCGTGTGGGCCGCGGGCGCACCGCCCGCGACGCGCTTCGCAAGCTCCTCGAGCAGGAGCACTTCGACCGGATCATCGTCTCCGCCGACGAAGATCAGCATTCGGGGCTCGGCTACGAGGACCTGCGATGGCTGCTCGAGCGCGTCCCGGCCGAGATCCTGATCCTCCGGACCGCGCCCCAGGACACACGTCAGATCTCGAGCGACGCGGTCGGCGGCCATTTGTGAGCCACCCTCACGCGCGGCTGGCGGGACCGATCGCCTCCTCGCCCATGGCAGGCTCCCCAGAGCCGTCCCGCGGCTGACGCCGCGCGATCCACCTGACGCCCGGAGTATCGGTAAGCCCGTGCGCGAGGATCGACGCGAACACGGCGAGCGCGGCGATGTTGAAGATTCGCTGTGCGCCTGAGACGTGGCGCTCGAGTATCAGCAGCGAGAAGGCCATCGTGGCGACGCCCTTGGGCCCGAACCACGCCATGAAGGCCTTCGTCGCTCCTCCCACCCGCGTGCCGGCGAGGGCGACCCAGACCGCGACGGGTCGGGCGAGTAGGAAGGTGCCGAACACGACGCCGACCGCCGCCCAGCCGTCGCCGAAGAGGCCGTGGAGGGTCAGCAGCGAGCCGAACACGGTGAAGATCGCGAGCTTGACGACCTCCACGACCTCCTCGCTGCGCTCGGCGAAGTATCGGCGCAGGTCAGGGCGGCGAACGCCGATCACGATGGCCGCGACGAAAACGGCGATGAAGCCGTTTCCGTGTGGGGGCAGGACGGCCACGCCATAGGTGGCGAACGCCAGGCCCAGTCCGTAGAGCGCCTTCTGGTGAGCCGGGATCGGCCGGCTGAGGGGCTCCCGCTTGGGGTCGGGCATCAGCAGCGAGCCGACGAACCCGCAGACCAGCCCGAACCCCAGCCCGAGCCCGACGTCCTGCAGCAGGTAGTGCCACCAGACGAAGTGCGAGCTGCCCGGGGCGAGCGCGGCGGCGAACGCGAGCACAGCCGGGAGGGCCAGGCCGTCGTTGAGGCCCGACTCGAGATTGAGCGAATGGCGCACCACTCGCGGGACTCGCGGATCGGTGACGACGCTCGAGGAGAGCACCGGGTCGGTCGGCGAGAGCAGCGCGCCGAGCAGGAACGACTCGGTCCAGCCGAGGCCGACGAGCGCATGCGCGAGCGCGGCGACGATGGCAGCGGTGATCGGCATTGCGATCACCAGCTTGCGCAAGGGCAGATGCCACTCGCGCTGAAGGAGCTCGGCGTCGACCTCCAGGCCATCCCGGAAGAGGATCACGATGAGCGCGACCGTGGCCAGGTCTCGCACGAACCCGGAGCTCGCGTTGAACTGCAGGACGCCTGTGGCACCTTCGCCGAGGATGAAGCCCGCGAGCACGAAGAGCGCCGCGAGCGAGAGCATGCTGCGGCGCGCGAGACCCGAGAGCAGGGCGCCGAGCACGAGCAAGCCGCCGAGCACGGCAGCCGCCGTCTCAAAGGAGGTCACTTCGGTAGCGTCCCACAAGGTCATCCATGGCCGACGAACGGGGACACCTCAAGGTCTTCATCGGTATGGCCCCCGGCGTGGGCAAGACCTACCGCATGCTGCAGGAGGGCCGCGCGGAAGCCGAGCGCGTGCGGGACGTCGTCATCGGCTACCTCGAGCCGCACGGCCGCGCCGAGACGCTCGCGCAGGCAGGCAGCCTCGAGGTCGTGCCGCGCCGGACCCTCCTCTACCGCGGCACGCCCCTGCAGGAGATGGACCTGCCGGCCGTGCTGGCGCGCAGACCCGAGCTGTGCCTGATCGACGAGCTCGCCCACACCAATGCGCCGGGCGCCGAGCACGAGAAGCGCTACGAGGACGTTCGCGACGTGCTCGACGCCGGGATCAACATCTACTCGACCGTCAACGTTCAGCATCTGGAGAGCCTCAAAGACCAGGTCGGCCAGCTCACCGGTGCGCGTGTGCGCGAGACGATCCCGGACGCGGTGCTCTCGTCCGCGGACGAGCTGGTCCTCGTCGACCTGACACCGCAGGCGCTGATCGCTCGGCTACGCGCGGGCAAGGTCTACGCACCCGAGCGAGTGCTTGCGGCGCTCAACAACTTCTTCAAGATCGAGAATCTCGAGGCTCTGCGCGAGACGGCTCTGCGCCTCCTCGCCGAGGATGTCGAGGTCAAGCGCCTGGAGCGCGAGCCCACCCCGATCGTGCGCCGCGATGAGCATGGGAGGGCCGCGCCACCGGAGCCCGGCCCGGCGCCGATCGCCGAGCGCCTGCTCGTGCTCGCCACGCTGGCCCCCCGCTCCGAGCACGTGATCCGGCGTGCGTGGCGCTCGGCGCAGCGCCTGGACGCCGAGCTTGACGTGCTCCTGGTGCGCCCGCCGGGCCGCCCGCCCACTGCCGAGGACCGCACGCGGCTGGAGGAGCTCCGGCGTCTGGTCGCGATGCTCGGAGCGCGCCTGCATGTCGAGGAGGCAGAGGATGTCGCCGAGGCCGCGATCGCGACCGCTCGCTCGCTGCGGAGCACCTACGTGCTGATGGGCACGCCGGCCGCTCGCCGTGGCATCGGGCGCCTGGCCGACGGGCGCTCGTTGCTCGCGCGTCTGCTCGAGGGGCTGCCCGGCGTCGATGTTCGCATCATCGCCGACCCGGCCCTGCGCGGATCGGCCGCGACTCTCGAGGAGCGCTCCTCGGAGAGCGATCGGACGTAGGGCCTCAGGTAGACAGCGCCGCTCGGGGCGCGGACCCGGGCTCCTGTTCTCGCGGCGGCCGCGGCGGATCCGGCTCGCTCCGGAGCAGAGCCATCGCGCCAAGCGCCAGGAAGCCGCAGGCGGCGGCTATCGGGGCGAGCGTCCTCAGCGGATAGCGGGTGCCCTCGTGGAGCGTGAGGTTGAGCGCCGTATGGTCGCCGGCTTTGACGATGCTCTGGAGCCCCTGGTGGTCGATCCCGAGAAGCGTGGGGGCGAGCGCTGCGAACAGCACCCATGCTGCCAGCACGAGCAGCCCGGTGCCCAGCTCCAGGCCGGGCAGCCGCAGCCGCGGGGTCGCCCTGACGGCCATCAGCACCGCGGCGGCGGCAGCGAGCAGGAACGGCCAGATGGCCGCCCAGCTGCGCCCCAGGCCGACGGCTGAGGCGATCGTCGGCTGGAAGGAGCCTTTGCCGAGCAGCCGCATCCAGATCACCGTCTCGTTCTCATAGCCGACGAGCGGGTGCGTGATCGTGGCGATCACCGTCGTCGTGATCGAGACGCCGGCCAGGGCCAGCGTGGGCCCGGGGAAGCGCCGAAGGGAGATGGCGATCGGGAACGCCAGGAATGGGAGCATCGTGATCAGGAAGCGCGGACCCGGCGCGCCGCCTCCGAACGGGAGGTAGTAGCCGGAGTTGTAGCCCAGGTAGAGGAGGCAGATTCCGCCGATCGTGAGCGCCTCGGCGCGGTGGCCGCGTTTGTAGAGAAGCGCCGTGCCGATCGCCCCCATCACCAGCACCGGAGAGAGCGTGAGCAGGCCGCGCGAGTCGAACAGCAGCGTCGCGAGCACGCGCAGGCTGGGCGCCGAGATGCCGAAGAAGCCCTGGTGCTGCTGAGGGATGTTCGAGTACGCGAGATGCGTCCACGAATGGAACGCGGCATGGTTGTAGAGCAGTAGCGGCACGATTCCCACGAGGCCCCCGAGCACGTAGGCGCCGGCGCGCGTGGCGAGCGTCCTGGGCGCCAGCGCGCCGGGCCGCGAGAGCAGGTAGAGCCCGAGCACCCCCGCCACCAACGCCAACGGGTACTCCGAGGCGATCGCGTAGCCCATCAGCACGCCGGCCGCAGCCAGCAGCGGCGGCCGCGGCGGGCCTGCGCGCTCGCGCATCATGATCGCGAACGCCGCGAAGCCCAGCGTCGCCGCGAAGACGTGCGAGAACAGCAGCGTCGAGAAGGGGAGCACCATCGTGCCGAGGCCGAGCACCACCGCGGCCGGCCCGCCGTAGCCCGGCTCGAAGCGCTCGGCGACACGCCACACGAGCAGCAGCATCGCGAGCCCAGGTAGCACGCTGCCCCAGAGGCCGACGAAGTAGATCATCTCGTCTTCGCCGCGCAGCGCCTCAGAGGCGCGCGCGTTCGCAGGGGCGTAGTCCGCGTTGTTCAGCTCGTAGAAGGGCAGCGAGTTGATCGCCTGGCCTGGTGCCCGCGCCGAGTACCAGTGACCTTTGTAGTAGGCCTTGTCTTTGGTGCGATAGGGGCCGGCGTCGATCGTCGTTCGGCCCGCGTCGAGCGCACGGATCAGGTCGTAATGGGAGCTCTGGTTGTCCGACCAGTTCTGGATCACCGACGCGAAGGCCAGTCCCACGAGCAGCACGGCCCACAGCGCGGTGCGCCGGCGCCGGGGGGCGCCCGCCGCGCCCGTGTGCGGTGTCGCAGGTGGACCGGGCGTCCCGGCCGTGTGCGTCGGCGATCCGCCCCCCGCAGCGGACATCAGCGCGGGTGCAAAGCCTTCGGCCCGGGGCCGATCTCGTAGATCACGACGGATCCGACCTGACGCCGGGTCATGCCAAGTCCGGCGACCGGCTTCGCCGCCGCGGCCGCGGCGTTCGGAGGCTCGGCGTGGGCGTAGCCGACGACGCCGGGCAGTCGCGGCATGCGCAGATGCAGCACGACCGTCTTTATCCCGTAGTAGCGCAGCTTCTCCACGCTCGCCTTGTCCGGGAAGCCGTCGACGCCACCACGCAGGTCATCGACGCTGTAGATGTCGAAGGTGCTGTTGCCCTGCGGGATCTTGTAGAAGCCGTCGGTCGAGAAGTACTGCCAGAGACGGTCGGCCGGCCCGTCGGTCGGCAGGTCCATGACCGGCCCGGCCAGGCCTATCTCGGCGCGCGCCGGCTGGGGCACGACGGGATGCGCGAGGTGGCCCGCGCCTTCGCCGACGATCCCCACCGCCAGAGCCACCCCGAGGAGCGCCGGCAGCGCGTCGAGCGAGCGGCGCTTGGCCCAAGGGGCAACCCGCCCCACGACCAGCTGGACACCGGCCCCGGCCAGCAGCGCGTAGAACAGCGTTCCCAGCGTGAACACCCGCCCCGGGACGCGCACGCCGTCCCAGCCGGGCGCATAATCGTGCAGCAGACGGAACGGATATCCGGCCCCGCCGAGGCCGAGGCCGAGCGCCAGGAGCGAACACGTCAGCACGCCGAGCACGAGCCCGAGGCGCAATCGCCGTGTGAGCATCGGCGCGGCCAGCCCGATCGCTGCGAGCAGCAGTATCAGCCCGCCCGGGAAGAACACGCTCTCGTTCTTGGAGTGGACTTTCGCCCGCATCCCCGAGGTCAGACCTCCCCAGACGCGGTTCTCAGAGGAGGCGGACAGCCAGGCGGCGGGGCCGGAGGAGTAGTTGCGGACTTCCTTCAGCGTGCGTTTGGCCGTCGGATAGTCGTGGGCGATCTTCAGGTATGGGAGCGACTCGTAGACGCCAATCACCCCGACGATCGCGATGCCCGCGAGCGTGACGGCCAGCAGGTGGCGCGGGATCAGCGGCCCGCGGGCCGCGGGTGCGCTCGCGCCCGGCGGGTCATCGGGCCTACCCTCGCCGACTCCCGGATTCGCGCCGGCGCCGCGAGCGGGGATCCGCAGGGCGCCTCGCCACCAGTAGACGGCCGCGATCACGGCGAGCACCGCGAGCAGGTAGCAGAACTGCAGGCCGAGCGTGAAGCCGAGGCTCACCTGCCACGCCGCCACGAGCCAGCCCGCGAGCACCAGCCCATGGGAGCCGCGGCGGTATCCGCGAAGCAGGAGGAAGAGGGCGAGGGGAATCCCTCCGGAGGAGATCACGTGCAGGTGCCCGGCCTCGGTGACCCGGTAGGGGGCGTAGGCGAAGGCGGCGCCCGCAGCGCTCGCGCCGAGCCGGCCGAGGCCGAGCTCGCGCGCCAGCAGGTAGGCGCCGACGAAGCACAGCGACCAGGCGAAGAGGAACAGCAGGTTGTAGCGGACAAGCGCCGCGACGGTGCCCGACCCGAACAGGCCCGCGGGCCCGTAGCCGAGCAGCGAGTCCGAGAAGGCGAGGCTGAGCTGGTGCGGATAGAAGACGTTGGCGTTGAACAGGTGAAGCGGCTGATGCAGGATCGCGTGGCCGACCCAGGCGACCTCCCAGGCGGTACGCACCGGATCGCCGAGATCGGGCGCGATCCGGCTCGGCATGTGCAGGACCAGCGGCCACGTCGTGATCACCGCGAGCGCGATCCCCGCCACGACGACCCACAGGACCTCCGCACGGCCGAGGGCCGGCGAGCGCGCCCAGCGGGCTGGACCTGCAGCCGAGCGCCCGGCGGAACGTGTCAGGGCATCCTCGTGCGCCGGCGGCTCGGCGCCCGCTGTGTCGGGCGATCCGGTGGGCGTACGCGGGGGGCTGGGGACGCCGGTGCTCATCGTCTGCTGGTGTTCTCGACCACGCGGATCGGCGCAGCATACGGGAGGCGCCCGCGACATCGCGGCGCATCGGCCCGCTCAGCTTGTGCCATCCGGACCTCGCCAATTGCGTCACACTGCCGCTGATGAGGGTGCTGGTCGTTGGAGCGGGCGGGGTGGGTGCGGCGTTCGCGGCGATCGCCCAGCGCCGTCCGGCGTTCGAGCACGTCATCCTCGCCGACATCGCCCTGGAGCGCGCGCAGGCCGTCGCAGATGGGCTTGCAGAGCCGGACCGCTTCTCGGCGGAGCGCGTCGACGCATCCAAACCGCAGGAGCTGGTGGAGCTGATCGCCCGCGTGCGGGCCGACGCAGTGCTCAACGCGACCGATCCCCGTTTCAACGAGCCGATCTTCGGCGCCGCGTTCGAGGGCGGGGTGACGTATCTCGACATGGCGATGACCCTGTCCCACCCTCATCCCGAACGTCCCTATGAACTGCCCGGCGAGCTGCTCGGCGAACGCCAGCTGTCCAGGCACGAGGAGTGGGAGAGCGCCGGCCTGCTGGCGCTCGTCGGGATCGGGGTGGAGCCCGGGATGTCGGACGTCTTCGCCAGGTACGCCGCGGACGAGCTGTTCTCGAGCATCGACGAAGCCGGCGTTCGCGACGGCGCGGACCTGAAGGTCCAGGGCTATGACTTCGCCCCGACGTTCTCCATCTGGACGACGATCGAGGAGTGCCTGAACCCGCCGCTCATCTGGGAGCGCGGGCGCGGCCACTACACGACCGAGCCGTTCTCAGAGCCGGAGGTGTTCGACTTCCCCGAGGGGATCGGCCCGCTCGAATGCGTGAATGTCGAGCACGAGGAGGTTGTGCTGATCCCGCGCTGGGTGCAATGCGAGCGGGTGACTTTCAAGTACGCGCTCGGCGACGAGTTCATCCAGGTACTGCGCACGCTTCACAAGCTCGGCCTGGACTCGACCGCGCCGGTCGCTGTGCGCGGAATGCAGGTCTCGCCCCGCGACGTCGTGGCCGCCGTCCTGCCCGACCCAGCGACGCTCGGCGAGCGGATGACCGGCCGCACCTGCGCCGGGACCTGGGTCCGGGGCACCGGCAAGGACGGAACCCCGCGCTCGACCTACCTCTATCACGTGGTCGACAACGAGCAGACGATGCGCGAGTACGCCTCGCAGGCTGTCGTCTGGCAGACGGCGATCAACCCGATCGTCGCGCTGGAGCTGCTCGATCGCGGCGCCTGGAAGGGCGCCGGCGTGCTCGGCCCCGAGGCCTTCCCGCCGACGCCGTTCCTGGAACTGCTGGCCGAGCTCGGGTCGCCCACGGGCCGGCAGGAGCTCGAGGCCCCCGCCGGCGCGCGGCCCTAGGTCTACGGGTTGCGCGTGTCCGTCGGATCGCCGTCCGGGGCGGTCGGCCCGTCGGCGCCCCCGTCCGCCTCCGGCGTCAGCAGGTGCACGCCGTGGGTGACGTGCCCGCGGCCCATCAGGTGTGCCGGGGCGCGCTCGACTGGAGCGTCGAGCAGGCCGAGTGGCGCTGTTTCGGTCTTGCGTGAGAAGAACGGGCGGAAGTAGAACCGCGAGATCGCCATCAGAACAACGCCGACGATCATGCCGATCCCGCCGAACCAGAGCGGCAGCGTGAGGCCCAGGTACTCTTTGCCTTCGGCGTTCGCCTTGTGACCGTAGTATTTGATCGCGTAGATGCCGATCCCGTAGAAGATCAGCCCGCCGATCACCGGGAGAAGGCCAACGAGCACGAACTTCCGGACGCTCGTGAACAGCTCTCGCCTGTAGTACACGGCGCTCGCGAAGCCGGTGGTTCCGTAGTAGAAGCAGACCGGGATTCCGAGTGCGACGACGGCGAGTTCGAGCACCTGGCTCGAGATCAGGATCAGCGGAACCGCCACCAGAATCGAGACCAGGCCGAAGCCCCACGTCGACACGGTCGGCGTGAGGAAGCGCTTGTGCACCTTTCCGATCACCGACGGGAGCGCTCCCCACTTGGCCATCGAGAGGGTCGTGCGGGCGGTCGGCAGGATAGTCGTCTGCGTCGAGGCGGCGGCGGAGGTGAGCACGGCGATGATCAGGAACTTCACGCCCACAGATCCGAGCACGCCCTTGCCGAGCGCGTTCAAGACGTCTTCCCGATGGCCTTCGTTGCTTTCGCCGATGAAGAAGTCAGCCCCGTGGTAGGACTGCGCGCCGGCCGAGACGAGCAGGTAGATCAGGACGAGCAGGACCGTCGAGACGACCGCAGCCCGGCCCGGGCCCTCATTTGAGTCCTCGGACTCCTCGTTGACCGACACGCCCGAGTCCCAGCCCCAGTAGATGAAGATCCCCAGCAGCAGCGCCACGACCAGGTCGTGGAAGGGCATCGCGAACGGGTTGAACCACGAGGCGTGCGGTTCGATCGCGCCGACCCCCGCGTTGCCGCTGTACACGTCGACGATCGCCACCACCGAGAAGATCACCAGCATCACGACCTCGAAGCTCAGCAGCACCTGCTGGATGCGTGCCGAGAGCTCGATCCCGCGATGGCAGATCCAGGTCATCAGCAGGATCCAGAGGACGCAGCCGCCCAGAGCCGCTCCCTTGTGCGTTTCCGCCCAGTGCCAGCCGAAGAGCTTGAACGTGTAGATGGCGGCGACGGAGCCAAGCGACGCCATCACGAGGACGTCGGCGAGGACGATCGCCCAGCCATTGACCCATCCGGCCCCGGGCCCGAACGCGCGCGTCGTCCAAGCGAACGTCGTGCCAGCATCGGGATCCGCCTTGTTCAGGTAGCGGTAGGCGAGCGAGACGAGCAACATCGGCACGAACGCCGCCAACAGCACGCCCGGGGCGTGGGAGGCGACTCCGGGGTCGGCGACGATGAAGCCGAGGGTTGCCGCGATCGAGTACGCCGGCGCGACCGATGCCGTCGAGATGACGACGTTCGAGATGTAGCCGATCGCGTTGCCCTTGAGCCCCTTGCTCTCGACGCGTCCGGTTGCGGGTGCTCCGGCGAGTGGTGCCCGTCCCGATGCCCCAGCGGCGACGCTCTCAGTGGCCATGTCTCCTCTCCTATCTCTGGCTGCTGCCGTGTTCTTCTACGTGGACGACTCGGCTCCCCCGACCGCCACAAGAGTTTCGGCCCTTCCGGCGAAACTGACAAGTGGCAACTGTCCCAAAGATCCAGCGATGATTTGTACAATCCGGCCAATGACAGACCGGGATCTTGACCAGCGGAGTGCTTGTCGGGCGAAAGGGGCGGGGCTATCTTTATCCTGAGTGTCTAGCCTGTGCGATTGGCTGCAGGGAATGTCCCCGGAGAGGAGATGCCATGGCTGCATCTGCAAATCTGAACGGTCCGCTTGACGCGGACCCTGTGCCCACCGGATCGACTGCCGGTTCCGGCGCGCCGGAACCGTCGGGCCCCGCGGTCAACAAGGGCACCGAGAGCCGGCTGCAGAAGCTGGCCAAGCGAAATCTCTGGATGCACTTCACGCGGATGGGCTCCTACGAGGACCATGAGGTCCCGGTGATCGTCCGCGGCGAGGGTTGTTACGTGTACGACGAGCACGGCAGGCGCTATCTCGACGGCCTCTCGGCGCTCTACTGCGTCAACGTCGGCCACGGTCGCGCCGAGCTCGCCGATGCGGCCGCCGCACAGGCCAGGGAGCTCGGCTTCTACACGAACTGGAGCTACGCGCACCCGAAGGCGATCGAGCTGGCAGCACGCGTGGCGGATCTCGCACCCGGGAACCTGAACCGCGTGTTCTTCACCTCCGGCGGCTCGGAGGCGGTCGAGTCGGCCTGGAAGCTGGCCAAGGCCTACCACGCCGAGCGTGGGGAGCCGCGACGCCACAAGATCGTCTCCCGCAATCTCGCCTACCACGGCACCTCGATGGGCGCGCTCACCGCTACGGCGCTGACGCCCCTGCGCGTGCCCTTCGAACCGCTCACGCCGGGCGGCGTGCAGGTTCCCAACACGAACTCCTACCGCTGGCAGGAAGATCGTGACGAGCTGTGGGCGGCCGACGCGATCGAGGAGGCGATCGAATTCCAGGGCCCCGAGACAGTCGCCGCGGTGATCCTCGAGCCCGTGCAGAACGGCGGCGGATGTTTCGTGCCGCAGGACGGGTACTTCCAGCGCGTGCGGGAGATCTGCGACCGCCACGGCGTGCTGCTGATCTCCGACGAGGTGATCTGCTCGTGGGGCCGGCTCGGATACTGGTTCGGGTCAGAGCGCTACGACTATCTGCCCGACATCATCACCACGGCGAAGGGCATCAGCTCGGCGTACGTGCCCCTCGGCGCGATGATCGCAGGCGATCACATCGCCGAGCCGTTCCTGCACGGCAAGGTGGCCTTCAACCACGGCTTCACCTTCGGCGGACACCCAGTCGCGTGCGCCGTGGCGCTCGCGAACATCGATGTGATCGAGCGCGAGAGGCTGTGCGCGAACGTGCTCGCGAACGAGGGCGCGCTCCGGGGGATGCTGGAGAGCCTGCGCGATCTGCCGATCGTCGGCGACGTGCGCGGAGCCGGCTACTTCCACGCGATCGAGCTCGTCAAGGACAAAGACGGCAAGGAGACCTTCAACGCCGAGGAATCAGAGGACCTGTTGCGCGGATTCCTCTCGGGCGAGCTCTACCGGCGAGGTCTCATCTGCCGGACCGACGACCGCGGCGACCCGATCGTGCAGCTCTCCCCGCCGTTGATCGCGGGCCCGGAGCAGTTCGAGGAGATCGAGGCGATCCTACGCCCCGTGCTGAGCGAGGCCTCAGAGCGGATGGAGCGGTGGAGCTCACTGTCGAGAGCCTGACCGACGAGCTCGGACTCGAGCTCGTCAGCGGCCGCGAGTCCGCAGGGGCGCACGTCCGTTGGGTGCACAGCACCGAGCTGCTCGACCCGACCCCGTGGCTGAAGGGCGGCGAGCTGCTGCTGACGACCGGAATCCAGCTCGATGGCCCGAAGGCGCAGCGCGAGTTCATCGCGCGGCTCGCCGACCACGAGATCGTGGGGCTCGGCCTGGGCACCGGCTTTACGCACAAGCGGCTGCCCGCCGCGCTCGTGACCGCGGCGCGCAAGCGCCTGTTCCCACTGTTCGAGGTCCCCTACAGCCTGCCGTTCATCGCGATCACCGAGCGGAGCTTCACTCAGCTGGTCAACGAGCGCTACGAAATGCTCCAGCGCAGCATGGCCGGGGATGTCCTCGCAGAGGCCCTCACCGGCCACCTCTACCCCGAGGAGGTGCAGGCGCGGCTGAGCCCCTTCGGGATCGGTGAGCAGCTCGCCGTGCTCGCCTTCGGCCTTGCGGATCCGAGCGCGGCGGCCGGTCCGCTCGAACGGATCCTCGAGCGCGAGAAGGTCCCCGGGCTGGTCGCGATCCGCGCGGGACTGCTGTGCGCCGTCGTCAACGCCGAGAGGCTCGAACCCGTCGAGCTGACGCGCAAGGTCCGCGGCGAGCTGGCCGTGCGCTTCGGCGAGGTGCGCGCCGCCGCGAGCCGCCCGTCGGCGACCCACTCGCTGAGGCTCAGCTTCCACGAGGCGCGCTGCGCGCTTGAGGCCGTGCGCCTGCGCAACGGGGACGCGCCCGAGGTCGCCTCCTACCGCGACCTCGGCTCCTTCCAGCTGCTGCTGGCGCTGCAGGACGACGACGCGCTCAGCTCCTACTGTCGCGGCGTGCTCGGCCCGATCGAAGAGGCGGAGGGCGACTACGGCGAGGAGCTGGTCCGCTCGCTCGACGTCTTCATCGAGCACAACGGGCACTGGGAGAAGGCGGCAAACGCGCTCTACTGCCACCGGCACACGCTCCGCTACCGAATCCGACGGGTTGAGCAGCTCACGGGCCGGGACTTCTCGAGCGCCCGGGATCGCATCGAGTTCTGGCTGGCGCTTCGCGGCAGGGAGCTCGCCCGATGAGCACGCGCCGTGAGTCAGGCGCCCTCGGCGAGTTGCCTCCCTGCGGAACGTCACCGAAAGGATCCCGCCGCCGATGCGCATAGGGGTGCCGACCGAGATCAAGGCGGACGAGTACCGCGTCGCGATCACGCCCGCCGGGGTCAGGGAGCTCAGCGTGGGGGGGCACGAGGTGCTGGTGCAGGCTGGCGCCGGCGTGGGCAGCGCCATGGCGGACGAGCAGTTCCTCGCGCAGGGCGCGCGCATAGTCGAGGACGCCGACGCCGTCTTCGCCGAGGCCGAGCTGGTGCTCAAGGTCAAGGAGCCCCAGCCGGAGGAGGCAACGAGGCTGCGCGAGGGTCAGACCCTGTTCACCTACCTGCACCTTGCGGCCGAGCCCGAGCTGGCCCGGGCACTGCAGGAATCGGGGGCCACCTGCATCGCGTACGAGACGGTCGAGGACGCGGATCGGCGCCTGCCGCTGCTCGCGCCGATGAGCGAGGTGGCGGGCAAGATCGCGACTCAGGCCGGCGCCTTCATGCTCGAGAAGCCCCTCGGAGGACGTGGCATCCTGCTCGGCGGCGTGCCCGGCGTCGCGGCAGCCACGGTGCTGGTCATCGGAGGGGGCGTCGTCGGCATGAACGCGGCGATCATCGCGATCGGGATGCAGGCGGACGTGTTCGTGTTCGACCGCTCGATCGACCGCCTGCGCGAGCTCGAAGTGGCGTTCGCCGGCCGAGCCTCGACCGTGTACTCCTCGACGCTGGCGATCGAGGAGATGCTGCCTGCCGCGGACCTCGTGATCGGAGCGGTGCTGATCCACGGCGCTCGCGCGCCGCGGGTGGTGACCCGCGAGCAGCTGAAAGTGATGAAGCGCAACGCGGTCCTCGTCGACGTCTCCATCGACCAGGGCGGCTGCTTCGAGACCTCGCGGCCGACGACGCACTCCCATCCGACCTACGAGGTCGACGGGATCACGCACTACTGCGTCACGAACATGCCCGGAGCCGTGCCGATCACCTCGACGTATGCGCTCACCAACGCGACGCTGCCCTACGTGATCGAACTCGCCGACTTCGGCGTCGACGAGGCCCTCCAGCGCAATGAAGCGCTGCGCCGCGGCTTGAACGTTCGCGACGGCCGGATCACCCACCCGGCGGTGGCCGAGGCCCTCGGCGTGCCGGCGGTCCCCGTATAACCAGCAGAGAAGGCTCAACCTCCACAACACGCACCCCACAGGAGGGGAAGATCGAAGATGGCGACCACAACAGAGACCCTCAAGAACTTCATCGACGGCGAGCTGGTCTCCTCCGACGGCGAGAGCGAACCGGTGCTGAACCCAGCCACCGGCGAGGAGCTGGCCCGCGCCCCGCGCTCGACCCCAGAGGATGTCGACCGCGCCGTCAGGGCGGCACGCCGCGCCTTCGACGGCTGGACCCGCACGACCCCCGCGCAGCGTTCGGAGGCTCTGCTCGCGATCGCCAACGTGATCGAGGAGAACGGCGATGAGATCGCGCGCCTGGAGGCGCTGAACGCCGGCAAGCCGATCGAAGCCGTCAAGAGCGACGAGATACCGGTGATGGTCGACAACCTGCGCTTCTTCGCCGGGGCTGCGCGCAGCCTCGAGGGACGTGCCGCGGGCGAGTACATGGAGGGCTACACCTCGTTCACGCGCCGCGAAGCGGTCGGCGTGGTCGGGCAGATCACCCCGTGGAACTACCCGCTGATGATGGCCATCTGGAAATTCGGCCCAGCGCTCGCGGCCGGGAACACGGTCGTGCTGAAGCCCGCGGAGACGACCCCGATCACGACCCTGAGGCTGGCCGAGCTCGTCGCCGAGATCCTGCCGAAGGGCGTGCTCAACGTCGTGACGGGCCCGGGCCAGCCGACCGGCGAGGCGCTGATCAACCACCCCGAGGTGGACATGCTGGCGCTCACCGGCTCCGTGGACACCGGCAAGCACATCGCGCGCACCGCGGCCGACACGCTCAAGCGCGTGCACCTCGAGCTCGGCGGCAAGGCGCCCGTCGTGGTCTTCGACGACGTCAGCCTCGAGAGCGCGCTCGAGACGATCGCCGGCACCGGCTACTACAACGCCGGACAGGACTGCACCGCCGCGACCCGGGTGCTGGCCGCCGGCGGTGTCTACGACGACGTGGTCTCAGGGCTCGCCGAGCAGGCAAGCGGCCTGGTGATCGGCGACACGCTCTCTCCCGAGACCACCCTCGGGCCGATCAACTCGGCCCGTCAGCGCGAGCGCGTGGAGGGCTTTCTGGAGCGGCGCCCGGAGCGTGCCGAGATCGTCACGGGGGGCCGCGAGCCGGACCGGCCGGGCTTCTATCTCGAGCCGACGGTCGTGGCGGGACTCGAGCAGGACGACGAGATGATCCAGCGAGAGATCTTCGGACCCGTGATCACCGTGCAGCGGTTCACCGACGAGCAACAGGCGATCGACTGGGCGAACGCGACCCGATACGGGCTCGCCTCTTCGGTATGGACACGCGACGTCGGCCGGGCGCTGCGGGTCTCGAGGGCCCTTCGCTTCGGCTGCGTGTGGATCAACGACCACATCCCGCTCGTCTCCGAGATGCCACACGGCGGATTCAAAGAGTCCGGCTACGGCAAGGACCTGAGCATCTACTCGATCGAGGACTACACCGTCATCAAGCACGTGATGGCCAACATCCAGTAGCCCGTTCGGGCGTCCAGGGCCGCGAGACGGCCCGGGTGTGCGCTTGCAGCGGCCCCCGAGGCGCCTGCTACGGTGACCCTACGGGCGGCGAAGTCGTCCTTGAGGTTCTTTGTCTTTGTTGGCGCTTCAGACGCGCGGATGGGGTCAGTCGAATCTCCATCTGCAGCGGCGGCCACAGGCCGCCAGAAGGAGCACCACAACATGAAGCATGAAACGTTCGCCGACCTCGGCGTGTCCGAGGCCGTCGTAAGAGAGCTTGCAGGGCGCGGGATAGCCGCGCCATTCGCGGTTCAGCAACTGGTCATCCCCGACGTGCTGGCAGGCCACGACGTGCTCGCGCAGTCGCCGACAGGCTCGGGCAAGACGCTCGCGTTCGGGATACCCCTCGTCGAGCGCCTGAAGGACTCCGACGCGCGGCCCTCCGCGCTGGTCCTCGCGCCGACACGCGAGCTGGCCCTCCAGATCGTCGAAGAGCTCCGCCCGACCGCCCACGCGCGGGCACTCGGCATCGCTGCCGTCTACGGGGGAGCCGGAATCGTCAAGCAGGCACGACTGGCGGCGCGCGCACACATCCTCGTCGCGACGCCCGGACGTCTGCTCGACCTGATCGAGCGCAGGGAGATAACGCTTGAGCGCATCCGGATGCTCGTGCTCGACGAGGCCGACAGGATGCTCGACATGGGCTTCCGGCCGGTCGTCGACCGGATCGTCAAGATGACCTCCGGCGAGCGCCAGACGATGCTCTTCTCGGCCACTCTCGAGGGTGAGGTCGGGCGCATCGCGAAGGCCTACACGCAGAACCCCCGCCGGCACGAGCACAGCCATCCCGCCGAGCGCAAGGGCGACGTCGAGCACCGGTTCGTGACGGTCGCGCACGAGCGCAAGGTCGCGCACCTGGTCTCCGAGCTGAACGACGCCGAGCGCGGGCGTACGCTCGTGTTCGTCCGCACCAAGCGCGGCGCCGACCGGCTGGTGAAGCGGTTGGCATCGAGCAGCGTTCAGGCGGTTGCCATGCACGGCGACAAGTCGCAGGGGCAGCGCGAGCGCGCGCTGGCGAACTTCGAGGCCGGGGTGGTGGACACGCTGGTGGCGACCGACGTCGCAGCCCGCGGCATCGACGTGGCCGGGATCACGCACGTGATCAACTACGACATTCCCGCTACGCGGGACGACTACGTCCACCGCATCGGACGCACCGCGCGTGCGGGAGCCAGCGGTGTCGGCGTCACCCTCGTCACGCATGACCAGACGCGTGAGCTGAGCGGCATGGTCGGCGATCTCGGACTGCACCGGGAGCTGGAGCTGGCCGGGATGAGCCCCGGCGCATCGCAGACCCGCGGACGGGGACCGAGCCGCGGGCGGGGCGGCGGCCAGCCGCGCTCGGGTGGCGGCGCTCGCACAGGTGGCGGCCGGCGCGGGAGGGCCTCTCAGAGGTCGAGGTAGCCGATTGGAGGGCTCACGCCGCGATGTCAGCTAACGTCGCCGGGATGAGCCCTTCGCCTTCACGCGGAGCAGGCGGCGAGGAAGCCGGCCTCACCTTCGAGGCCGGCTCCACAGAGGCCGGATCGGCTGCGCGGCTGCTGCGCGACTACGACGTCCTCTGGCTGCGGGCCGCCAATCCCGGGCCGGTGACGCTCTCGGGCACCAACACCTGGGTGGTGGGCCGCGAGCCCGCCTGGGTGGTCGACCCGGGTCCACGGCTCGACCCGCACCTCGAGGCCCTGTTCGAGGCGATCGAGGCTCGCGGCGGGCTCGGTGGCGTGGCGCTCACCCACGACCACCAGGATCACTGTGAGGCGGTGCCCGCCCTGCTCGCACGCTATCCGGCGCCCGTCGCGGCCGGGCGCGGCGAGGTCGAGGTCCTGCTCAAGGAAGGCGCTCGCGTGGGCCCCTTCGAGGCGGTCGCCACGCCCGGCCATGCGGCAGGTCACTTCGCGCTGATCGCCGAGGGGGCCTGCTTCACCGGCGATGCCGTCCTCGGCGAAGGCAGCGTGTTCATCAGCCCCTACCGTGGCGCCATGGCCGGCTACCTGCGGGCGCTCACACGCCTGAGCCTGCGCCGGGACTTCAGCGTCCTCTGCCCCGGCCACGGTCCGCCCGTGTGGGATCCGCACGCGAAGCTGGAGGAATACGTCGATCATCGGCTCGACCGCGAGAACAAGCTGATCGCAGCGCTCGGTCGCGGCTGCCGCACCGTTCAGGAGCTGCTCGACGCCGTCTGGTCGGACGTGCCGCAGGCGCTTCGCGGGCTGGCCACCGTCACGCTGGCTGCGCACCTGGACAAGCTCGCCGACGAGCACGTCCTGCCGGCCGGCGTCGAGCGCCCGAGGTTCGAGGGCACCGAATGGTGAGCCGCCCCGAAGCCGTCGGTGGGTTGAAGCCGAATGCCGGCATGCCGATGCCCACTGCCGCCGGCTCGCTGTTCACGTCGATCGACTCGCCGTTCCCCCCGATCGCCGAGTACGGCTTCCTCTCCGACTGCCATACGGGCGCGCTCGTCGCCTCCGACGGATCGATCGAGTGGCTGTGCCTGCCGCATTTCGACTCGCCATCGGTGTTCGGGGCGATCCTCGATCGCGGAGCCGGCAGCTGGCGGGTCGGTCCCTATGGCGTTTACGTCCCGGCCGGCCGGCGCTACCTCCCTGGGACGAACCTGATCGAGACGACCTGGATGACCCCGCAGGGATGGATGCGCGTGATCGACGGGCTCAGCATCGGCGACTGGCACGACAACGAGCACGGCTCGAGTCATACGCGGCCGCCCACCGACTTCGATGCGGATCACCTGCTGGTGCGCATCATCGAATGCATTCAGGGGCAGGTCTCGGTCGAGATCGTCTGCGAGCCGATGCTCGACTACGGTGCGACGCCGGCGGACTGGGCCGTCGCCGACGAGGGCCGGGACGGCGGCACCTGCCAGATGGACGCGGTTCATGAAACCGCGGGGTTCAGGCTCTACAGCGACATCCGGATGGGGATCGAGGGCAACCGGGCACACGGGCGTCACACGATGAGCGAGGGCGAGAGCCGCTTCTGTGCGATGTCGTGGACGGAGGCACGGGGCGGTCCGCTGACGGTCGACGCGGCCGCCGAGCACATCTCCCGCACCAGCCACTTCTGGCGCACCTGGCTTGCCGAAGGCACCTATCCCGACCATCCCTGGCGCATCCACCTCGAGCGCTCCGCTCTGGCCCTGAAGGGCCTGACATTCATGCCGACCGGCGCGCTCGTCGCGGCGCCGACGACCTCCCTGCCGGAGACGCCCGGCGGAGAACGCAACTGGGACTACCGCTACTGCTGGATGCGCGACGCCGCCTTCACGCTCTGGGCGCTGCACGCGCTGGGGCTCGACTGGGAGGCCGACGACTTCATCCAGTACGTGGCCGACGTTCCGCGCAACGAGGACGGCTCGCTGCAGATCATGTACGGCATCAAGGGCGACAAGGACCTCGAGGAGGTCACGCTGGATCACCTCAAGGGCTACGAGGGCGCGCGGCCGGTACGCATCGGCAACGCTGCCTACAAGCAGCGCCAGAACGACGTGTTCGGCGCCGTGCTCGACTCGGTCTACCTGCACTCCAAGCGGCGCGACCACATACCCGAGCGGCTGTGGCCCGTTCTGGTCGACCAGGTCAAGTGCGCCGCGAGGGCCTGGACGGAACCCGACCAGGGGATCTGGGAGGCGCGCGGCGAGCCTCACCACTACGTCTCCTCGAAGCTGATGTGCTGGGTGGCGATGGACAGGGGCGCGCGCCTGGCCGAACGGCGCGGACATCTCGACCACGCCGAGGAGTGGCAGGCGCTCGCCGATCAGATCCGCGCGGACATCCTCGAGCGGGGCGTCGACGAGCGCGGCGTCTTCCGCCAGCACTACGAAACCGACGCGCTCGACGCCTCGACGCTGCTCGTGCCGCTCGTGCGGTTCCTGCCCCCCGAGGACGAGCGCGTGCGAGCCACCGTGCGCGCGATCCGCGAGGAGCTGACCGAGGGCGGCCTCGTGCTGCGCTACCGGCCCGAGGAGACCGACGACGGCCTGGAAGGGGAGGAGGGCACGTTCCTGATCTGCTCCTTCTGGATGGTCTCGGCGCTGTCGGAGATCGGCGAGTACTGCGAGGCCGAGCACCTGTGCGAGCGGCTGCTCTCCTACGCATCCCCGCTGGGGCTCTACGCCGAGGAGCTCGAGGCATCCTCAGGCCGTCACCTCGGAAACTACCCGCAGGCCTTCACCCACCTGGCGCTGATCAACGCGGTCACTCACGTGGTCAACGCCCAGCGCCCGGCCTGACGGGGCGCCGCGATGCGTCAGTAACCGGGCTCGCCGGGCAGCAGGATGCGGGCCACCTCGCCCTCGAGCACGACCTTCGGCTCCACCGGCTGCACCTCGCGTCGGCGGGCGTAGGCGAGCAGCTCCTGCACCGAGTCGAAGCCACCCAGCTGTTCGAGGTGCTTGATCGTCGGAAACACCAACGAGATCTCGCCCGCCTGGTAGGCACGGAGGGCGTCCAGGGGACGGAACCAGCCGAGGTCGACGCACTCCTCGCCGTCGATCCGCGGCTCCTGTCCGTCGGGCAGGCAGGCGAGGAAGAAGTGCGTGTCGAAGCGGATCTGGACCGCGGCCGGCGTGATCCAGCGTGAGAACTTGACGAGCTCGGCTGGGTCGCCGAGCTCGATTGCCGCCTCCTCGTGCAGCTCGCGGACGGCCGCGGCGCGGTGGGCATCGTCGCCGTCGCCCTCGTCGGCGTCGACGGCGCCTCCGGGGAACACCCACACGCCGCCCATGAATCGGGCCTGCGGCGTGCGCCTGACGAGCAGCACCTCGAGGTCCTTCTCGCCGCCTCGCAGCAGGATCACCGTGGCGGCCTGACGGGGGCGCGTGGGCGGCCCCGGGTTGTAATCCTCACCGGGGCCCGGGCGTTCGCTCTCCTCGCGCATGCTCATCCTTTGACCCTACAGGCAGGTAATCTTCTCCGTATGAGCGCCACCACCAAGACCCTGCAACGCTGGATCTGCGAGTCCTGCGGCTATATCTACGACCCCGATGACGGCGACCCGGACGGCGGCATTCCGACGGGTACCGCGTTCGAGGACATCCCCGACACCTGGTTCTGCCCGGTGTGCGGAGCGCGCAAGCGCGATTTCGTCCCGTACGAAGACTGAGCGCCCGTGCGCGCCTCCGCGCTCGCTTGAATCCCGATCCCGTCTGGGAGGCGCTGCTCGCGCTCGACCGTGGGCGGGTCTGGCATCCCTATGGGGCGCTGCCGGCGCCGGTTCCGCCGCTGCCCGTCGTCTCCGCCGAGGGCGTACGGCTGAGGCTGGCCGACGGGCGCGAGCTGATCGACGGCATGGCCTCGTGGTGGTGCGCCATCCACGGCTACCGCCATCCGGCGCTCGACCGCGCGGTGACGGAGCAGCTGCAGAGCATGGCCCATGTGATGTTCGGCGGGCTGACCCACGAGCCGGGCATCCGCCTCGCCGAGCGGCTCACGGAGCTCGCTCCGCGTCGCCTCGAGAAGGTGTTCTTCGCCGACTCGGGATCGGTGTCGGTCGAGGTCGCGATCAAGATGTGCCTGCAGTTCCAGCGGGCCGCGGGTAGGCGAGATCGCCGGCGGCTGCTGACCGTTCGGGGCGGTTACCACGGCGACACGTTCGGGGCGATGGCGGTGTGCGATCCCGTCGGCGGGATGCACAGCCTGTTCACCGGGGTGCTCCCTGAGCACGTCTTCGCCGAGCGGCCTCCCGACGGCTTCGAGGCACCGCTGGACGAGGGCTGGGCCGCGCGGCTGAGCGCGCTGGTCGCCGAGCACGCGCACGAACTGGCCGCGGTGATCGTCGAGCCGGTCGTGCAGGGCGCGGGAGGGATGCGCTTTCACTCTCCCGAGTGCGTCGCCCTGCTCAGGGCGCTGTGCGACGAGCACGGCCTGCTCCTGGTGCTTGACGAGATCGCCACCGGCTTCGGACGCACCGGCCAGATGTTCGCCTGCGAGCACGCCGGCGTCACACCCGACGTCATGTGCGTGGGCAAGGCGCTGACCGGCGGGTACATGACGCTTGCCGCGACGCTCTGCACCGCGGAGGTGGCCGAGACGATCTCGCGCGGCGAGGGCGGGGGCCTGATGCACGGCCCGACGTTCATGGCCAACCCGCTCGCGTGCTCGGTCGCGCTCGCCTCGCTCGATCTGCTCGACGGCCTCGGGTGGCGCGTCCGCGTGGCCGAGATCGAGGCGGGACTGCGTACGGGCCTCGAGCCGGCGCGGGCGCTCGCCGGCGTTTCCGACGTCCGCGTGCTAGGCGCGATCGGCGTCGTGCAGCTGGAGCGCGAGGTCGACATGGCCGCTGCCACGACGATCGCCGTCGAGCACGGGGTGTGGCTTCGCCCCTTCCGCGACCTGGTCTACACGATGCCGCCCTATGTCATCGACGCAGGCGATCTCGCGCGCGTGACCGAGGCCATCGTCGATGTCGCGCGCATGTCAGGCTGAATCGCCTCATCACCCAGATGGCCCCGGGCTCACTGCAGGGCCTGCAGCTCGTCGTCGGCGACATCGAGGCGGCCCGAGATGAGCTGCTCGAGCGTGGTGTGGAGGTCGGCGACGTCCAGATCTTCCCCTGGGGCTCCTTCGTCTTCTTCAGCGACCCCGATGGCAACGGCTGGGCCGTCCAGCAGGTGCCGGCTCGCGACTAACCGACCGCCGTCTCCAGCCAGCGGTGCCAGGGCAGCGCCCGGCCGGCACGCGCGAGCGCGCTCGGGTCAGGGCCGGCGACTGCCGGGAGCCCGGCGACCTCGACCCCGCCCATGCGCGCGATCGCCTCGCGGTTCGATGCCTCGAGGTCCGACGGCTCCGACGGCTCCGACGGCCATGGCGTCATCACAACCGCAAGTACCTGCAGGCCGGCGGCACGCGCAGCGAGCAGCGTCAGCAGCGAGTGGTTGATCGTCCCGAGGCCGGGTCTGGCGGCGATCAGCACGGGCAGCCCGAGCGCGACGGCGAGATCGCACACGGTGTAGTCGCGCGCAAGGGGCGAGAGCAGCCCGCCGGCACCCTCCACGATCACAAGGCCCTGCTCGCCCGCGGCGCGGGCGGCCCGCTCGAGCGCCTCGGGCTCGACGTGCTCGCCCGCCAGCTCGGCCGCGAGCTGCGGAGACACGGCCGGCCCGTAGCGCAGCGGCGCGACCTGCTCGGGGCTCAGGCCGCTCACCGTGGCGAGCAGCTCATGGTCCGGCGGCCATCGTCCCCGCGGCTCGTCGAGCCCCGTCACGGCGGGCTTGTGCGCCCTCACCGGCTCGCCGGCCTCGGCCACCGCGGCGATCAGCGCCACCGCAACGACGGTCTTGCCGGCGCCCGTATCCGTGCCGGTTACGAACAGTCCTCGCATGATCGCCCGGAGTGGCGGCTGGCCTGAGCGGAGGGCGGCCGTCTAGGCCGCGCGGGCCGCGGCGTGGTCGCGCTCGAAGTCGAACGGCGCCTCGGCTCCCTCGGGCCGCAGCGAGCCGCCCGCAGGGGGCTGCTCCTCCCGAGCGCCGCCTTCGAGCTCTCCATCGAACGGAGCGCCCGCCGAAACCCGCTCGGCTGCTGCCATGACGCCGCGCGCCTCTGACATCGAAGGCTCCGCAGGCATCGGGGCGGTCGGCGACTGCACAGACTCGACGATTGGAGGACCCATGTCAGCCGGCTCCAACCCGAGTGCCCGTGCGGCCTCCCCGAAGACGCGCGCCGCGGAGCGCAGCTCGGCGGGGGTGTGCGACGCCATCGCTGTCAGGCGCAGCCGCGACGTGCCCGCCGGAACCGTGGGGGGGCGAATGCCCTGCGCGAACACGCCTCCTTCGAGTGCCTTCTGGCAGAGGCTCATCGCCTCGCGCTCCTCGCCGACAACCAACGGGACGATCTGCATCTCGAGCTCGGCCACGGGAAAGCCCTCCTCGGCAAGCGCTTGACGCAGCACGCGGGAGTTGGAGCGCAGGCGCTCCACTCGATGGGGACGTTCCTGTAGGAGCTCGAGCGCGGCAAGTGCTCCCGCGACGGCCGGCGGTCCGGGCGCCGTCGAGAAGATCAGCGAGCGGGCCGTGTTGATCAGGTAGCGGATCATCTCCGCGCTGCCACAGGCATACGCGCCGTAGGAGCCGAGCGACTTGCCGAGCGTGCCGACGATCACGTCGACCTCACCCTCCAGGCCCGCCTCGGCGAGCGCTCCGCGGCCGTCGGGGCCGAGGCACCCGATCGCATGCGCCTCGTCAACGACGACCTGCGCCCCGGCCGCGCCCGCGAGTTCGACGATCTCCTCCAGCGGAGCGACATCGCCGTCCATCGAGAACACCGAGTCGGTGACGACCAGCTGGCGACCCTGCCCGTCGCGGCGCCCGCGGTGGTAGAGGCACCAATGCAGGTGCTCGACGTCACGGTGACGGTAGACGACGACCTCGGCGCGAGACAGGCGGCAGCCGTCGACGATCGAGGCGTGGTTGAGCTCGTCGGAGAAGACCGTGTCGCCGCGTCCTGCGAGCGCGCCGATCACGCCGATGTTCGCCAGGTAGCCCGAGCCGAACAGCAGGCAGGCCTCGCTGCGCTGAAATGCCGCCAGCCGCTCCTCGAGCCGGCGATGGATCGTCATCGTCCCCGACACCAGCCTGGAGGCCCCCGCGCCGACACCCCAGCGCATCGCCGCGTCCGCCGCCGCCTCCCGCACGCGTGGATGGTCGGCGAGGCCCAGGTAGTTGTTCGAGCACATCAGCATCACCGGCTTGCCCTCGAGCAGCACCGTCGGGCCCTGCGGTCCGCTGAGCAGGCGCAGCCGGCGCCCGAGACCGAGTCGCTCCAGCTCTGCCAGGCGCGCTTCGATCTCGCTCACGTGGTCCCCCTGCTACCCGACCGGGGTTGGGCGGGTGGTCTTGTTGACGGCGCCGTCGGGGCGTGGCGGCACCGAGCTCTTGGCCCGGTAGCGCAGCTGCGTCGAGGGGTCCCACAACCGTACGTTCAGATCGACGCCCTCCGACGGCGGGGGCCCCGTGAGGTGCTCCTGGACCACATCGGGCGTCTCACCCTCGAGCCAGCCGGAGCGATTGTCAGGCCGGGGGTTCTCGGCATTGTCCGGCTGGCGGGCAACGTTCAGCCCGAGCTCTTCGAACATGGCCCTGTCCGCCTCGGGCTCGTTGCCGAGCGTGGTCAGGAAGTTCCCCATCATCACGCCGTTGATGCCGGCCTTCACCGCGAGCTGCTGGAGCTCGCCGAGGTTCTCCACGCGTCCGCCGCAGAGCCGGAAGAGCGCGCCGGGGAGGATCAGGCGGAAGATCGCGATCCACTTGACCGCCTCCCACGGATCCATGTATTCGCGGTCGCCGAACTTGGTTCCCGGGCGCGGGTTGAGCATGTTGATCGGCACGCTCGTCGGGTCGATGGCGGCCAGCTCGAAGGCCATCTCGACTCGCTGCTCCCGCGTCTCCCCGAGGTTGAGTATTCCCCCGACGCAAGTCTCGAGCCCGGACTCGCGCACCGCCTGGATGGTGCGCAGCCGCCCCTGATAGCGGACGGTGCTGGTGACCTCGTCGTAGTAGCTCTCGGCGGTCTCGACGTTGTGGTGCACTCGCTGGATCCCGGCCTCCCTGAGCGCGGCGGCTCGCTCGGCCGACATGTGGCCGATCGACGCGCAGCGCTTCAGGTTGGTCTGCTCGGAGACCAGCCGCACGCCTTCGAGGTACTTCTCGAAGTCGCGCTTGGACAGACCCTGTCCCTGGGTGACCATGCAGAACCGGTGCGCGCCCGCGGCCTCGGCGGCTCGTGCATGCTCGAGGATCTGATCCGGCTCCATCATCGCGTGCATCGGCGTCTCGGCGTCGGCGAAGCGCGACTGGGCGCAGAAGCCGCAGTCCTCGGCACAGCCGCCGGACTTGGCGTTCACCAGCGAGCACATGTCGGTCGAGTCGGCGAACCGCTCGACCCGTGCTCGCCACGCACGCTGAATGAGAGCTTCGATCTGGGCGTGGTCCTCGATCTCGCCCAGCTCGAGCGCCTCCTCGCGTGTGATCAGCGGCTCCATGTCCGGCACGTTAGGCGGCGGGCCGGACGGCTGGATGCGGCGCGATGGACGGTCGCTAACGTCCCCGCCACCTGGGCGGGCGTTTCTCGGCGAAGGCGCGCATGCCCTCGCGCATGTCCTCCGAGGCGAATGAATCCCGACGCAGCTTGATTAGCTCCTCCTCGACCTTTTCCCGGAGTGTCCCCTCCGCCCGCAGCAGCTCCGCGATCACGCGCTTGTTCCCGGCCTGCGAGAGCGGAGCGTTCCCGGCGAGCTCGGCGGCCAGCTCGAGCGTTAGCCCCTCGAGCTCCGTGGCGCTCGCGACGCGGTTGACCAGGCCCCACGAGAGGGCCGTCTGTGCATCCACATAGCGCCCGAGCAGGAACAGCTCGCGGGTGCGCGATGCGCCGATCGCATCGAGGAAGCGCCGGAGACCGGTGTGGGAGTAGACGAGCCCAAGCTTCGCCGGGGGCATGCCGAGCTTGATCTGATCCTGGGCGATGCGCAGGTCGCAGGCAAGCGCGAGCTCGAGCCCTCCGCCGATCGTATGGCCAGGAAGCGTGGCGAGCGTGGGATAGGGAAACGCCTCGAGCGCGTCGATCGCTTCGGTGAAGGGATGTGCGACAAGCTGCTCGGCACGCTCCTCGAACTCCGCTTCGGGAATCTCGCCGATGTCGTAGCCCGCGGAGAACATCCCGTGGGCTCCGGTGACGACCAGGCAACGCGTCTTGGACTGCGCGGAGGACAGCTCGTCGAGCGTGGCGGTGATCGCGTCGAGGATCGGGTGGTCGAGCGCGTTGCGCTTGGCCGGGTTCGAGATCGTCAGCCGGACGACGCTCGGGGCGGGCTCGTCGACAAGCAGCTTGCCGTCGGCTAGCTCACGGGTTGCAGCGCTGGAGGACACGCGCGGACAGGCTAGCCGAGCGCCGCCCGGCGCGCCCGCGGCCGGCTTACTCCAGCACGACGAGCGGGTCGCCCTCGCTGACCGCCTGGCCCTCGGTGCAGACGATCTCCGTGACCGTGCCCCCGTCCTCGGCCTCGACCGGCATCTCCATCTTCATCGACTCGAGGATCGCCACCGTGTCGCCCTCCTCGATGGCATCGCCCACCGCGCACTCGATTTTCCATACCGTGCCCGTGATATGGGCCTCCACCACAGCCATCTCAGCCTCCAAACGCCGATCGCCGGACGCCCGGGACAATAGCCGCCGGCCCCGACCGATCCATGACGGCGGACACGCTCATCATCGTCGCTGCCTACAACGAGGCGCAGCGCATCGGAGAGACCCTGGATGGCCTGGCCGGGGCCTTTCCGGGCGCGCCGGTATGGGTCGCCGACGACGGCTCCACCGATCGCACGCCCCAGATCGCGCGGGCGGCAGGGGCGCGGGTCGTGCGCAGCGAGCGGGTGATCGGCAAGGGAGGCGCCGTGACTGACGCCGCCCGGGACGCTATGCGGCACGCCCTCGGGGACCCCCGCGAGGCCGGGGGCCAGGATCGCGCGATCGGCGACGGCCCGGTGTTCCTTCTCTGTGACGGCGACCTCGGCTCCTCGGCGGGGCGGCTCCTGCCGCTCGTGGCGGCGGTTCGCAGTGGTGAGACGGACCTCGCGGTCGCCGCCTTCGCGCGGCGCGTGGGAGGCGGGCTGGGGGTGGCGGTCGGCTTCGCCCGCTGGGCGATCCGCCGGCGCTGCGGCCTGAGAACCACGGCGCCGATCTCCGGGCAGAGGGCGCTCACCACGCGCGTGCTGCGGGACGTACTGCCGTTCGCGCCCGACTTCGGGATGGAGGTTGGCATGACGATCGACGCCGTGCGAGCAGGGCATCGCGTGAGCGAGATCGAGCTGGACCTCGAGCACCGCGCGACGGGACGCACGCCCGCGGGCTTCATCCATCGAGCCCGGCAGCTGCTCGATTTCTTACGGGTCTACGGTGCGCGGGGTGCCGCGTTAGGCTCGCGCTCCAGATGATCCTCGCGATCGACCAAGGGACCACGGCGACCACCTGCTTCGTCTTCGATGAGCAGGCAGAGCCGATCGCCCGCGCGACGCGCGAGATAACCCCGTCCTTCCCGAGGCCCGGATGGGTCGAGCACGACGCGCGTGAGATCTGGGAGGTGACGCACGCG
>JAOPZM010000041.1 GCA_025964115.1 Solirubrobacterales bacterium
GCTGGCGGCGCCCGGCGAGCGTCTCGATCAGCGTGGTCTTGCCGGTGCCGTTGGGCCCGACGAGCGAGACGTGCTCACCGCGCTCCAACCAGAGCTCGACCTCGTCCAGCAATGTGATCGGCGGGCCGCCGCCGCCTGCCTCGCCGCCAACCTCGATGCGTCCGTCGAGCAGCTCGAAGATCACGCGTCCCGAACGCTCCGGGGCGCGGAAGCTGAACTCCAGCGCCCTGCCGTCGGCCGACCGATCGGAGATCGGGATGCGCTCGATCTTGGCGAGCTTCTTCACGCGCGACTGCGCCTGGCGGGCCTTGGTGGCCTTGTAGCGGAAGCGCTCGATGAACCTCTCCATCCTCGCGATCTCGGCCTGCTGGCGGTCGATCGCCTTGCCCAGCGCGATCTCCCGGGCCGCCTGCTCGCGACGCCACTGATGCCAGCTGCCGGCGAAGAAGCGCGAACGGGTGGGTGGGCTTCCATACAACTCGAGCACCGCGGTGCCGACCGCCTCCAGGAACCATCGGTCGTGCGCGACGAGCACGACCGCGGCGTCGAGGTCGCTCAGCGTCTGCTCGAGCCACTCGAGCGATTCGATGTCGAGATGGTTGGTGGGCTCGTCGAGCAGCAGCACGTCGGCTCCAGTCGCAAGCGCGCGGGCGAGCGAGGCGCGCGTGAGCTGACCGCCCGAGAACGTGTCCAGCCGGCGCTCGAGGTCCGCCTCGACGAACCCCAGGCCGCGCGCCATCACCGTCGCGCGGTCGCGCCACAGGTAACCACCGCGGGCCTCGAGCCGCGCCTGCGCACGGCTGTAGCGCGCGAGCGTCGCCTGATCGGCTCCTCCGGTGGCCATGCTCGCCTCCAGCTCGCTCAGCTCACGCTCGATCTCGAGCTCCTCTGCGCAGCCCGACAGCAGGTAGTCCTGCAGCGAGACCCGTCGCTCCCTCGGGGGCCGCTGGTCGTGCAGGGCGATGCGGGCGCCCTTGGCGATGCTCAGCTCGCCGCGGTCGATCGAGGTCTGCCCCGCGAGCATCCGCAGCAGGGTCGTCTTGCCCGCGCCGTTGCGACCGGCGATCGTCAGCCGTTCGCGGCGCTCGAGCTTGAACGAGACGCCGCGCAGCAGCGGCTTGCCGGCCACGTCCTTGTGCAGGTCAGATGCGATCAACAACGCCATCGACCCGTGATGGTAGGCCCCCACGGGTTGTGCTCCGGTGCGCCGGGGTGCCGCGTGGGAGACCTCCCGCACGCGCCGTCGCTAGGATCCCGCCGAGATGCGCAATCGCCTGCTGAGATGGCTTGTCCCGCTCGCGCTGCTGGCGGCGCTCGTGCTGGCGCCGGCCGCGAGCGCCTCCAACAACGGGCGCGGCTTCTACGGCGACACGAACGACAAGGTCGTCACCAACGCGGGCTTCATCATCATCGCGTTCTTCCCGATCTTCGTGTTCCTGATGAGCACGCTGCAGCGGCATCTGGAAAGGCGCAAGGAAGCACGCAAAGCCGCCGAAAAGGCTCTTCTCGGCAGCGCTCAGTGGCGCGGCGGCTGGTAGGCGCGCCTCCGCCCGCGGATGACCGGCCGCCGATGAGCGAGGCCGAGCGCAGCGGGAAGGCAGCCGCCGTCCGCTATGAGCGTCGGGGATCGGCTGCCGTCATCACCATCGACCGGCAGCAACGGCGCAACGCCGTCGACGGTCCGACGGCCGCCGCGCTGCACGCTGCCTACCTGCGCTTCGAGGCTGACGAGCACGCGCGCGTGCTCGTGCTCACCGGCGCCGGCGACGTCGCCTTCTGCGCGGGGGCCGACCTCAAGGCGACCGACACGTTCGTCGAGCGCCTGGAGAGCGAGGAGGGCCCGATGGGCTTCACCCGCCTGACGGCCTCGAAGCCCACGATCGCCGCGATCTCCGGCTTCTGCCTCGCCGGCGGCCTCGAGATCGCGCTGTGGTGCGACCTGCGCATCGCGACAGAGGGGTCCACGCTCGGCTATCCCGAGCGCCGCTGGGGGGTTCCCCTGATCGACGGCGGCACGCAGCGCCTGCCGCGCATCGTCGGCCTCGGACGGGCCCTCGATCTGATCCTCACCGGCCGCATGGTGGGCGCCGAGGAGGCGCTGGCGATGGGGCTGCTCACGGAGGTCGTGCCGCCGGGCGCTCACCTGGAGCGCGCGCTCGCGCTCGCGGAGGGGCTCGCGGGGTTCCCGCAGCGTACGATGCTGGCCGACCGGCGCGCCGCGATCGAGGGGTTGGGCATGACGCTCGCCGAGGGGCTCGCGCTCGAGGCCAGCTCGGGTCCGGAGGTGTTCGAGGACGGGGCGCGCGGGGCGGCGCGCTTCGCCGCGGGCGAGGGCCGTGGAGGAGCCGGCGCTGGAGCATAGGAGATAGGCTCCGAGCAGCGATGGCCTACTTCGTCACAGGTGCAACCGGCTTCATCGGACGGCGTCTGGTCGAGCGGCTGCTGGAACAGCGCCAGGGCAAGGTGTACGTGCTCGTGCGCGAGAGCTCGACGGGCCGCCTCGACGAGCTGATCGCGCGCTGGAGCCTCGCCGCCGGAGCGTCGGCGGCCGAGCGCATCGAGCCAGTGCTGGGAGACCTGCGCCGCCCGCTGCTGGGCATGGAGCAGGAGCGTGTCGCCGAGCTGCGGGGGAAGATCAACCACTTCTTCCACCTCGCCGCGGTCTACGACATGACCGCGCCGGCGGAGCAGAACACGGCCGTCAACGTGGGTGGCACGACCCACGCCGTCGAACTCGCGCGGGCGGTCGAGGCCAAGCACCTGCACCACGTCTCCTCGATCGCGGTCGCGGGCGAGTACAACGGCGTGTTCACGGAGGATATGTTCGACGAGGGCCAGAAGCTGCCCTCGCCCTACCACCGGACCAAGTTCGAGTCCGAGCGGATCGTGCGCGAACAGCCCTACGTTCCGTGGCGGGTCTACCGGCCGGGAATCGTGGTCGGCGACTCGAAGACGGGCCAGATGGACAAGATCGACGGGCCCTACTACTTCTTCAAGGCGATCCAGCGGATGCGCCAGCTGCTGCCGGAGTGGGTGCCGCTCGTGGGCCTGGACCTGGGGCTGACGAACATCGTCCCGGTCGACTGGGTCGCAGGCGCGCTCGAGCACATAGCGCACGAGCAGGGACTCGACGAAAGGGCGTTCCATCTCACCGACCCACGCCCACAGCGCGTTGACGACCTGATCAAC
>JAOPZM010000077.1 GCA_025964115.1 Solirubrobacterales bacterium
TACCCCGATCCCGTGACCTTCCACGAGGCCTACTCGAAGCTGGCCGAGCTGCACGACGAGCTCTGGGAGCGCACCGGGATCGACCCGCAGCGCACCGTGCTCGGCGGGTTTTCGATGGGCACGGCGATGAGCTACGCGCTCGGCCTCGGCTCCGACCGGCCGGCGCCGGGTGGGCTCCTCGCCTTCTCGGGCTTCGTGCCGACCGTCGAGGGCTGGGAGCCGGACCTCGAGGCGCGTGCAGGCATGCGGGTGTTCATCGCGCACGGCCGGCGCGATGAGGTCATAGACGTCGCCTTCGCACGTCGATCAAGGCAGCTGCTGGAGTCGGCCGGCCTGCGGGTCGACTATCACGAGTCCGAGGGCGGGCACCACATCGACCCCAGGCAGATCCCCGAGGCCTCGCTGTGGCTCGGGGAGACGCTTGGCCTCTGAGGCGGGTGGCGCGCGAAGCAGGCTCGCAGCGAAGCCCCTAAGGTTGACGCTGACACCAAGCGGGGCTAGGAGGAGGGGCCGCATGTCAGCCGCAACCGCAGCGACGCATCCACGCACAACCGCGAGCCGCAGCCTCGAGGTGATCGTGATCGGGGCCGGGCTCGGCGGGGTCGCCGCGGCGATCGAGCTGCGCCGGCATGGCATCACGAACGTCACGATCCTCGAGAGGGCACCGGACCTGGGCGGGACGTGGTTCTACAACAGCTATCCCGGAGCGGCCTGCGACGTCCCCAGCCACCTCTACTCCTACTCCTACGCGAAGCGCCGCGACTGGTCCCAGCTATGCTCGCCGCAGGCCGAGATTCACGACTACATCCGCGACGTCGCGCGGTCGCATCAGGTAGATGGGCTGGTCCGGCCCAACACGACGGTCACTGACTGCAGCTGGAGCGAGGAGAGCTGCAGGTGGACCGTGCAGACGGCGGAGCGGGAGACCTATGAGGCCGACGCGATCGTCCTCGCGACGGGCCAACTGCACCAGCCCGCGGCTCCGCGGATCGAGGGTGCCGACACCTTTGCCGGGCACAGCTTTCACTCGGCTCGGTGGGATCACGCATATCCGCTCGCCGGCAGACGGGTGGCCGTGGTCGGAACGGGGGCCAGCGCCGTGCAGTTCGTGCCCGAGATCGCCCCTGAGGTCGCGCAGCTGACGGTCTTCCAGCGAACCGGAAACTGGTTCTTGCCCCGAAAGAACCGCCGCTACCCCGCGATCGTCAAGGAGGCCAACCGCAGGCTGCCGGGCTTGCAGGAGTTCCGTCGCAAATTCATGTTCCAGTACTGCGAGGCCATCACGCTGGCAATCCGCCACCCACGCACGGTCGGCCGTCTCGCAGGCGCACGCTCGGCGGCGTTCATGCGCTCGCAGCTCAAGGACCCCGACACGCGCCGCAAGGCCTGGCCCGATTACACGTTCGGCTGTAAGCGCGTGCTCTTCAGCTCCTACTTCCTGCCCGCGCTGCAGCGTCCGAACGTCGAGCTCGTGACCGACGCGATCACACGGATCGCGCCCGAGGGGGTGGTCACCGCGGATGGAACCATCCACGAGGTCGACTGCATCATCTGGGCCACAGGGTTCCAGACCACGGAGTTCATGTTCCCGATGAGCGTCACCGGAAGGGCCGGGACCGAGCTGCACGAGTACTGGTCCGGAGGGGCTCACGCCCACCTCGGCATGACAGTGCCCGCGTTCCCGAATATGTTCGTCATGTACGGCCCGAACACCAACACCTCCGGCGGCTCGATCATCTTCTACCTCGAGACGCAGGCCGCCTACATCCGCCAGGCGCTGCAGCAGCTCACCAGCCGCGGCGCGGGGGCGATCGAGGTGCGGCCCGAGGTCGAGGCGGCCAGCGACCGGGCACTGCAGGCGCGCTTCGCCGGAACCGCCTGGACGCGGTGCGACTCCTGGTATCGGGACGAGCACGGACGCATCGTCGCCAACTGGCCCGGCTACATGCGCGAGTATCTCCAGCAGGCAAGCGAGCTGAGCGTGAGTGACTTCAGCTTCCTGCCGCTCCCCGATCCGGTCTCTGTGGCAGCGCCCGCACCACAGGAAGCAGGGTCGTTAAATGCATGACTACGTGATCGTGGGAGCGGGCTCGGCGGGCTGCGTGCTCGCAAACCGGCTGTCGGAGGACCCCTCCGTGAGAGTGCTGCTGCTGGAGGCCGGGGGAAGGGACCGCTCGCTCAACGTGAAGATCCCGGCCGCATTCCCCAAGCAGTTCCACAGCAAGCTCGACTGGGACTTCGCGACCGAGCCCGAGCCGCACGTGGACGAACGCTCGCTCTACATCCCGCGGGGGAAGATGCTCGGCGGCAGCAGCTCGATGAACGCGATGCTCTACGTCCGGGGGCGCCCGCTGGACTACGACGCCTGGGAGGCCCAGGGCGCCGCCGGCTGGGGATACCGCGACGTCCTGCCCTACTTCCTGAAGTCCGAGGACAACGTCCGTGGCGCGTCGGAGTTCCACGGCACGGGCGGTCCGCTGCGCGTCAGCGAGCAGCGCTCGCCGCGTCCGATGAACCGCCGCTTCCTGCAGGCCAGCGAGGCGGCCGGCATCCCGCAGATCACCGACTACAACGGACCCGAGCAGGACGGCGCCTCGATCGCCCAGGTCACGCAGCGCAACGGACAGCGCTTCAGCGCCGCGGACGCGTTCCTGCGCCCGGTGCTGGGGCGCCCCAATCTCGAGGTGCGGACCAACGTCGCCGTCCTGGGAGTCGAGTTCGACGGCGACCGCGCCGTGGGGGTGCGGCTGCGAAAGGGCCGGCGCGGCGAGGCGCTCGCAAGGGCAGACCGCGAGGTGCTCCTGTGCGCGGGCGCGATCGGCTCACCGCACCTGCTGCTCCTCTCGGGCGTGGGCCCCTCCGACGAGCTCCGCGCGGCGGGCATCGAGCCCCGCCATGACCTTCGGGGCGTCGGGCGCAACCTGCAGGACCACCCCTTCGTGACGATGATCTGGGAAGTCTCAGACCAGCTGACGCTCTACGGCGCGGACAAGCCCAAGCCGCTCGCGGAGTGGCTGCTGCGCAGGTCCGGTCCGCTGAGCTCGACGGTGGCGGAGGTCTTCGCGTTCACGCGCACGCGCGGAGGCCTGCCGGCCGCCGACGTCCAGTTCCACATGGGCGCCGCCTACTTCGAAGACCACGGCCAGGAGACCTACGACGGACACTGCATGGTGATCGCACCGGTGCTCGTCTCGCCGAAGGCCCGCGGCCAGGTTTGGCTGCGCTCGCCAGACCCGGCGGCCAAGCCGCGGATACTCACCAACACGCTGTCCGAGCCGGAGGACCTCGAGTCGATGCTCGCCGGAATGCGACTCGCCCGCGACATCGCCGCGCAGGCGCCGCTGCGGGAGATCGTGGTCAAGGAGCTCAAGCCGGGACCGGCCTGCGAGGAGCGGGAGGAGCTCGAAGCGGATCTCCGCCGCCGGTTGATGCTGATCTACCACCCGGTCGGCACCGCCCGCATGAGCGACACGCACGACCAGGCGGTGGTCGACTCCCAGCTGCGCGTACACGGGCTTCAGGGCCTGCGGGTCATCGACGCATCGGTGATGCCGACGATCACCGGGGGCAACACGAACGCGCCCACGATGATGATCGCGGAGAAGGCCGCCGACCTGATCCGGGGCCGTGTGCCGGGCGGCGTCGGCGCGCATGCCGCGGCATGACCCTCTCGATCAACCACCATCGTGAGGGATCGGGGCCGCCGCTCGTCCTGCTGCATGGGGTCGGGCACCACTGGCAGGCATGGCGCCCCGTGATCGATCTGCTCGCCGGCGAGTTCGAGGTGATCGCCTGCGACTCCCCGGGCTTCGGGCGCTCCTCGCAGCTGCCCGCCAGCATCGAGCCGACGGTCACCGCCTACGTTGACGCGTTCGAGTGGTTCTTCGTCGAGCTGGGTCTCGAGCGCCCGCACGTGGCGGGTAACTCGATGGGCGGCGCGATCGCTCTCGAGCTCGCGCGCCGACGAGCGGTGCGCTCGGCGACCGCGCTATCGCCGGCGGGCTTCTGGACCCCGCTCGAACTGCGCTACTGCCAGATCTCGCTGCGGGCGCTGGCGAGCATGCCCGTCGCGCTTCGCCCCGCGGTCGCGGCGCTCGCGCGCACGCCCGCAGGGCGGCGGGCGCTGTTCTCGCAGACCTACGGGTATCCCGCTCGGCTGCTCGCCGAGGAGGCCGTCGCGACGCTCGAGGACGCCTGGAGCTCCCCGGCGTTCAGCGCCACGCTGGCCGCCTTCAGCGACTACAGGTTCAGCGATCCCGAGGAGCTGCGCGGCGTCCCCGTCGCCGTTGCCTGGGGCCGGCGTGACCGCCTGCTCCCCTACCGCAGGCAGGCTCCGCGAGCCCGCGCGATGCTGCCGTGGGCCATGCACGTCACGCTCGGAGCAGGACACGTCCCGTTCTCGGACGACCCGGCCGCAGTCGCCGAGGTGATCCGGGCCCGCGCGAGCTCCGCGCCCGCAGTCGGCCGCGCCCGTCTGGCACAGGCCGACACCAGCTAGCGCTCAGACCGCATGACCGCACCGGGCTTCCGCCCCCACTAGCCTCGCTGTCCGTGAGCGATCCTCAACCGAGCGCGGCCGCGCCGCGGCTCGCACCCGCGGCGATCGCCGCCCGGCATCCCGGGATCGCGGCCAGCGCCGGTGTCTTCCTCGCGGCGCTGCTCGCGTTTCTGGCGATCGGCGCGGCCCTCCCCGTGCTGCCCGGCTATGTCCGCGGGCCCCTCCATGGCAGCGACATCGCCGTGGGCTTCGTCGTAGGCGCCTTCGCTCTCACGTCGGTCATCTGCCGTCCGCTCGCGGGACGTCAGGCTGACCACCGCGGCCGCCGGATCGTGCTCGTCGCCGGCTCGCTCGCGATGGCGCTGGGCGGCGCGCTCTACCTTCTCTCGGGCAGCGTCGCCGGACTTGTCGGCGCGCGCCTGGTGGTCGGCGTCGGCGAGGGCGCCGTCTACACGGCGGGTGCGACGTGGGCGGTGGACCTCGCGCCCGAGGACCGCCAGGGGCTCGCGCTGGGCCTGTTCGGGCTGTCGGTGTGGGGCGGACTCTCGCTCGGCCCGCTCGCCGGCGAGCTGCTGCGATCGAATGTGGGCTACGACGCGGTGTGGATTCTGACCGCGGCACTACCGCTGGCCGGCGCGATCGTGGCGCTGCGCCTGCCCGAGCCTCCGCGGCCGGCGGGGCCCGCGGGACCCGGACCGCTGGCGTTCTTCCCCCGCGCCGCCCGGCGGCCGGGCGTCGCGCTCGCGCTTGCCAATCTCGGCTACGCCGCGCTTGCCGGATTCGTCGTACTGCACCTGAGCGCCCGCGGGATCGGCGGCGGGGCGACTGTGTTCACCGCCTTCGCCATCGCCGTCTTCGCGAGCCGCCTGGTCCTCAGTCGCGTGCCCGACCGCGCTGGAGCCCAGCCGACGGCGACGGCCGCGGGGCTGCTCGAGGCGCTGGGGCTGCTGATCATCGCACTGGCGAGCTCGCTCCCCGTGGCGCTCGTCGGCGCGGTGGTGGTGGGCGTCGGCTTCTCGATGCTGTTCCCCTCGCTTGCACTGATGGTCGTCGGCGAGGTCGGTGACGACCGCCGTGGCTCGGCGCTCGGCGCCTTCACAGCTTTCTTCGACATCGGCGTGGGGCTCGGCGGGCCGATCGCGGGAGCTACCGCCTCGCTCGCCGGCTACCCCGCGGTCTTCGTCCTCGGCGCCGTGGCGGCGCTCGGCACCGCTGCGCTGGCGGCGACCAGCGGGCGGCTCAGGGGTCGCGTGGTCGGCCAGTGACGCTCGCCTCGCCCAATGATCGTCCAGAGCTCGCTTTGCGCCCCGGACGATCGGCGAGATTGCCCGCATCGTGACGATCCATGAGGACGGCGCCTACCTCGCGCCGTTCTCGATCAGCGGCCCCTGACAGCCACAAGCGGTCCCAGCGCAGCTCCGGTTGGCCCGGTGGTGATCATTCCGAGGGAGCGGAGACCTCGATCCAGACCAGCCGGGGACGCGATCGCGGCCTGTTGTCGGAGCGACGCGGAAAGACGACACGCCGCGTCGGCAGGAGGAGCCCGCCGAAGTCCCGGTGCTCGAAGCAGTAATGAGCCGCCTTGGCCCAGTCCCCGAAGGGCTCCGCCGTATAGTCGTGGCGGCGGATGAGCCCCTCCCCGTCGATGTAGAAGACCTGCTCCCTGCAGTGGGTCTGAACTCCGTCCGGAAACGTCACCGACAGTCGCCTCCAGCGCTGTCCGTGCTCCTCCCAGGGCTCCAGCTCGTGCAGCTCATACCCCTCGCGCAGGAACACGAACGGCGCCGAGACGTAGGTCCACATGGCATACGTCCCGAAGTAGAGGATGTCCAGGCGGTCCCACCAGAGGCGGTGCCGCAGGTCGCTGAACCCGGCGCGGGGGTCCTGGCGGGCCTCGTCGACCGCGCCGGCGCCAGTCTCGACGTGGACGCTGCCATCGTCGCCCAGAACGCCGCGGTGGCCGGCCGAGGGGTACGGCTCGAAGACAACCCGCTGGCCGCGCGTGGCTATGCGTGCGTTCACCCCGCGTACGGCATGTCCCTGGAGCTTCGAGGCGAACGCGAAGCCGCCCGAGGAGATCTGCACGGCGATCTCCTCGGCCTGCTCCCACGCGCTCAGACCGCCGTGAGCGCTGATCGCTTGTTCGGCGAGCGCCAAACCGTCGCCGACGACCGCGGGTCGTTGTCGATCGGTGCCGGCCATGGTCCGAGTCTGACATGGCGCCCAGCGGCTGTGGCGGCTCAGCCTGCTCCGAGATCAGCGTGGAATGCGAACATCCGCTCGCAGACGCGAGGGTGTTAGCGTCGGACCATGAGCGTCGCGACGCGCGCCCCGGAGATCTCGCGTAAGGACCTTCCCGACCCGCCCGATCTCGATCGCGGCCACATTCGAAGGAGGCTGCTCGCTCTGGGGGCGGTGATCGTGGTGATCGTGGCGGTGATCACGCTCGTACCGGGGCTCGCCAGCCTTCGCTCGCGGTTCTCGCACGCGCACCCGGGATGGCTCGTTCTCGGCTGCCTGCTCAAGGTTCTCTCCGGGCTGTCCTACGTCGCGGTGTTCCGCTCGGTGTTCTGCAGGCGCCTGAGCTGGCGTCTGAGCACGGAGATAGGCCTGTCCGAGCTCGGAGCCAACGCCGTCATCCCGACGGGGGGCGTCGGCGGTCTCGCGCTGGGCGCATGGGCCCTGCGGCGCGCGGGCATGAGTACCGATCGGATAGCGCGCCGCAGCGTGGCGTTCTTCTTCCTGACGAGCGTGCCGAACGTGGTCGGCGTGATCGTGCTCGGGCTCGGGATGGCCGCCGGCTTGATCGAGGGACCCGCGTCGCTTGCGCTGACGCTCCTCCCCGGGCTGATCGCCGCCGCTGCGATCGTGCTGACGATCGCCGGCGGACGCTGGGCGGGCCGAGCGCAGCTGCGCGCGGCCGAGCGCAGCGAACCCCAGGCGCGCCTGCCTCGCGTGCTCGGCACGCTCTCCGGAGGCGTGCAGGAGTCGCTCGCGCTGCTGCGGCAGCACGATCCCTGGCTGATCGCCGGGCTGATCGGCTACCTGGGCTTCGACGTGATGATCCTGTGGAGCACGTTCCACGCCTTCGGCGCCTCACCACCACTGGAGATCATCTGGATGGGCTACCTGATCGGCGAGCTCGGCGGGCTGCTGCCGGTGCCGGGCGGCATCGGCGGCGTCGATCTCGGGCTGGTCGGCACGCTCGTCCTCTACAAAGTCCCGGTCGGCGCGGCGACCGCGGCTGTGCTCGGCTACCGGGCGATCGCGCTCTGGGTCCCGGCCGTGCTCGGGTCGCTGGCATTCGTGATGCTGCGGCGCAGCCTTTCGCGCGAGGCGATTGCGATCGCCAACTGCGAGCCTGGCGGCGAGGTGGACGTCATCGGCCGCGGTGTCGTGCGGGTCAGCAGCTGACGGGACCGAGCCCCGCGCATCGGCCTCTGATCGCACTACCGAGCAAGCACGCTCCAGCGACCGCGGGTACGCGATACTTCATCCATGGATGGCGAGCGCATGCACGCCCCTGCCGAGGCGCGACCGGTCAGCGCAACGGGGAGCGTGCCTGCTGGCGCCACGCTCTACGTGTTCCCCGGCTCGCATGCCTGCCGCAGCGGGATGCTGATGCTTGACCACAAGGGCATCTCATACCGGCGCGTCGATCTCGTGCCCGGACTGCATCCGCTGAGCGTTCGACTTCGGGGCTTCCCCGGCAGTGGCACCCCGATCCGAAGCGTCGACGGCAGGACGCACCGATCGCTGGCGATCCTCGACCGCGTGGGAACCGTTCCCGCTCTGCGCCTTGGTGGAGAGAGGGCTCAGACCAACCACGACATAGCCCGACTCCTCGAGCGCGTGCAGCCGGACCCGCCCCTGTTTCCGATCGACGAGCACCTGCGCCACGAGGTCGAGGCGGCCGAGCGTTGGGGGGATCAGGCGCTTCAGATGATTGCGCGACGGCTCGTGCTCGCGGCCTCCCTGCGCGGACTCGACACGATTCCCGGCCGCGGCAGCCGCGGCAGGCTCGGACCGCTGCTGTCTGAGAACGAGAGGATCCGCGTGGTTGCCAGCCGCGTGGCCGGCCGTATCTTCGCGGTGACGCCGGCGCGTGAGCGGGACCTGCTCGAGGAGCTGCCCGCGACGCTCGACACCGTCGACGAGTGGATCAGCGCTGGCGTTCTGGACGGGAAGGAGCTCAACGCCGCCGACCTGATGATCGCGCCGAGCCTCGCTCTGCTCGCCTACCGGCCCGACCTTCGGCCCGATATCGAGGCGCGACCCGCCGGCGCGCTGCTCGAGCGGGTGCTGCCCGAGCCATCACCCGGCCCGTAGCCGGCGTGTACGACGCCCCGCTGAATGCCGAGGCGCACCGACATGGTCGACGCGTCCACAGCCATGCGCACGGCGGCCCGCATCGGCATGTCACCGCGCTGCGACGCTCGCAGCCGCTGCACTCACGCCACCGTCCCGGCGACCGTGAGCTCCCAGCCATCCCCGACCACCATCACGGCATCGGGCATGGGCACGCGCACGGCCTCGTAGACGAGAGCATCAAGCGATCTCGCTCGGGGATCCGTGCGGTCGCTCTGTCTCTGGGAGTGCTGGGCTTCACCGCGGTGGCGCAGACGGTCGTCCTCGCAGCCAGCGGGAGCCTTGCTCTGCTCGCGGACGTGATCCACAACTTCGGTGACGCGTTGACGGCGGTTCCGCTGGGCCTAGCCTTCGCCCTGCGCTCGCAGCTCGCCGAGCGACGGGCTGGCCTTATGGTCGTGGCTGCGATCTTCATCAGCGCGTGCGTCGTCGCCTGGGAGGCGGTCAACCGCCTGATCCATCCTGCGGCTCCCACACATCTCGCGCTCCTCGCGCTGGCCGGGGCGATTGGCTACGTCGGCAACTTCCTCGCCGCGCGCATCCGGACGACGGCCGGCGAGCGTCTGTCGAGCGCCGCGCTGATCGCGGACGGCAACCACGCTCGCGCGGATGCCTACGTGAGCCTCGCGGTGATTGCCTCGGCAGCACTCGTGGCGATCGGGCTCCCCGTCGCCGACCCGATCCTCGGGCTGGTGATCACGCTCGTGATCCTGGGCATCACGCGCCAGTCATGGTCGACCGTGCGGGACGGGCGCACCTCCGACACCCGGCGCTAGCGGCTCAGTCCCTCGATTGCGGCTACAACGGCGAGCGCCCATCGCCGGTCGACCGACTCGGCACTCGTTCCCAGCCTGCCGGCGTTCTCGGCGCCGGCAAGACCCTGCACCAGCGCGACGAGCACGTGGGCGATGTCAGTCGCGTCCCCCCGCAGCACCCCTGCGTCGATGCAGCGGCTCACGCGCTCGAGGATGAAGATCCTCACGGAGCTGCTTGCTTGCAGCTCGGAGGGGCCCGGCTCGAAATCCGTGAACGGGCGTGAGAACATGACCTGCGACAGCACCGGGTTCTCGTGCATGAAGCCGCGGTAGCGCCTGAGCAGGTCGACGAGCTCGACGCGCGGATCCTCCGATTCATGGACCGTGTCGAGCTGGCGGCGTAGGAGCCGGAACCCCTCGAAGAAGACCTCACGGACGAGACCGCTCTTGTCGCCGAACAGCTCGTAGATGGCAGGGGTAGAGGTATCCGCCTCGGTGGCGATGCGCCTCGCCGTGAAAGCCGCCACGCCGTCCCTGGCGAGCAGTTCGACGGCGACGGACAGCACGTGGTCGCGCAGCTCGGGTGTCCGCAGTTTCGCCCTGGGCATCTGGGCAACCTATCCGCACTCGACGATACGCGGCCCGGCGCCACGCCGGGCGGGAAGTGTCGGCTGTCCGCCCGGATCACCATCGCGGCCGTGGTCGGCACGAGGCATACCGCGCGAGTGTAACAGCGTCCCGGGACGTTGTTACGTTACGCTGGCGTCTCCAACGTCAAGTAGAGCGATGAGGAGCTGACATGGGCAGGCTGGCCACCTATGAACGGGAAGGGCGCATTGCGAGCATCCGCATGGACGACGGGAAGGTCAACGCGTTTTCGATTGCGATGCTGAGGGCGATCCACGAGGCCCTCGAGGAAGCGGAGCGCGACGGTGCCGTGGTCGTGCTGAGCGGTCGCGAGGGCATCTTCTCAGCGGGGTTCGACCTCAACGTGTTCGCTCGCGGACAGGATGAGATCCTGAAGATGTTGCTGCTGGGAGCCACGCTCGCCGAGCGGATACTCTCGTTCCCCACGCCCGTGGTCGGCGCATGCACTGGTCACGCGCTGCCGGCGGGCGCCTTCCTGCTGCTATCAGCGGACTGCCGGATCGGTGTCGAGGGGCCGTTCCAGATCGGTCTCAACGAGGTGCGGATCGGCATGACAGTTCCGTGGTTCGCTATCGAGATAGCGCGTCAGCGCCTGCACCCTGCCCACTTCGACCGCGCCGTGGTCAACTCGACGATGTACAGCCCACATGACGCGCTCGCCGCGGGCTTTCTCGACTGCGTGGTCACGGAGTCCGAGCTGCCGGCGGCGAGCCTGGAGGCGGCCGAGGCCCTCGCCCAGCTCGATCCCGTTGCGCACGCCGCCACCAAGCTCCGCGCCCGCGCTGTGGCGCTCAAGGCCGTGCGCTCTGCGATCGAGTCCGAGCTCACGGCGGAGGGCTTCGCCGCACAGGCGCGAGTCTGAGAGCGAAGTCGGTTCCACGTCCCTCAGCGGTGCAATCGAGCATCGCCCACCTGCTCCGGCGTGGGCACGAGGTCGCGCGCCTGGCGACCGTGCTGTTGGGCGGCGGCGATCAACTCCTCACGGTACCGGTGGCAGACCATCCACACTCGCATACGATCCGCTTCAACATGACGTCGATGAACGTGAGCCGCGCGCGGGCAGCACTCACCGCGCGCGGAATCGACGGGGCGGCGCTCTTCACTGGCGCCCCCGGCGTCTACCGGTTCCGGCTCCCCCGCGGCGCCTGGGTGGACATGGCCGCCATGCGTGAGCGCCACGCGAGGCTGCTCGCCGACGCCGGCTGAGCGAGTGGCAGATGCGGGCACGCGACACCCTCCTGGCCCGCGACCTGGAGATCCAGCGGCTCGGCTCGGGGCCACCGGTCCTGCTGATCCATGGAAGCGTCGTCGGGGCCAACCGGACATGGCGTCAGCAGCTGGCGCTCGCCGAGCATTGGACGCTGATCCTCCCCAACCGTCCCGGCTTCGGCGCGAGCCCGGCGCTGCCCCGTGGGGACTTCGAGGCCGAGGCGCCGCTGATGGCTGAGCTGATCGGCGACGGCGCGCATGTCGTCGGGCACTCCTACGGAGCTGTGATCGCCCTGTACGCCGCGGCTCTGCGACCTGACGTCGTGCGCTCGCTGACGATCTCCGAGCCCGGCTGCCTACGCGTCGCGGCAGGGGACGCGCGTGTCGATACACAGATAGCGCACGGCGAGATGCTCTACGAGCTCGCCGGGACGCTCGAGCCACTGGAGTTCCTGCGCTCCTTCCGCGGTGGTGTCGGCTCGACGCATCCAACCCCGGGACAGCTGACCGGCGAGCTGCTCGCCGGAGCACGGCTGCTCATGCGTGAACGCCCGCCTTGGGAGGCCGACCCGCCCCTCGAGGAGCTCGGCAGAGCCGACTTCCCGAAGCTCGTGGTATCCGGGGGTCACTCGCCGGTGTTCGAGGCCGTCTGCGACGTGGTCGCGCGCCGCATGGACGCGCAACGGGCGGTGATAGGCGGCCGCGGCCACACGATCCCGGCAACGGGCGCCGCCTACAACGAGCGCCTGCACGCGTTCCTCAGCGTGAGCGAGCAAGGCCACTGATCTGCCGGCGCACCAGCCGTTGCGATCAGGCGGTCTCGAGCACGAAGACCGCGATCTGGCGGTGCGACGCACGGCGCTCGTACTGCGACCAGCCGGGATAGACGTTCAGGCCCTCCTGCCAGATGCGAGCGCGCACCTCGCCCTGCGCCTCGCTGGCTCGGAACGCGCTGCGCACCCCGTCAACCGTGACATAGCCCTGCGGGTTGGCGCGCAGGTTGTAGTACCAGCTCGGATGCCGCTCCTGTCCGTAGTTTGACGCGATCACGGCAAGCCCGTCCGCAGTCGGAAGCCCAAGCACCGGCAGCGTACGCTCGACGCCGCTTCGAGCGCCGGTGGTGGTGATCATGACCACCGGGAGGCCCGACACGAGGCTCGCGAGCGTGTGGCGGCCGCCGGTCAATCGGAATATCGGCCGATCGATGTGGTGCAGAACCCGCGCGAAGAACCAGGACCCGGGACCGCTCGCCGCGAAGCGCCGCATGGCCCTGTGAACAGGGTTGGCCTGCCGGTATGTCGATGGTGCCCCCAAGGATGCCTCCGTTCTCGTTCATGCTGCCAGATCGCGTGCGCCTCAGCACTCACGAACGCTCCTCGCCGCATCGATCCGGAGGCGGCCACGGCACAAGCGGCCTTCCAACCTCCCATTGGTGGCCGAAGGGGTCCTCGATTTTGCCCAGGCGCCACCCGTGCTCCTCGGCCACGGGCGAGACGACCGTCGCACCCGCTGCCAAGGCTCGCTCGACCGCGGAGTCCGGCTCCTCCACGATCAGGAGCATCCTCACCGTGCCTCCGCCGACCGACTCGGGACTGAAGGTCCTGTTCGAGGGTGACTCGTCGGAGACCCAGAAAGAGGCGGTCCCGATCGTGAGCTGTGCCACCACCGCCTCGTGAGCGTCGGTGCCTCCCACGCGATAGACCTCCACCGCCCCGAAGGCCAGCTTGTAGAACTCGATCGCGGCGCGACCGCGCCTGACCGCCAGCTCAGGGACGATGCTCGTCGTGCGCTGTGGATCGGGCTGATCGCCTGTCGTGTCCATGAGGGAGCCTGCCCTTCTGACGGCCTGGCCCCACGGCGACAGCCAGGTCGTAGGCGTAGCGCGAATGCTCGCAGAGGACGCGAGGTGCCGTCCGACCCGGCGCTAGGCGCCCTGTCGCGACGGCGCCTCGATGCGAGCGTCGTTCTCGGCCCACCTCCGAAGGAACTCCTCGGTTGCTGCGACATCGAGCGGACGGGCGAACAGAAACCCCTGTCCGCTGTCGCAATCCTCCTGCCTCAGAAGCGACAGCTCCTGCTGCTCTTCGATGCCCTCCGCGACGGTGTCGATCGCTAACGCCTTGCCGAGCTGCACGAGCGTGTGGATCAGGGTCTCTCCCTCCTTGTTGTGGCGCATCCCGGATATGAAAGACCTGTCGATCTTCAGTGCGTCCACCGGGAACTGCTGGAGGTGAGCGAGCGACGAGTAGCCGGTGCCGAAGTCGTCTATCGCTATCCGCACCCCGAGCTGCTTGATCGCAAGCAGCCGCCGAGCGGTCTCCTCGACGTTGCGCATGAGCGTGCTCTCCGTGATCTCGATCGTCAGCGCCCCGGCGTCCAGACCGCTTTCGGCCAGGGCGTCCTCTATGTCCGCGACGAGCTCGTCACTGTCGAGCTGGCGGCCCGAGACGTTGACCGCCATGTCGATCGGATAGCCCTCGCGGTGCCAGGCGGCGCCCTGACGGCAGGCCTCGTGCAGCACCCACCGGCCGACCTCCGTGATCAGGCCCGTCTCCTCGAGCAGGGGGATGAAGGCGTCGGGCTGGACGACGCCGCGCGCCTCGTGGTTCCAGCGGATCAATGCCTCAACGCCGATCGGCGTCATGTCGCTCAGCGCGAACGTCGGCTGGTATGCGAGGAAGAACTCTTCCTTTCGGAGGGCTTCGCGAAGATCCATGTCCAGTTCGAGTCGCCGCTGGACGGTGTCCTGCATCGCGGTCTCGAACACCGCGTATCGACTCTTGCCGTCCCACTTCGCCTGGTACATGGCTATGTCGGCGTCGCGCAGGAGCTCCTCGGCCGACGTACGCTGGCCGGCCGCTATCCCGATGCTCGCGGTCACGGTCAAGCGCGTGTTGCCGTCCGGTCCGAGCTTGAACGGATGCCTGAGCGCGTCGAGCAGGCGCTCGGCGACGAGCTCGGGACCGGCGTCCATCGAGAGCTCCTCAGCGATGACGACGAACTCATCGCCGCCGAGGCGCCCCAACGCATCGACGTGCCGTACCACTCCCCTGAGCCTCTCGGCTACGGCGCACAGGAGTTCATCGCCGACGCCGTGACCGAGCGTGTCGTTGATGCTCTTGAAGTTGTCCAGGTCGACGAACAGAGCCGCCACCGGCGATTGGTTGCGAGCGGAGCGGGCGAGCATCTGCTCGACGCGGTCCAGAATCAGGGTGCGGTTGGGGAGGCCGGTCAGAGGGTCGTGCGTAGCGAGGAAGGCGAGCTCCTCCTCGCGCCGGCTGAGCTCTTCGTCGGTCCGCCGGCGCTCGGTCTCGAAGCGCTCGCACATCCGCAGAAGGCTGAGCTCGAGGCTGAGCTGCACCATGTTCAGGGCCTGCGCGAGCACAACCGCCGAGACGTCCATCTCTGCGGCGATCTCGCGCAGCACCTCGGCCATGACGTTGCGCCACCAGAAGCACCGCCGGGTGACCTCGTTCAACGACGCCGCGCGGTGCGCCGCCAGCTCTCCGAAGATCTTCGAGGTTTCTCTGGCGGCGTCCTTCGTCACCTCCAGACCCTCACCGGCGATCCAACGTGCGACCGCGCTGGTCGAGTTCGTGCAGATCCGTTCGAATCGCTCCTGGACGCTGGCATCGACGGCCTCGCCCGAACCCATGGTTCGCTCGACGGTCCTCGAGAGCACGTCGTCGGCTCGAGCGTTGAGCTCCGCGCCCAGGCGACAAAGATCTCCGGCGGGCTCCTCCGTTGGCAGGGAGGGTGGGGCAGGCACTCGGATCTCATCCCGGCCGCTCGCAGGTTCAACCGTCATGTCAGGTCAACCAATCGGCAGCCGCGCCCGATTCCTGAAGAACAGATCTGTCCATCGACGGCCAGCGCTCCCGGTTGCGCACGAGAGCGTCTCACTGGCCCGGGCCGCTGGGTCTGGCTGTCAAACCTCGAGGTAGCGCAGCATGACCCGGCCCAGCACGATCACGTCGCCGTCGCCCAGATCGGCCTGCTGGATGCGCCGGCCGTTTACGAACGTGCCGTAGGAGCTGCGGTCATCGAGGATCCGTGCGCCCGATGCTCGCGGCACCAGGATCGCGTGGCGTCGCGACACGGAGCTCTCGTCCAGGCGCAGATCCGCCGCGAGGCCACGTCCGATGTGGATCACCTCGCCGGCCAGCGGGATGAGCAGCGTGCGGTCCCGCCCCTGTACCTCGAGGTAGCGGCCCGGCTCGATCGGTTCGATCGGCCTTGCCCGGTGGCGGACGCTGTCATCGAGGCACTCGATCGGATCGACTCTCTCGGTCAGCTGCTCGTCTGGGGAGCGGATCAGTGTCTGCGAGGTCATGCCAACATGAAACAGCACATCGGTCACAGAAACCTCAAGCGATTCTAAGAATTGCCTGAGAGTGCGTGCTGGGGCCCCCGAGGCCGGAGCGGTATCAGAGGGCGTTTGTGATGGACTCCGGCACGCCAGCTCGCCGCTGCGAGCCCGAGACAACAGAACGGAGCCCAGAGATGATCGTGGTGGTCGGACGAGTCGTGACGGATGCGCAGCGGCGCGAGGACTTGAAACGCATCGGCCAGGCGGTCGCGCGCGCGTCACGCGCGGAGGAGGGGTGCCTGAGCTATCGCGTCTACGAGGACACGGAGCTCGACAACGAGTTCGTGTTCGTCGAGGAGTGGGAGAGCCAGCAGGCGCTGGAGCGGCATTTCGGCACGCCGCACATCGCCGAGTTCATGAGGGCGATCCCAGCGACGGTCGCGGCGCCACCTGACGTCAGGTTCCACACGATCGAGAGCTCGGTTGACCTCGCTGATCTCAACGTGAGCGCCTAGCTGTTGACGCCCCGAGGCGAGGCCGGGCCAACCCTGTGCCCGGGCGCGTCAGCGAGAGTCCTGCAGGTAGGCCTCGGCGAGCCGCCTTGGAGCTCGAACGAGCCACGCCTCCGTCACAACCTCCTCGAGATCGTGGGCGGCGATGCTACCCAGGCGCACGAGGATCGCCGGGAAGCCGTCGAAGTGAGGGGTCGTGAAGAAGACCTGTGGATCGTCGGCGAGCAGCGCCTCCTTTGCGCCGACGTGCTCCACCCGGGCTCCGAGGATCGGGCCGTCCGGCGCGGCGTCTCCAAGAGCGGCGACTTCCTTTGCGCGAAGCGGACGCTCCCACACGAACAGCTTGTCCTTCACCAGCCACTGGCACCGGTCGCGCGAGAGCCGCTCACTCGTCTCCGGCAACGCGAGCGCGATCCTCCGCACGTCGTCCCAGCTGGCCACGCCCGAAGCCTAGCGTCGGCGTCGCACTCGTCAGCGCGGCGAGGTCCGCTCAGCGAACGAGGAGTCATGCCCAATTACCTGATCGAGGCGAGCTGCAGCACCGAGGGTGTGTGAGGAGTCGCGGACAAGGGAGGAACGGCCCGCCGCGAGGCAGTCGAGCATCAACCGGTCCGGCTCCACGAAGATCAGGACGGTCGTTCTGCTCACGCCCGAGCAAATCGATGCGGCCGCGAACATGGCGCCCGAGTACAGGCGGCCCCGCCGCCTGAACGCCGGGTGACTACTTGTACGCGATGGCAGCGCTCGCTGGACCGGCGAGCGGTAGGACGTCGATCCCCCTGAAGCCGACGTCCCTGCACCACCCACCAAAGTCAGCGCCCGTGAAGTCGAACGCGTCGCCGAACTCGATCAGCATGTTCAGCGACATCAGAAGCCCGAACGCATTCTCGCGACGGGCGTCGTCGATGAGGTTCTCGATGGCGATGAATGCCCCACCCTCGGGCAGCGCGTCGTAGGCGGCCTTGATCAGGTGCATCTTGCCGTCGAGGTCCCAGTCATGGAGGATCATCCCCATGGTGACGACGTCAGCCTTGGGCAGCGGGTCGGTGAAGAAGTCCCCCGTCTCGGTCCTCACGCGATCGCCCAATCCGGCGCCTTCGATCGTTCGCTTGGCGATCGGCTCGACAATGCCCAGGTCGTGGGTCGCGCAGCTCATGTGGGGATGGCGGTTGGCGACGGTGATCGACAGTTGCCCGGTTGCTCCGCCGACGTCGCAGAGCGTCTTGTAGCCGGAGAAATCGAACTTCTCCGCCAGCGCGTGGAATGGGCCCATGGAGATGCCTGACATCGCGTTCATGAACTGCTCGAGTCTGTCCGGATCGCTGTAGAGCTCGTCGAACATTGGCTTGCCGGTGTGCTTGATCTCGTTCTGGGGCTTCCCGGTCCGAAGTGCCTCGGTGAGGTCGCCCCAGAACCCATAGAGGCGGGCGTTGCTCATCTCGAGGATCCCGCCGATGTACGCAGGGCTCGCCTTGTCGAGGAAGACGGCCGTCGCGGGCGTGTTGCGGTAGAGAGCATCACTTCCCTCACCCTCGCGATCAAGTAGGTCGAGGGCCACGAGCGCATCTGGGAAATCGGGGACCGCTCGCGCGTGCAGCCCAAGCGCATCGGCGATCTGCGGGCCGGTCATGGCCTCGCTGCCCAGCCTCGTGAACAGCTCGAGCTCGACCGCCGACAGGAGCGTCTTCGACGCCCAGAACCCCATGCCGACCTGCATGATGTGTGACGGGTCGACCTGCTCGGACATGCGCTCCCCTTCCCCCCTTGGCCCTACTTTGACCGTCTGAGGGCCGAGCGTACCGGAGTGGCACGCGGGATGCGAATGGCTGGTCCTGTGTTCGCGCGGAGGACATTCACGGCGATGACGACGGTCGCACCGACAATGGCCCAGATGCCGAGCACGAGCAGCGCGCGGGTCATGCCGTGGCCGTGGAAGTACACGACGTCGCGCATGGCGGTCGTCGCGGCGCCGGGCGGCAGGAGCTGGCTGAGGTCGGGCTGGCGGCGCTCGCAACCAGCAACAGCAAAGACGGGCCGGGTCTGACTGCGCCGTAGACCGCCCGATGCAGGATCGCAGTCTGCGCCGCCGCGAGCGACCGCGGTAGTCCATTGGTCTAGGTCGCAACGTGCCCGGCCGCGCCCAGCGCATTTCCCCGCGCAGGATGGGTAGTGTGGTTTCCCGTGGGATACGCCGAAGGAGGATCGTGACCCAGCTTGAGCCCGCCAGCTTCGAGGTCGAACGATTCGAGCTGGCCGGCGACGCATGCCTTGAGGTGCGTGGTCGCTGGTTCGGCGTTCGCGGCCGACGCTTCATGCGCCCCACGCTGACGGCTGTGGCCGGTGGCCGTGAACAGCGTTTGCTGGCCGTGCTCGATCACAAGCCGTGGATCGCCGAGGAGGGCGAGACCTGGCACGCCGCATTTCCCTGCTCGACCGATCCGGCCGCCCTCTTGGAGGCGGAGCTGACAGTAGCGCCCGATGTGACGGTCCCCCTTCCACCTCCGTCGTCGCCTCCAGCTGGCCGCCGCCCGCGCGCGGGTTCGCGACGCTCGCCCGTACGAGAGCGAGAGACGGCAGTAGGACCCGCCAAGCCGGACAGCGCTCCGAGGGGCGACGGCGGCGCGCACGACAGCTCGCCAGAGGCGGAGCGTCGGGCAGCGCTCCGATCGCGCGACGAGGCCCTTTCCGAACTCGGCGCCGTGGAGCGCGACCGCGAGCGACTACGGCGTGAGCTCCGGGAGACGCTCGCGTCCCTCGAGACCGCTAGCGCCGAGCGACACGACGCGATCGAGGCCGAGGTCAGCCTGCGCATCGCCGACCTCCGTGCGGAGGCCGAGCGAGAGCGGGCAGCGGCCGGCCTGGCGGCGCAAATTGCGAGCGAGCGTGACACGGCGCGCGATGAGCGAGCCGAGGCGATCCGCGAACGCGACGAAGCTCATGCCGAGCGCGACGCTGCGCGGCGAGAGCGAAACCGGATGCTCGCGCACCGCGACACGGCAAGGACCCTCGCGCGCGAGGCCACGAGGCACTGGGAGGCGACAGCTGAGCTCGGCACTCGCCGAACGCAGGAGCGAGACGCAGTCGCCAGCGAACGCGATCGCGCGGCCCATGAGCGTGATGCGGCGCGTGAGGCGCTCGACCGCGCCACATGCGAGCGCGACGCCGCTCGCGAGGAGCGCGACCGCGCGGCGGGCGACCGTGACCTTGCGCGACAGGAGGGCGAGCAGGCTCTCCACGAGCAGGCTGGAGGGCAGGCCGGACACGCGGTGACGCAGGTCGACCTCGAGGCACAGCCGGCTGCCGGTGAGCAGGCGCCGGGCCTTGCGGGGACAGAGCCGACCGAGCGCAAGCGGGTGGCCTCGGAGGCGGGCTCCGCAGCCCGGGCGCCTGGCGGCCTGGCACGGCCGAGCACTCCGACCTCCAGGGACACAGACCCGACACGCCGCCCGCGATGGCCCCCAACTCCGACGGAGCCTCGCGTCGGCCGCAACATCAGAGACCGCGGCGAGGAGTCCAGCTCAATCGTTCGCCCCGGCCGGCCGCCGGACCCCGCAGGCATGTGGCGCGCACGCGTCCTTGCGATCGCAGGGCTGCTGATCGCCCTAGTCATCCTTGTCGTGATGCTGACCTCTAAATGACTCGGTTGGCGGAGATCGGGGGCAGGCGACTCCCGTTCCTGCGTTGGTCTGTCCTACGCATGCTCTTCGGCATGCGGAAGCTGACCCGCGACTGGCAGGTTGGTGACGGGCGCGAGGAGGCGCTCGCCGCCCACGTTCTCGCTCACGCGCGCGCGGGCGACCTAGACGACGCAATTCGAGTCATCGACGATTTCTGTGCGACAAGAATCGCGATGATCAACGTGGGCGATGAGAAGGGCGGGATTCTCGACCAGGCGGTCCAGCGTGCCTCGCCGGCACTGCTGCTCGAGCTGGGCACGTACTGCGGCTACAGCGGCCTACGGATGGCCAGGGTCATGCCGGCGGGTGCCCGGCTATGCTCGATCGAGTTCAGTGCGGCGAACGCTGAGATCGCCCGCCGCATCTGGGCTCACGCGGGCGTTGAGGATCGGCTGACCGTTGTCTTAGGAACGCTCGGCGACGGCGGTGTCACGATCCAGCGACTGCGGAGCGAGTTCGGTTTCACCGACGGAGCCGTCGACTTTGTCTTCGTCGACCACGACAAGAGCGCCTACCTCCCCGACCTCGAGCTCATCCTGCAGGCGGGATGGCTGCACCCCGGGTCGGTCGTCGTCGCTGACAACGTCAAGTTCCCCGGCGCGCCGGAGTACAGGGCCTACCTCCAGGCTGCGGACGGCAAGACCTGGCGCACGATCGAGCACGACACGCACGTCGAGTACCAGTCCCTCCTCAAGGACCTCGTGCTGGAGTCCCAGTACCTGGGCGAGCCCGCCTGAAGCAGCTCCTGGCCAGCCGATCGCCGCGCCCGGTAACCCCGGTAACCCCGGTAACGTTGTCAGTATGTCCGGGCTTGGCACAATGCTGGTGGACGGCTCGGTAGACGGCGGGTCGGGTGCTGGTGGGGGTGCGTCCGGGCGAGTCGCAGTCGTCTTCGAGCGCAGCAACGCAGGCACAGCGGCGCTGCGGGAGGCCGCCGAACTGGCCAACGCGGGGCGCGAGTTGTGGGTCGTGACGCTCGCGCCGCAGGCGCGGGCTGCGAGATGGGGCCGGGCCGGCGGGGAGGGCCCATACAACATCGCGGTGAGAGAGGAAGCGGAGCTGGACCTGCGGAAGGCTCGCGACATCCTCGGAGCCGTTGCCAGCCGTGCCACCTTCAAGATGCTGGCCGGGTCCCCTCAGCCGCAGCTCGCATCGTGGGTGGCGCACCACGGGTTTGGGCTCGTCCTCCTGCCCCACCAACGGCTCACTCCAGGCGGCAACCCTTTCGCGAGGAGCCTGCGGAGGAAGACCTCGGCGGAAGTCCGGCTCGTCAGGTAACCCGAGATCAGCGCGCGTTAGGCTCCGGCTAGCGCTGTGAGCTCGCCGCCAATCTCCTCGCCACGCCGGTTCTTGTTCGTCCTCTGGGAGGGT
>JAOPZM010000187.1 GCA_025964115.1 Solirubrobacterales bacterium
CTGCGATCGTCACCGCAGGCGCCGTCGCCGCCGATCACACCGTCCCCGCCCACCATGCTCACCGCGCGATCGCCTCGGCGTCCGCGCCCGCCGCTACCCGCTACACCGAACCGGTCGTCGTCAAGGAGGAGACCCAACCGGTGAGCTTCGGCGGCCACGCCCGCACCGCAGGCCGGCTCGCGGGCCATCACGCCCACAAGGCGGTCAAGCACGCTCCTGTCCCCGTCCCCACAGCGGTGGCGCCGACAGCTGCTACAGCGACACCGGTCGCACCGGCGGCGGACGCCAAGCCGCCGGTCGCCAAGCCGCCTGTGCAGGTCACCGAGGTCACCTCCGAAACCACCCAGCTTCCGCCGACGGCGACCAGCGGGCCCAGCCAGCCGGTGACGCCCTCGCCTCCGCCCGCTTCCACGCCTGTCGGCGAAGCGCCGCCCCCGTCGCCCCCGGCCAACCTCCCCACGGCCGAACCGGTCGCTCCCTCCTCCGGCTCCGCTCCGCCGCCTCCGGCCGCGGAGCAGAGCGGTGGCACCTCACCGAGCCAGCCCGCAGAACCGGGCGCGTCTCCCAGCCCTCCGGCGCCGAGCGGAGGCTGATCGGCCGCCGCCCCGTTCGCGGTTGGCGGTTTAGCCGAACGTGAACGTCTTCAGCGGCCGCAGCAGGACGCCCGTCGAGGCGACTTCGAGCGGAGAATCCACCTGCGAGTTGGCCGTCGGGGAGGTCAGCATCACGATCTCGACGCCTTCGCGGGCCCCGCGGCGTTCAGGCAGCAGCAGCACGTCGCGCCCGTACATCGTCCGGCCCTCGACCACCGCCGTGTAGAGGACCTGGTAGGCCGGGACCGCGTTGACCCTCGTCTTTCCCTCACCACGCGGCACGAATCCGGTGTCCCGCTGCTTGAGCGAACGGATATAGCCGGCGGCGTAGACCGGGAGCTCACCTGACAGTTCCCCCGAGTAGGGAGGCAGGACGAGCGGCTCGACGGCGTAGGAATCCTCGAGCGTTCCGTCGGGGCGGCGACGCTGGACCTTCACGTAACCGCCCGGGTCCGGCGCGACCCTGTAGAGGCTCCGGTAGGCGAAGCTGAATGGAAGCTTCCCGCCGTGGGAGAAGCTGGCGTTCTCGAGCGTCAGCGCCACCGCCACGAGCAGCGCGAGCAGGCCGAGGCCAGCGGCGATCACCACCCCACGCGCCAGCGGCGAGGCGGCCCGCCAGCGGGGCGAGAGCAGCCGACCGAGCGTCGGACCGTACTCCGGCTTCATCGGCACGGCGACCATTGCGATCAGGCGATCATTCCCCGATCGAGAAAAGGGCCTCGAGGTCGTGCCGCGAGTACGCCGCGAACGCCACGAGCGTCTGGGTCCGGGCGACCCCGGATATGCCGCCGATCCCGACGGTCACGACGTCGGCGAGCTGCTCGTGGTCGGAGACGCGCACGATCGCGACGAAGTCCCACTCGCCCGTGACCGAGTAGGCCTCGGCAACGCCCTCGATGTCCGCCAGCGCGCCTCCCAGCGTGGAGAGCGCGTCCCGCTCGGCCTCGATCAGTACGACCGCGTTGGTCATCGTCATCGCAGACCATCATAAGGAGAGTGCTCCGGCGTGACCGCCTCCGCCGTCGTCCGGCGTGGTCGCCGCTCATGGCTCGGTGCTGGCGACCGCCGCCCCTAGAACTCGCTCGGGTCCTCGCGGCGCAGGCCGAGCCCGAACAGCAGGCCGATCACGGCGCCCGTCACGCCTGCGAGCCAGCTCGCCTCCGGGCGGGCGTAGGGGATCGCCAGCAGCAGCGCGGCTATGGCGCCAGCGCCGAGCAGGTCGCCCTCGTAATAGCTGCGCCTGCGAGCAGCTATGAGGTCGGGGGCCGCCCAGGCCATCAGCAGGGCGAGCGCCGCGCCGTTACCGCCGGCCACGAAGTGGTGCGGGTAGACGGCGGTGGAGACGAGCGCGCCGACCGAACCCGCTCCAATGAACAGGGCAAGCACGACCAGGGGCCCGTGCCGGCGCTCGAGCAGCCAGCCGAAGATCGCGATCGTGGCGAGCGTGAGGAACGCATACAGGCCGTCTTCGTAGATGAACGGGCTCGTGAAGATCCTCCACCAGTCGCCGTGCAGGGGGCCGACGATCGCCATTTCGTGACCGACCAGAGGTTCGGCGTGCCAGACGATCCAGGCCGCGGCGCTCGCCGCCACGAGCGCAATCGTGGCTCGCGGCCGCGCGAAGGCCCACCGGTCGCCACTCATACCCAGGCCACGCCCCCGGCGCACGGCCAGCGGGCTCGCCTTCAGGCGACCGAACAGCGGATGGCGGGCGGCGCGTGGCGCACGGCCCCCGGTGCGGGCCCGTGGCAGCTTGGGCGCCCGGCGGCGGAGCCGGTGGCCACAGTACGGGCACTCGGTGATGTACGGGCTAACCTCGGATCCGCATTGCTTGCAGACCACGAACAGATCGGCGCCGGAGGACATGTCGACCCATTCTAAGGACCTACCGACCGCGGCCCGCACGCCTCTGAAATACTCACGGCCATGACTCTCGGTTACGACCACAAGCTCTACATCCTCGCCTTCGACCACCGCGGGTCGTTCCAGAAGAAGTTCTTCGGCATCGAGGGTGAGCCCGATCCCGAGCAGACGGCGATCATCGCGGACGCGAAGCACCTGATCTTCGAGGGTCTGCTGCAGGCAGTCGGTGCGGGCGCAGACCCGTCGGTCACGGGAGTGCTGGTCGATGAGCAGTTCGGCTCGACGGTGCCCTCCGAGGCTCGTGAAAGAGGGCTGAAGCTCGCGATGCCCGTGGAGCGCTCGGGTCAGAAGATGTTCGACTTCCAGTACGGCGATGACTTCGCCGAGCACATCGAACGCTTCGACCCGGACTTCTCGAAGGTGCTCGTGCGCTACAACCCCGACGGCGACAGGGGCGAGAACGAGGACCAGCTCCGCAAGCTCAGGCGGCTCAGCGACTGGCTCCTGGCGCATGACCCGAAGTTCCTGTTCGAGCTGCTGGTGCCGGCCGAGGACTCCCAGCTCGAGTCTGTCGGTGGCGACGTCGAGCGCTACGACTCCGAGCTTCGTCCCGAGCTCATGCGCCGCGCGATGGCCGAGATCCAGGACGCCGGCATCGAGGTCGACGTCTGGAAGATCGAGGGAGTCGACAGGCGTTCGGACTGCGAGATGCTCGTCGCCCAGGCCCGCTCGGGCGGCCGCGAGAACGTGGTCTGCGTCGTGCTCGGCCGTGGCGCCGACGACGCCAAGGTCGACCACTGGCTGACGCAGGCGGCCCCGGTGGACGGCTTCGTGGGCTTCGCGATCGGCCGCTCGATCTGGTGGGACCCGCTGAAGACCTATGTCGACGGCAAGATCGAGCGCGCCGCCGGAGCGCGCAAGATCGCTGAGCAGTTCCTGCACTTCGTCTCGGTCTACGAGCGGGCGAAGGCGCCCGTCGCCTCCTAGCCGACCCGAGCGGGCGTGAAGGCCATGAAGATGCGACAGAGCCTTGCCGACTGGGAGCGCGCCTTCGCCAGGGAGGCTTCGCTCGATCGCCGCCGGCGCGACTCGCTGCGGCGGACCGCCGAGCAGAGGACGCTCAAGCGCGAGGTCGAGCGGCGGCACAAGCGGGGCTCTGTTCGCTTCGTGCTACTTGTCCTGACGTTGATCATGACCGCGGCGATCGTGATCGTGGCCATGTTTCGCACGCTGTACCTGCTGCTGGGCTAGCGCGCCGGACCGCCGGGCACGCGGTCGGCGGTCTAGGCGTCGCCGAGCTTTTCCAGCGACTCGCGCACCTCGGGTGCATGGCCGTCGGCGTCCGCCTCGACCGTGCCCTCTTCGCGGTGGATCTCGAGATAGATCTCCTTGCGAAAGACGGGTATCCGCTGGGGAGCCTGAATGCCGATGCGCACCTTCTCGCCCATGACCGACAGGACGGATACCTCAATATCGTCCCCAATCATGATGCTCTGGTTGGACTTGCGAGTCAGAACCAGCATTTCGGTGCACCTTCCTCTTTGCCGACAAGGCGACCAGCGCAGCTCCCCGAACGCCAGTTCAGCAAGCATAGTCCCACCACCGGGGGAACGCGGTCCTGGTCCTTCCAATTACGCAACTACCGGCAAGACGTCAAGTGATGAGCGTCGCTTCCCACTGGCGACTTCGGCGCTCGGCGGGCGCTTTACGCTAGTCTCCCGGACCGTCCATGCCTCGCAAATCCCTGCGCCCGCACCTTAATCAGATCCGCTCCTGGGTACGACAGGGCCGCACGGACGCGTGGATCGCCCATCAGCTGGAGGTGTCCGTCCGCGACATCGAGCAGTTCAAGCGGATGAACGAGCTGGTCGGCGACGATGCGCCCGCGGAGGGCTCGAGCTCCCCTGATTACCCCGAGGAGATCGACCTGCGGGCCGAGGACGACGCGCTCATCGCCGCCGAGCTCGAAGCCGCGGAAATCGCCGCCGAGCGGGCTCGGGCCGAAGCCGAGGAGAACGGGGAAGACGGGGAGGAGCCCGACGAGGAGCCGGCGGCCTCGCGCACCCGGCGGCGCAGTCGCCGTGGCGGACGCGGGCGACGCGGCGCTGGACGCGGCGGGGAGCCCCTCGAGGGCACCTTCGACCACGGCGAGGAGGGTTACGGCCTGTGGCTCGATCCTGCCATCCAGGACAATCCCATCTACGCCGAGCACTGGGCCGGCCACCGCCCGGTTGAGGTGGCCGTCGAAGAGGACCGGATCGTCATCCGCCGCATCGGCGAGGACGACTAAGCGACGAGCTGCCGTCCGGCACGGGCGCAGACCGCTCGCTGCCGGCTCGCCTAGGCCTCGGAGAGCGCCCGCCTGCCCCCGGCATAGTCGGAGGCCTCACGGAGGTACCTGGCGAACGCAGCGTCGACGACCAGGCCCGCCTCCCACGCCCAGGGCTCCCCGGGGGCCATCTTCATCGCGAGCTGCTGGCACCAGCCCGTGCCCTTCCCGTAGAGGTCGGCGAGCTCCTGGGAGGAGAAGCGCCCGCCCAGTCGGCGCCGCAGCTCGCTCACCAGGCCGTCGACGACGCCCTCCAGCACGGCGCTGCGCTCGGAGGGGGCGTCCTTCAGACGACGCTCACCCTGCTGCCACTGATAGATCGCGTTCTCGAAGGGCACCGCCGCCGAGGCTAGCAGCGGCCCGGAGGCCGGTCGACCGCCGCGAGCTAGTTGGCCGGCAGTCCACTCACAACGTAGGGCTGCTCGCCCTTCTTCATCATCCCCAGCTGGCGTGCCTCGCCTTCGAGCGTCGCCTGCTTGGTGAGCGTTTCGTGCTGTCGGGCCAGGACCGCGTGTTCATGCGCCAGCGCCGCGACCGAGGCGTGGTC
>JAOPZM010000098.1 GCA_025964115.1 Solirubrobacterales bacterium
GCGACCGTGCGTGGCACGATCTGGAACGTGGTCAACCGCTGCGACGGAACCCTCACACAGGTCACCCGGGGTGTGGTCTCCGTCCGCGACTTCCTGCGCCGCAGGACGGTCACCCTGCACGCAGGGCAGCACTACCTCGCCAAAGCGCGCTAGCCTCGTCAGGAGCCCGAAGCTTGCGGGCGAGTAGCGACATGGCCCTCGTTCACCGGCTCGCGGCCGGAACCTCTGGTGCTCCTCGGCTCGGGCGGTCGCGTGGGACGTAGGATCCGGTGGAAACGGGGTCCTCTCCGCGCCCGGCGAATGCGTCGCATGCTGCTCGTGCTCGTGGGAGCGAGCTTTACGGCCCTCGGGATCGTGGCGTACGAGACGGACCTGCTGCGCTCGCTCGAGCTGAGCACGGTCAACACCCGTTTCCAGGTCCGCGGGCCCCGTCACCGTCCACCGGACGTCGTGCTCGTCGAGATCGACGCGACGACGTTCGGTGAACTCAACTATCAGTGGCCGTTTCCGCGTGCTGTCCATGGCAAGGTGATCGAAGCCCTTGCCCGCGAACACCCGAAGGTGATCGCCTACGACGTCCAGTTCACCGAGGCGAGCGCTTGTCCGGCATCCGCGTCCGGAGTGCAGCCGAGCCCGGGACAGTGCAATCAGGCTCAGCGGGACGAGGAGGGATTGCTCGCGGCACTGAACAACGCCGATCGCCGTGCAGTCATGTCGACGACCGAGACAGACGAACACGGCAACACCAGGTTTCTCGGAACGGAAGGACGACCGCTGCTGCACGAAGTCGGATCGCAACCGGCCAACGCGCTCCTTCCGACCGACCCGGGTGGCGTGCTGCGGCGCGTGAGCTATGAAGTCGGTCATCTCAAGACCCTCGCCGTCGTGGGTGCAGAAGTGGCATCCGGTCGGCCGGTGCGCCCGCACGCGTTTGGCGGCGCAACGGCGTGGATCGACTACTACGGACCGGAGGGCACGTTCAAGGCGGTCCCCTTCTCCGAGGTCTTCAAGGGCACGTTCGCGCGTGGCCTCTTTCACGACAAGGTGGTGGTGGTGGGAGCGTCGGCGCCCTCCCTGCACGACATCTCTCCGACCTCCACCTCGGCTCAGATGCCGGGGGCGGAAATCCAGGCGAGCGCGATCGAGACGGTCCTGCGAGGCCTGCCGCTGCGCTCGCTCAGCACGTGGCTGGGCATCGCGCTGATCGTGCTGGCCGGGTGCCTGACCCCGATCGTAGGGATCCGGGCGGGTCCGCCGGTCACGATCGGGGTGGCGCTGGCCGGCGCAGCGGTTCTGACCATCGGCGCGCAGCTGGCGTTCGACTCCGGAGCGATCATCCCGTTCGTGTATACGGCGGGAGCGCTCGTGACGAGCAGCGTCGGAACCCTGTCGGTCCAACTCATAACTATCGCCTTCGAGCGCGAGCGTGTGCGTGACCTGTTCTCCCGATTCGTGCCAGAGAACGTCGTCGACGAGGTCCTCGCCACCGCCGACGATGGCCTGCGCCTCGGTGGGGTTCAGCGGGAGGGAACGGTGATGTTCACAGACCTGCGCGGCTTCACGACGTTCGCGGAGTCGCTCACCCCCGATGGCGTTATCGAAGTCCTCAATCGCTATCTGAGTGAGATGAGCGATGCGATTCTCGACCATGGCGGCACCCTCGTCGCCTACATGGGAGACGGCATCATGGCGGTCTTCGGCGCTCCGATCGTCCAGGACGATCACGCGGATAGGGCGCTTGCGTGCGCCCGCGAGATGCTCACGCTGCGCCTGCCGCGCTTCAATGCATGGCTGCAGGAGCGTGGCATGGGATCCGGTTTTCGGATGGGCATCGGATTGAACTCAGGTCGTCTGATGTCGGGCAATGTGGGCTCGGAGCGGCGCGTCGAGTACACGGCGGTGGGCGACGCCACGAACGTGGCCGCTCGGATAGAGCAGCTGACCAAGGGGACGCCTCATCAGCTGATGCTCTCGGGGGCGACCAAGGAGGCGCTCAAGGACCCGCCGGATGACCTCGTCTTCGTCGAAGAGGTAGGACTACGCGGTCGCCGCGCGAACACGACGATCTGGTCGCTGCCCGAGGACCTGCAAGAGGGCTCGGACGAGCCGGTCGCGAGCGATGAGTCGCGAAGCGTCTAGCCGTGCATCAGGCCGCAGCTAGCCGACAACGACCTTGCCGCCTCCACCGCCGCTCGGCGACGGGCTGCTGTGCGGTGTGACGCTCGGCGACCTGCTTTCCGTGGGGGCCGACGACGGGTTGCTCTTTTCCCTCGCCGGAGAGCTCGGATTGCCTTCGCGCGGCTTCTGGCGGAGCGCGGGGAGAGTGGACGGTAGCGTGAGGCCACGAATCTTCACGCGCTCCTTTGACGGCACGACGCGCGCGGGCGTGGGCTGCTGACCGCGACTGCCGGCACTCGCCCGCCCGACGACGAAAGCCGCGGCAAACGCCAGCACCACGGCTACGATCACCGTCGCCAGACGCCCACGAGATGTGAGCGTCATTCGCACTGGGCGGGCTTCATGCTGCCGGGAGCCAGACAGCGCTGGATCTTGACAAAGCTGCCATGCACGATCTTGTATTCGATGTATGCGCCGATCGCGTTCCTGGCGGTGACGTAGATCTTGAGGGCCGAACCATTCGTGAGGAGCGTTCCGCGAAGGCTGGAGAAGCTGAGATTCCGCGCCGTTCTTGCCTGAGTGCGGCACCCACGCGTGCACCGGACCAGGACGTGAGCTTTCCTGGGCGCGGTCACCGACAGGTTCACGATACGCACGCCGCCCGCGACTGGTTGGGCCGTCAGCGTCGCTTCCGACTGAAGCCGCTTCAGCTTGACGAGATAGTCGAACAGAAACTGGACTGTCCCGCCGAGATCGTTCGCACCACCGATCTGAATCGTGTAGGAGCCGCCGGCTCTGACTTCGTCAAACAGTTCCTGGGCTTTGGAGACCTGGTTAACGGCACACTTGCGTTGTGCGATGTCCGGGATCAGCGTTTTTGGGTCATACGGCATCACCGCAATGACTGTGCTGAATTCGGCCGAGCTGCGGATTCGAACCAGGCCGTTGGCGTCAGGGTGGAAGTCGTACCAGATCGTCTTTCCCTCGGTGACCCCGCTGCAGCCCGTGACCTCGGCAGGGCCGCCGCTCTGCGGCGGACTGAAGATGTCCCCCTGGACGGTCGCCGCGCTTGTGTCGCGCACGTCGCTAAGAGTGTCGACACGGTTGAGCGGGCGACCGGGCTGGTTGAGATTCAGCGACGAAAGGTAGTTGTCGTTGATCGGGGGAGGCGAGGTAGCTGCCGCGAGCGCCGCCCCCACGGCGCCCAGAGCCGCGATCGCAACCACTGCGCCTGACATAATCAACGAGCGGAGCTTCGTGCGCCTCATGGATAACCTATCCTCCCCACACCGGCGCTGATGATACATGGATCATGGACCCCCGACCCGCAAGGCGTCCGGGCATGTCGCCTCCGCCGGATGGGCCTTGGCAAAGCGCGATGAACGAGCTCTCCGACGATCCTCTCAACCGCACTCGCATTGGCGATTACACGATCGACTGCCTGCTGGGCCAAGGGGGCATGGGAAAGGTCTACAAGGCGACAGCTTCCGACGGCACTCGAGTCGCACTCAAGCTAGTTAAGAGCGACCTTGCGCGCGACGAGACGTTCAGGCGTCGCTTCCACCGCGAGGCGCGGATCGCACAGACCGTCAAGCATCCCAACGTGGTACCCGTCGTTGCCACAGGGGATCACGAAGGTGTTCCCTATATGGTCCAGCGGTACATCGATGGGCTAGCCCTCGATCAGAAGCTCGAGCGGGACGGTCCGCTGGACATGGCAACTGCGGTGGGCATCTGCACGGATGTGGCCGCCGGGCTCGAGGCGTTGTGGGCCGCCGGAATGGTTCACCGCGACGTCAAGCCCGCCAATATCCTGCTCGACGAGCACGGCGAGGCCTACATCACCGACTTCGGCCTCGCCAAGGACACCCAGGGAAGCCTGCTTACGCGCCCCGGCCAGGCGCTCGGATCCATGGATTACATGGCCCCTGAGCAGATCCGCGGCGCCGAGCTCAGCGCGGCTACCGACATCTACGCCCTGGGCTGCGTCATGCACGAGTGCATGTGCGGCCGGCCACCGTTTGCCGAGGCGCAGGGTATGCGGATCCTCTGGGCCCATCTGCAGGATGAGCCGCCGGACCCGTGTCGCCTGCGTAGCGACCTGCCGCCCCAATTTGCGCGCGCCCTCAGCGTCGCGCTGCAGAAGGATCCCGACGAGCGGCCCGCGAGCGCCGGTGAGTACGCCCGCATGCTGGCAGCGGCAGCCGGGCGATCATCCAATCGCGTCGGGCCGTACTGAATCATCAAACCACGTCGGGCCGGACTGACGGGTCCGATGCGCGGCTCGCTAGCGCCAGAGGACCGCGTACACGGGGTGCTCGCCGAGAACTCCCTTGAAGTGATACTCGCCGTAGAGCTCGAAGTGAAAGCTCGGATCTTGCTGCGTGTACTCCATGAGCGTCGAGGAGACGAGGATCTCGCCGCCCTTCGCGCGGTCGGCGATGCGGCTTGCGAGCACGACGTTGCGACCCAGCAGCTGCTCGGGGTTGGAGATCACGAATCCCGAGTGCAGGCCAATGCGTAGTGCCACCGCATCGTTCTCTCCGGCGCCGTCCGGGCTCGTAAAGGTTCGTTGCAGTTCCACGGCTGCCTGAAGGGCGGCGTGCGCGCTGCCAAAGGAGGCGAGGAACCCGTCGTCCTGAAACCTCACAACCTGCCCGTCATGATGCGCGACTATCCGCTCCACGAGCGTGTGGTGGTCGCCCACCAGTTTCTGCCAGCGCTCAGGACCCAGTTCTTCCGCGGCGATCCCCGCGTTCGCGATGTCGCTCAGCATGAGCGTGACGGCCCCATCTGGCGAGCTGAGGCGACCGAGATCCGGTATCACCGGCTCGAGCGCCGAGGCGATGACGTCGATCGAGGTTCGCTGTATCTGAGGTTCCACGTCGAGTCAGTACGTCACCGCGATTACGCGATCATACCTTGACAGAGACCCTGCATCCGAGCAGAATCGCTCGCCCATGAACGGGGCCTCTGAGGATGCGCCCGACGGGCGCACCGAGCAAGGAATCCGGCCGAGCCCGTTTCCGCCGATTGGCGATTACGCGTTTCTGTCCGATTGCGCGACGACCGCGCTGATCGCGCCGAGCGGCAACGTCGAATGGCTGTGCCTGCCACGCATGGACTCGCCGAGCGTGTTCGGCTCGATCCTGGACCGCGACGCGGGAGGCTTCCGCGTGGGTCCGGCCGATGTCCGAGTTCCGGCAGCGAGGCGCTACATCCCGGGGACGATGGTCTTGGAGACGAGCTGGGAGACGCGCATGGGCTGGGTGATCGTGCGCGACGCTCTGAGCATCGGCCCCTGGCATCATCAGGACGAGCGGTCGGGCAGCTACCGCCGCTCGCCGACCGACCACGACGCCGATCACGTGATGCTGCGCATGATCGAGTGTGTCCAGGGCTCCGCGGAGATCAAGCTCGACTGTGAGCCGGCCTTCGACTACGGGGGGCTGGCCGCCGACTGGGCCTACACCGGCCCGGGGTACAACGAGGCGGTCGCGCACTCGGAGGGCATGGACATCGAGCTGCGGCTCGTGACCGACCTGCGGCTGGGCTTCGAGGGACCGCGCGCTCGGGCGCGGTCGATGCTGCACGAGGGCGACACCGCATTCGTCGCTCTCGGCTGGTCGCAGCAACCGATGCCTACGACCTGCGAAGAGGCACGCGCACGGCTGGCTGCCACCTGCCGCTTCTGGCAGGAGTGGCTCAAGCACGGCACGTTCCCGGACCACCCATGGCGGTCGTACCTTCAGCGCAGCGCGCTGACGCTCAAGGGACTCACCTACGGGCCGTCGGGAGCCATGGTTGCGGCGCCCACGACCTCGTTGCCCGAGACACCTGGTGGAGACCGCAACTGGGACTACCGCTACAGCTGGATCCGCGACTCGACCTTCATGCTGTGGGCGCTGTATACGCTCGGCTTCGACGAGGAGGCGAACGACTTCTTCTACTTCGTCGCCGACGTGGCGGAGGCGGAGGAGGGGCAGCTACAGGTGATGTACGGGATTGGCGGCGAGAGCCGCCTCGAGGAGCAGGAGCTGGCGCACCTGTCCGGCTACGACCACGCGCGCCCGGTGCGTATCGGCAACGGCGCCTACGACCAGGTCCAGCACGACGTGTGGGGCGCGGTGCTCGATTCGATCTACCTGCACACGAGGTCGCGTGACCAACTGCCTGACCGGCTGTGGCCGATCATCAAGCGCCAGGTCGAGGCTGCGCTGGCACATTGGCGTGAGCCTGACCGCGGCATCTGGGAGGTGCGCGGCGAGCCAAGGCACTTCACCTTCTCCAAGCTGATGTGCTGGGTGGCAGCCGACCGCGGAGCGCGCCTTGCCTGGATTCGCAACGACGCCTCGATGGCCGCCCGCTGGGAAGCCGCTGCGGAAGAGATCCACGCCGACATATGCGCCCACGGGGTCGACGAACGCAACGTTTTCGTGCAGCACTACGACAGCGATGCGCTGGATGCCTCGCTGCTGCTGATGCCGTTGGTGCGCTTCCTGCCGTCGCACGATCCGCGAATCCGTGCCACCGTTCTGGCGATCGCCGACGAGCTGACGGAGAACGGCCTCGTCCTGCGTTACCGTGTCGAAGAGACGGACGATGGCTTTGCCAGTGACGAGGGCACGTTCACGATTTGCTCGTTCTGGCTCGTGTCCGCGCTCGCGGAGATCGGTGAGCTGACGCGGGCACGCGGGCTGTGCGAGAAGCTGCTTTCGCACGCGAGCCCGCTCGCGCTCTACGCGGAGCAGCTGGACGCCGCCACGGGCCGCCACCTCGGAAACTTCCCGCAGGCGTTTACGCACCTCGCGCTGATCAACGCTGTGATGCACATCATCCGCGCTGAGGAGCAGCTGGAGCTACGCGCCCTCACCCGCGAGCCCGAGCTCGACCGCCTCGCCGGCGACTCCTGAGGCAATCGATCAAGCCTCAGCCGGCGGATGTCTCCTGCGCCTGGATTGCAGTGATCGCCACGGTGTTGACGATGTCGGTGACGGTGCAGCCGCGGCTGAGGTCGTTGATCGGCTTGCGCAGTCCCTGAAGGATCGGGCCGACCGCGATCGCGCCCGCGGAGCGCTGGACGGCCTTGTACGAGACGTTGCCGGTATCGAGATCGGGGAAGATGAAAACCGTCGCCCGCCCGGCTACCTCGCTGTCGGGGGCCTTTAGCCGCGCGACCTGCGGATCGACCGCCGCGTCGTACTGAATGGGACCTTCGACCAGGAGATCCGGTCGGCGCTCACGAGCTATCGCGGTGGCCCGCCTGACGGCCTCCACCTGCTCGCCGCTGCCGGATTCGCCCGTCGAGTAGGAGAGCATCGCGACGCGTGGCTCGATCCCGAAGCGAGCCGCCGTGTCGGCCGAGCTGATGGCGATGTCCGCGAGCTGCTCGGCGTCGGGTCGAGGATTGACGGCGCAGTCACCGTAGATGAGCACCCGATCGGCCATGCACATGAAGAACACGCTCGACACGACCGAGACCCCAGGGCTCGCACGTACGATCTCGAACGCCGGGCGGATCGTGTCGGCAGTGGTGTGCGCGGCTCCCGACACCATTCCGTCGACCGCCCCGGTCTGCACCATCAGCGTTCCGAAGTAGCTGCCCTCCCCGACCGTGTCCAACGCGAGCTCAGGGGTCATGCCCTTGTGCTTGCGCAGCTCCTCGTAGAGCGCGGCGTAGTCATTTCGTAGCGGCGAGGTCAGGGGATCGATCAGTTGAGCGTCGTGAAGGGCCAGCCCGTCAGCGGCGGCGCGGGCTGCTATCTGCTGAGGCGAACCGAGGATCGTGAGATCGACGACGCCACGACGCAACAGGATGTCCGCTGCGCGGAGAACTCGCTCGTCTTCCCCCTCGGTGAGGACGATGCGCCGGCGCCGAGTCTTTGCGCGCTCGAGCAACTCGTACTGGAACATCGCCGGCGTCTGGGTCGCGGGTCGCGGCAGCGCGACTCGCTCCGCCAGCTCGCGGGGATCGACTCCGGCTTGGAATACGCCGACGGCCGTGGCGATCTTCCGCTCGTCCTCGATCGTGATGGTCGGTTTGACCGAGTGCACCATGGTCGCCGTCGGGTAGGTACGCGCCGCCACCCGGAGGACGGCGAAGGGCGCATCGCTCAGCAGTGCGCTGATCGACGCAGCCGGCTCGTAGCCACCGGTGAGGATGATGCACGCGATCGCCGGAAGGCTCGGAAACTGGCTCGCGGCGAGGCAGGCAATAACGATGTCGGCGCGATCGCCGGGCACGATCACCAGCGTTCCATCAACAAGATCGTCAAGGAAATGCTCGACGCGCATAGCGGCCACCCGAACCTCGCTGACCTCCCGCTGCAGCCTGTCGTCGCCGCCAACCAGCACAGCTGCGTCGAGCTTCTTCGCAACCTGCGCGACTGTGGCACGGTCGAGCGCCGGGCTCTCGGCCAGCACGTACAGGGGCTCGTTGCGATCGTAGGTGACCGAATGAGCGCGCATCTCCCCGAGCAGGTCGTGCGGGACGCGGTTCACGATCACTCCGAAGAGAGAACTGCCCTTGCGGGCGACCGAGGCGCGGGCGACTCGCACCGCGGAGGCGATCGCCGACACCGAGGTTCCCTTGAGCACGACGAGGACAGGGCAGCCCAGCTGGTTCGCCAGGCCCGCGTTGAGGTCGAAGTCGAGCGCGGGGAGTACGCCGACGAGGTCCGTTCCCTCGCACACGATGACCTCGAAACGAGCCTCGAGCCTCTTGTAGGCTTCGAACACCCGCTGCTCGAGCTCGGCATGCTGACCGCTGGCGATCAACGTCTGCGCCTCATCGACAGACAGGGCGTACATGTCCTCGTAGGAGCTCTCCAGCCCGTATCGCCGCCGGATCAACTCGATCTGTGCATCCCGCCCGTCTCCGGTGGCGACGATCGGGCGGAAGAAGCCGGCATGTCGCGCCTTGCCGGCGAGCGTCTCCATCATCCCGAGCGCGACCACCGACTTACCGCTGCCCGGCTCCATCGCCGTGATGTAGAGGTTTTGGGCCACGCCGAGCGCGTATCTTTGTCGGGTCGTCAGGGGAATGTCAAGCGCGACGCTTCGGAGTGATACGCGATCGTTGCGGGCGTGGGGCGGCGGCGCAATAACGAATGGGAGGGGTTGATGAACGCAATAACGCAGCTCTTGCAGCGCAACGCTCGCTTTGCATCTCCCAATAACATCTCGGGACCGAGGAGATCGTCCTGCTTCACCGCACCGACTGCGGGATGCTGAGGTTCACCGACGAGGAGTTCGCCGAAGCGCGTGAGCGCGAGATCGGTCGGCGTCCACCATGGCAAGCGCGGAGCCTCGCGCGCCGCGTGAGGTAGGTTCCCACCCGGATGCCCTGGGTCGAGGTCTTCGCGGTTTTCGTTGTGTCGCATCTGGTCGGCGACTACATGCTGCAAACGGAGTGGCAGGCGCGCAACAAGCACGGCGGTCTCACCGGCTCCCCGACGATGCGGCGCGCTCTCGCATCTCACGTCGCCACCTACACCCTCGCCTTCGCGCCGGGGTTGATCTGGCTCTCGAGCAGCGTGCATGGCTGGGTCTTCGGCCTGGCGCTGCTGATCGCCGTCCCCCACCTGATCCAGGACGATGGGCGGCTGCTCGCGCGTTATGCGCGCCGCGTGAAGAAGACCGACATCAGGGCGAATCCGATGCTCGAAGCGATGCTCGACCAGTCGTTCCACTTCCTCGCGCTATTTCTGACCGCTCTGCTCGCGGGCAGCGGTGGTCCGCTGGTTTGACGCATCGAGAGCCCTCGTGTTACGCTCGCCGCCTCGGCACGACAACCGAAGGGGCCACGATGACTTCAGACTCAGCCCAAGCGCCTACAGCCGAGCCCCAGATCCGCTCGCTCGACGACATCCCCGCGGACACGAGGCGTGGCGGCGACGTGCGTACCTTGCTCAGCCCCAAGACCGCCGGCTCGACCTCGGGCTTCATGGGGGTGGCGACGCTCGCGCCCGGTGAGAAGATCAGCGAGCACTATCACCCGTACTCGGAGGAGTTCATCTACCTCGTCACCGGTCAGCTCGACGCCCAGCTCAGCGACCGCTCACATCCGCTGCGAGAGCGCCAGGGTCTGCTGATTCCGCCGAATGTCAGGCATCGATTGGTTAACGACGGTGATGCGGGTGCGTTCCTGGTGTTCCATCTTGGACCGCTGGCCCCCCGTCCGGACATGGGTCACGTTGATACAGAGTAGGTCGCGCGGAGGGGTCGTTCCCTGCGCGGGGGGAGCTCGATCGTAGCTGCGAAGAAGGGGGGGCGGTGGACGTGACGGAATCGAGCAGTGCACCTGAGGGACAGGCGGGAACGGGCGCGAGAAGGACCGCGGTCACGGGAATCGGCATCGTCGCGCCGGGTGGGGTCACCCGCGAGAGCTTCTGGGACGAGGTCACCTCGGGGCGCACGGCGACCCGGCGCATCACCTTCTTCGACGCCAGCGGGTTCCGCTCGCAGATCGCCGCCGAGGCGGACTTCGACGCTCTCGCGGCCGGGCTCGACGAGCACGAGAAGCGTCGTCAGGACCGCTACGTGCAGTTCGCCACCGCGGCCGCGATCGAGGCGACGACCGACTCCGCTCTCGACCTCGATGCCATCGACCACGACCGCATGGGCGTCTGCCTGGGGACCGCGGTGGGCGGCACGATGGTGCTGGAGGACGGCTACGTGGCGGTCTCCAACCATGGCCGGGACTGGCTTGTCGATCCCGAGTACACACCGCCCTTCCTCTACCAGGGGCTGATTCCGAGCTCCCTCGCCAGCGAGCTTGCGCTCAAGTTCGCCGCCCACGGACCAGCGGTCGTGGTCTCGACGGGCTGCACGTCGGGCATCGACGCGATCGGCTACGGGCACCAGATGATCCAGGAAGGCGAGGCTGACATCGTCATCTCGGGCGCCTCCGAGTCGCCGATCTCGCCGATCTCGATGGCGTGCTTCGACCCGATCAAGGCGACCTCGCAACGCAACGACGACCCCGCCCACGCATCGCGGCCGTTCGATCTGGATCGCGATGGTTTCGTGATGGGCGAGGGCTGCGCGATCCTGGTCCTCGAGGAGTTCCAGGCGGCGCGCGCGCGCGGAGCTCACATCTACTGCGAGGTCGTTGGCTACGGAACGCGCGGCAACGCCTACCACATGACGGGACTGCGCCCCGACGCCCTCGAGATGAGCGAGGCGATCCTCGATGCCATGCGCCAGGCGCAGGTCAAGCCCGAGGACATCGACTACATCAACGCCCACGGATCCGGGACCAAGCAGAACGACCGGCATGAGACCAACGCCTACAAGAACACGCTGGGCGAGCAGGCCTACAAGATCCCGATCAGCTCGATTAAGTCGATGATCGGGCACTCGCTCGGCGCCATCGGAGCGATCGAGATGGCCGCCTGCGCGCTGGCGATCGATCGTGGTGTCGTGCCCCCGACCGCGAACTGGGAGACGCGCGACCCCGAGTGCGACCTCGACTACACGCCGAACGAGGCCGTCCGCAAGCCCGTGCGCACGGCGCTCTCGACCGGCAGCGGGTTCGGCGGATTCCAATCGGCGATGATCGTCTCGCTGCCGGAGGAGCTGCGGGAGGCGTCGGCGTGAGCTACACGACGACACCGGACCGTGCCCGGCGCTCGGTGATCACCGGAGTGGGCGCGGTGGCGCCCAACGGGGTGGGCACGGAGTCTTGGTGGGAGGCGACGAAGGCCGGCAAGAGCGGCATCGCGAAGATCAAGCTCTTCGATCCGTCGCGGTACGCATCGCAGCTGGCGGGCGAGGTCGACGACTTCAGCGCCGACGACTGGATCGAGCGGCGACTGCAGGTGCAGACGGACCGCTGGACGCACATGGCGCTTGCGGCGACGCAGATGGCCTTCGAGGACGCCAAGTACGATCCCGCCGACTTCGACGAGTGGTCGACGAGCGCGATCACCGCGAGCTCCTCCGGGGGCAACGAATTCGGCCAGAAAGAGATCCAGGCGCTGTGGGGCAAGGGACCGAAGTTCGTCGGTGCCTACCAGTCGATCGCCTGGTTCTATGCCGCCACCACCGGCCAGATCTCGATCAAGCACGGGCTCAAGGGGCCATGCGGGGTCGTGATCGCCGAGGGCGCCGGTGGGCTCGAGGCGCTGCAACACGCCCGGCGAACGATCAGGCGCGGCGTCGACGCCGTCGTCAGCGGGGGCGTGGAGGCGCCGATCGGCCCCTATGCGCTGACATGCCAGCTCGGAAACGGCTACCTCAGCACGGCCGTGGAGCCCGCCGAGGCGTACCGGCCGTTTGACGCGGGCGCGAACGGATACGTTCCGGGCGAGGGCGGCGCGATCCTGCTGGTCGAGAACGCCGATGCCGCTGCGCAGCGCAAGGCGCCTCAGGTGTACGCCGACATCGCCGGCTATGGGGCGACCAACGACGCCTACCACTGGGGAAAGCCCGCTCCCGACGGACGCCAGCTTGCCCGCGCGATCTCGCTCGCCGTCGCAGATGCCGGCGTCGCCGCCGAGGACATAGACGCCGTGTTCGCCGACGCCTTCGGAGTTCCGGAGTTCGACGCCATCGAGGTCGCCGCGCTCAAGAGCGCCCTCGGCAAACGCGCGAGCGACGTGCCTGTCACCGCGCCGAAGACGATGGTGGGCCGGCAGTATGCTGGCGGCGCCTCGCTCGACGTCGCCGCGGCGGCGTTCGCGATGCGCGATGGCGTGATCCCACCGACGGTCAACCTCGACAATCCGGCCAGCGGCTTCGACCTCGACTTCGTGACGGCGGCACGCGAAGCGCAGCTGTCCAATGTGCTCGTCGTCGCACGGGGGTTCGGCGGCTTCAACGCGGCACTCGTGCTGCGCCGGGTCGAGTAGGCGGATCGAAGGAGCAGTCGGGACCCGTGCCGCGCTCCCCCGACATCGCCGCCCTGCTGGAGCGCCCGGCACGGGAACATCCAGAGCGTGCCGCGCTCGCCTACGGCGAGGGAACGGTCTCCTTCGGCGAGCTCGGCCCCGCTGCCGATCGGCTCGCAGCGGCGCTCGGGCTTGCTGCTGGCGAGCGGGTCATGGTGGTCGCCCCCAACGTGCCGGCGCTCGCCGTCGGGCTGTTCGCCGCATGGCGCTCAGGCGCGGTGCCCGTGCCGCTCAGCGCGCGGCTGCGGGGCTTCGAGCTGCGACGGGTATTCGCCGATGTGGAGCCGGTGGCGGCCGTCTGTGTAGCCGCGCATGGCGGGTTCGACGTGGCGGCGGAGATCGACTCGCTGGCGTGGCAAACCCGGACGCTCTGCGTGCGAGTGGTCCTCGACGAGCTTGGCGGAGTGCTGCACGAGTCGCGGTACGGCGTCCGCCAGCAGGCATCGCCGTCGCCCCAGGACCTTGCCGCGATCCTCTATACGTCGGGCACGACGGGTGAGCCGAGGGGTGCGCTGCTCCCACACGCGATGGCCGACGCGATGGCCAGGAACCTCGCCGAGGCGCTGGGCGAAGATGCCGGTGCCCCGTACGGGATGGTCGTTCCCGCGTCCCATGCGTTCGGGCTCGGTTGCCTGCTGTGCGGCCTAGCGGCAGGCGGCACGGCTGTCCTCCTCGACGCGACCAGCTCGCTCGATCCACTCGTGCAGGCGCTGCGGGCACATCATGCGCCGGTGCTGCACGGCTCGCCGGCCCTCTTCGCCCGCGTCCTTCGGTCAGGCTCCGAGCTCCCGATGCGCGCCGGCTTCACCGCGGGCTCCTCGTGTCCCCCAGAGATCCTGCAGACGCTCGATGAGCGTGGCGTGCGGTTGCTGAATCTCTATGGCATGACCGAGATCGGCGCTGCCGCCTGTTGCCGTCCAGACGATTCAGCCGAGACCCGCTACGGGACCGTGGGGCGCCCGCTGGACGGATATGAGCTGCGCATCGCAGCCGAGCCCGCGGTTCTGGAGGGCGGCGGCGGCGACCCGCAGGCACCCCGCGAAATCCAGGTGCGCAGCCGATATCTGCCCCACGGATATCACGGGCGCCCGTGGGGAGACGACGAGCTCGCCGACGGCGAGTGGTTCCGCACCGGCGATCTGGGCGAGCTCGACGCGAGTGGCAACCTCGTGATCGCTGGGCGCGCCAAGGAGGTTGTGAATGTGGGGGGCTTCAACGTGTTCCCCGCCGAGGTAGAGAGCTTCCTGCTCACTCACCCCGCGATCGAGCAGGCTGTCGTGGTCGGCGTGCCGCACCCCGTGATGGGTGAGACGCTGCAAGCGTTCGTCGTCGCGGCTCCCAACACGAGGCTCGAGCCGCGCGAGGTCGTCCGCTTTGCGCGCGAGGGAATCGCCGGATACAAGCTGCCGTACACGGTTCGTGTGCTCGATGCGCTCCCACTGCTGGCCTCGGGCAAGCCCGACCGGCGAGCGCTGGCCAGCGAGGCTCGCAAGGCAGGAGCCAGGGCGGCCGAGCCGGCCGGGATGAGCCGCTGATGGCCGACCTCTCCCACCTCGCTCGCATTCCCCTCTTTGCCGGCCTCGACGCGGGTGAGCTGGAGCTGATCGCGCGGGCGGCTCGGCGGCGTGCGTTCAAGGCGGGCGAGTCGCTCTGCCGGGCGGGTGAGCCAAGCGATCGCTGCTGGGTGATAACGGAGGGGCTGGTCGACGCGCTCGGTCGCGGCAGTGGTGAGCAGCGGGGCGAGATCCTGGCGCGCCATCGCAAGGGAGCCACCGTCGGCGAGGTTGGCGTGATCCTCGGTGAGCCGCAGGCGGAGACGCTGGTCGCGAGCATCCCGACCGTCACGCTGGAGCTGGGATCTGAGGAGGTCGGCGAGCTGGTGCGGCGCTGCCCGCAGATCCTGACCAACGGCCTGCGCTCGCTACACGGACGGCTGTCGCATGCGCGAGCGCGCAGCGCGGAGCGCGAGCTCGGCGAGGCGGTGGCGCTCGCGCTCGGCCCCTCGCTGAGAGGCGTGCTCCCCCGCCTGCTCGCGGCGGCCAGGACCGCAACGCCGCACTCCGTCACGGCGCTGGACCGCGAGTTCTCCTTTGCCGGCGCGATCGTCGCCGCCGACGATCTCGTGTCCGCACACGCGACGGTCGTGCTCCCGGCAGAGCTGGATGCCGAGCCGCTCGCGGCGCACCTGCGAGAGACCGACCGCGTGATCGCGCTCGTGGGCAGCGCCGAGGAGGCGGCGCGGCTCGGCAGGCTGCGCCGCGCGCCGGGGCTGGACACGGACGTGGAGGTCGTCGTCGTCGGCGCGGACGCGGCGCGCGCGAGCCGGGCGTGGGGAGACGACGGGGCGCTGCGGGGGTT
>JAOPZM010000107.1 GCA_025964115.1 Solirubrobacterales bacterium
GTCGAAGGCTTCCAGGGCATCGAAGACCTTGTCGGCGGCGTCGAGCAGCCGCGAGTCGCCTTCGGCCCTGGCACGAAATGCCCGGTTTGCGAAGCACTTGGCGCCCTTCAACTCTGCTTCGTGAAGCTCGGTGGCGCCGAGTACGTCTCTCCTGATCCCATAGACACGACGGCAGAAGTCGTTGTAATGCGCTTGTCGGATTGCGACGGCTCCCAACGCGGCGACACGTTGGCCCCCGACGGTCTGCCACGTCTCATCGACAAAGAGCAGCACCACGCAACCGTACCGATGGGTAAACGCGTGCCGAATACAGAGAACGCGCTTGTGTGATGGCCATCACATAGGAAACCATTGCCCAACTGATATGTTTGCGTTCATGCAAGCATCTGTCACGAAGGCTGACCGCGCAGCCCTGACCCGCGACATGTTCGCGCTCGCCAGCTATCTGATGCGCACCGCGAACGTAGGGACGTTCAACGCGATCGCAGAGCTCGACCTGTCCGTCACGCAGCTCAAGACCCTGTGCGCGCTCGACGCCCACGGTGAGGAGCGCTCGGTGAAGGCGCTGGCCGAATCGATGGGCGTCTCGCTGCCAACGATGAGCAGGGCCGTCGACGGCCTGTTCGAGCGCGGATTCCTCCTTCGCGAGGAGGACCCTGTTGACCGGCGCATGAAGCGCCTGCGCCTGACCGACGCCGGTCGCCGAGTGCCGCTGGCGCTCAACGAGGCACGCCTGTCGGCGTTGCACGAGCTGATCGGCTCGCTAGGGGAAGAGCAGGCCGGCGCGCTCGAGCATGCTCTGGCGCTGATCCTCGAGCAGCGTGGCGACATCGCCGCCTTGCGGCCGGCCGAGAAGGGAGCCGCCCGATGAACGCGCGGATGCAGTCGCTTCAGATGAACGAGGGCAACCGCCGCTGGTGGGCACTCGGGGCGATGTGCTTCGCCCTGTTCATGATCATGCTTGACAACACGGTCGTCAACGTCGCGCTGCCGTCGATTCAGAGGAGCCTGAACGCCTCCACGTCCTCGCTCGAGTGGACCGTCAACGCCTACACGCTGTCGTTCGCGGTGCTGCTCGTCGCCGGCGGGCGGCTCGGCGATCTCTTCGGCCGGCGCAAAGTCTTCCTTGCGGGCGTGATCATCTTCGCCGGCTCGAGCGCCGCGATCGGCTTCTCGCCCAGCGACACCTGGCTGGTGGGCTGGCGGGCGGTGCAGGGCATCGGCGCCGCGCTGATGATGCCGGCGACGCTGTCGATCATCAGCAACGCGTTCCCGCCCGAGGAGCGCGGCAAGGCAATCGGCACCTGGGCCGGGGTCTCGGCCCTGGCGCTCGCGATAGGGCCTGTCGTCGGCGGCTTCCTCGTGCAGAGCGTGAGCTGGCAGTCGATCTTCTTCCTCAACCTTCCGGTGGCGGTGGGCGCCGTTGTGATCGCATTGTTCGCCGTCCGCGAGTCACGAGACGAGACAGTCGCGCGGAGCGTCGACCTGCCCGGCGTGCTCGCCCTCACGATCGGGCTGGGCGCGCTCGTGCTCGCGCTGATCGAGGGCAACGGCTGGGGCTGGGGCTCGACTCGCGAGCTTGTCCTCTACGTCGTCGCGGTGTTGGGCCTGACGGGCTTCGCCGTGGTCGAGCGGCGGCGACGCGAGCCGATGGTCGACTTCAGCTTCTTCCGCTCGCGCACGTTCCTCGGCGCGAACATCGTCGCGTTCATCGTCAGCTTCTCGATGCTCGCGATGTTCTTCTTCCTCGCGCTCTACATGCAGAACATCCGCCACTACACGCCACTGGAAGCGGGTATCCGCTTCCTGCCCTCGACCCTGATGATCGTCCTGATCGCGCCAATCGCTGGGCGGCTCGCCGACCGTGTCGGGCCGCGGCCGCTGATGACCTTCGGCCTGCTGGCCGTCGCCGGATCGCTCTTCTGGCAGTCGAACCTAACCGTCTCGAGCGCCTACGGCACACTGCTGCCGGGCTTCGTCCTGATGGGCATCGGCATGGCGTTCGTGATGTCGCCCATGAGCACCGCAGCCATGAACTCGGTGGACCAGGCCAAGGCGGGCGTCGCCTCCGGCATCCTCTCGATGAGCCGCATGGTCGGCGGCACGTTCGGCGTCGCGGTGCTCGGCGCGATGGTCAGCACGCTCGGGCGCTCGAAGATCGACCAGCTGCTGCCCGTCCTCCCCTCCGCGACGAGGGCTCGCCTCGCCGACAGCCTCGGCTCGGGCGGTGTCCTACATGGCGTGCCAGTCCACATCGTCGACGCAAGCCAGCAGGCGTTCGTCTATGCGCTTCAGTATGGCCTGCGCGTGGGCGCTGCGGTCGCCCTGCTCGGGGCGGTGCTCGCATGGACGCTCGTGGGCCGCCGCGAGCAGGCTGCGAGGACCGCGGGGCATGCGCCCAGCTCCAGCCACGGCCAGCCTGCCGAGGTCGCCCCGCTCTGACGGTCGGCGATCGGGCCGCACACGCGGCACGCCGGGGGTGCGCGCCACGGGTTAGGATGGGTCTCTTTCGATCCCCAAAGACGAGGTCCAAGAGCACGTGGCAATCGATCTCCAACAAGTCTCATCCGTAGACGTAGAGCCGGGCGAGCTGCCGAGCACGATGGCGGCCTGGGTGATCCGCGAGGAGCGCTTCGGCGAACCGAAGGACGCCTTCCAGCTCGAGGAGATCGAGGTACCTGAGCCGGGCGCCTTCGAGGTGATCGTGCGGGTGATGGCCGCGGGCGTCAACTACAACAACGTGTGGGCGGCGCTCGGCAAGCCCGTGTCGGTGATGCGCTACGGCGACCATCCGGAGTACGGCCACCACATCGGCGGGTCGGACGCGTCGGGCATCGTATGGAAGGTCGGCGCCGGCGTGACCCGCTGGAAGCCGGGCGATGAGGTGGTGGTGCACTGCAACCAGGCCTCCTACGAGGATCCGGAGGTGCATGGACTCGATCCGATGGCCGCGCCCTCGCAGAAGATCTGGGGCTATGAGACGACGTGGGGCTCCTTCGCCCAGTTCACGAAGGTGCAGGCCCAGCAGCTGCTGCGGAAGCCCGCCGCGCTGACGTGGGAGGAGGCCGCCTCCTACGGGCTCGTGTACTTCACCGCCTATCGCATGCTGATCACCCGCTGCAAGCTGCAGCCGGGAGCCAACGTCCTGATCTGGGGCGCGGCGGGGGGACTGGGCGTCTTCGCCACCCAGATCTGCTCCGTCGCCGGCGCGCACTGTGTCGGCGTCGTGTCCTCGGCCGAGAAGGGCGAGCTCGTCAAGCGCCTCGGCGCCGTCGACTACATCGACCGCAACGAGTTTGCGGGGATGATGCGCAAGGGCGGCGAGACTCCGGACGAGGAGAAGGAGCGCTTCGGCGTCTCGCGTGCATTCGCCAAGCGCGTGCAGCAGATCCTCGGGGACGCGCCCGACATCGTCTTCGAGCACGTCGGCAAAGCGACCTTCCCCACGTCCGTGTTCACCGCCAAGACCTTCGGCAAAGTCGTCATCTGCGCGGGCACCACCGGCATCGACCTCGACTTCAACGTCGCCTATCTGTGGATGCGCCAGAAGGAGATCCTCGGCTCGCACTTCGCCAACGCGTATGAGTGCACGAAGGCGAACGAGCTCATCGAGAGCGGGCAGATCCGCCCGGTGCTGTGGCGCACGCTGGGCTTCGAGGGCGTCGCCGAGGCCCACCAGCTGATGCTCGAAAACAAGCACCTCGGCAAGATCGCGATCCTCGTCGGAGCCGATCGGGCGGGCGACGGCAAGACCGCTGAGGGCCCGGGCGCGATCCACGCCGAGGTCGGTGCCTGACATGGCCGGCACGGTGATCGTCCCCTGGTACGCGACCGGCCTCCGGGCGGACGCCTTCGAGCCCGTTCTGAACGAGGTGGCCGCGGCGGCGCTGCGCTACGGCGCGAGCTCCTACGGCGTCTACCGCGCCCGGGACGACCGCTACAAGTTCCAGCAGCTCGCAGCCTTCGAGGAGTACATCGGCTGGGAA
>JAOPZM010000137.1 GCA_025964115.1 Solirubrobacterales bacterium
GTGACGCTCGCCGTGGCGCTCGCGGCAGTGACGCCGCCGCGGTGGCTGGCGGCGGGCATCGTCGCGATGGCCGCCGCTGACACGGCGCTGGTGGTCTCGGACCTGCTGCGCCGGCCGAACGACGCGCTCAACGCCGCTCACCCTGCGGCGGGGCTCCCGAGGCTGCAGAGCGCCGTGCTCGGCTCGGCGGTGATGGGCTACGGCGACCTGTTCGTCGCGGCGCTGCTCGGCGCGCTGCTGGCGATCGTCGGGGGCTCCTCGCTGCAGCGGCGGGGCGCGTCGCTGACCGCGCTGCTGGCGCTGAGCTTCGACCTGCTGTTCTTCTTCGTGAGCGAGCTGCCGGCGACCGTGCCCGTCGCGCTGGCGCTCATCCTGCTGACGATCATCTACCGGCGGCGACCCGCTTGGCGGGCGGGAACTCCGGAGCGTCGGCGAGCCGATCCACGTCCGGCTCGCCCAGCTCGTACTCCAGCTGCGCGGTGATCGTGCGCGCGTTCGACTCCACGGCCGCCGGGCTGGGAACCTGCCGATCCGAGGCTGCGCCGGCCCGCTCGATGCGACGCACCTGGGGGATGACGCGATGGTCGAAGGAGCCGACTGCCTCGTTGTAGGCGCCGACCGCGGAATCGAGCTGGCGCCCCACCTTCGACAGCGGCTCGACGAACCGGCCCAGCCGCCTGTGCAGCTCGCGCGCCGACTCGGCGATCTCACGCGCCGACTCTGCGATCAGCTCCTGGCGCCAGCCGTAGTGAACGGCCCACAGAAGGCCGATCAGCGTCGTGGGGGTGGCCATCAGGACCTGCTGCTGGACGCCGTACTCGATCAGAGCCGGGTCCTGCGCCAGCGCGGCCTGGTAGATGCCGTCGGAGGGCACAAACATGACGACGAACTCGGGCGTCGAGTCGAACTGGCCCTGATAGCCCTTGGACGCGAGCTTTGCGATGTGCTCGCGAGTCTGCCTCGCATGTCGCGCGCTGTGCAGCTCGCGGTCGGACTCGGTCGAGGACTCGAGCGCCGAGAGGTAGGCATCTAGCGGGACCTTCGAGTCGACGACGACCAGCTTTTCGCCCGGGAGCCGCACGAGCATGTCGGGTCGCAGCGATCCGTTCGGCGTCTGGATCGTGCTCTGCTCGACAAAGTCGCAGTGCGAGACCATCCCGGCCATCTCGACGACGTTGCGCAGCTGGATCTCCCCCCAGGATCCGCGCGTCGTCGGCCGCTTCAGCGCGGTCACGAGATTGCCGGTCTCCTGGCGCAGGGTGCCTACACCCTCGCCGAGCTGGCGCACCATCTGCGCGAGCTCGCCCTGGGCCTGCCTGCGCTCCCGCTCCAGACGTCCGATCTCGCTCTCCATCCTGCCGAGCTTCTCCTGGACGGGTGCCACGAGGCCCTTGATCTCCTCGGCCCGCCTGGCCATCTCGCCCGAGGAGCGTTCCTCCTCGGCGCGCCGCGCCTCGGCGACTCGCTGGGCGAGCGAATCGCCCGTCTGTCGCAGAACATCCAGCGAGATCGCCTTCAGCTCGTCGCGCATGCGCTCGCGGTTCGCGCGCAGCAGCGCGACGGCGCCGGCAGCGCCGAGGGCGACTCCGACAATCAGCAACAAGATGCTCAGGACATTCATCGCGCACGACCCTTCTCGGCTGGCTTGGATCGACCAGCGTGACATCCTCCTCGGACGTCAGAAAGGCCGTAGACGCTCGATTTCCGGGGGTTGCCATTCGCAAACCCGGCTTGACATAAGCAGCCACGCTGGCTATGCTCCGCCACTTCTCCGGGCCTAGGCCTCGAGGAATGCTGGACAGAGGGATTATCCAAGAGGGGGCTGTGCCTGCGGGCATGTCCCGCAAGTAATGAGGAGGATGTGAGATGAAAGCCAAGCATGGCTTTGCAGCTTCGTTCCGTTCACGCGGGCGTGTGCTCGGATGCAGCATGGCGCTCGTCCTGGCCCTGTCGGCGTTGATGTTCGCGGCTCCCGCCGGCGCGACAGAACCCCCGCCAGTGACCACCTACCTGGCCCTCGGCGACTCGCTCGCCTTTGGCTTCACCCAGCAGAAACTCGTCGAAAACCTGGGTGCAATCTCCCCGTCGTACTTCGAAGCCGGGTATGACAACTTCTACGCCAAGAAAGTCATCGGCAACAAAATCATCACCACGAACAAAGGCCTCGTGACCGTCAACGACGGCTGCCCGGGTGAGCTTACGACCGGGCTGATCGGCCACAACCCGGCGCTCGGCGGGTTCAACTACAACGAACCCAAAGTGCCTGGAGAAACAGGCGAAACGCCAGAAGAAGAAGCGGCCAACAAAGCCAAGCAGAAAGAATACAACCCCTGCGCGTACCACTACGTGAAACAGCTGCCCCTTCACAACGGCGGCTACTACAACCCGAACACGGGTAAGCCCGTCTCGCAGCTCGAAGAGGCGTTCAGCACGATCACCAGTGAAAACAAAGTGACGAAAACCACACCGGCGCACCCGCTGCCGGTCATCTCGCTGAACATGGGCGGCAACGACGAGCTCGCGGCCGTGGCTGCGTGCGAAAAAGAAGTTGGCGAAGAATACGCCAAAACAGGCAAAAGCAAATACGGCGAAACGCCCGAAAAAGCCGTGGCTGGCTGTGTAGCCTTTCACGCTCCGGCCCTCTTCGAAAAGATCGCGAAAAACTTCGAAGACGTCCTCAACGTGATTGACGGTGGTGCCAAATACACCGGCACGATCGTGGTCGTCGGCTTCTACAACCCGGACACGTTCCTTCTGCCCGGCAGCGACCTCCTCACGAACATCCTCAACAAAGAAGTTGAAGCTGTGGTTGCGAAATACCCGAACGCGGTGTACGCAAATCCGTTCCCGCAGTTCAACCCGCAGCCCAAAGGCGAAGAAACCAAAAAAACCCAAGAAGCTGAGGAAAAAGCGATCTGCAAGTACACAGAAATGTGCAACCCGGTCGCTCAGGCCCTCCACGAACAAGAAGCGGGCAAAGCACTGCCCCCGCACGACGGCGACATCCACCCGAGCAGAGCTGGCTACGAAGCGATAGCCAAACTGATGTTCGCGGTGGCACCGGTCTGATCTAAGACCAGGTAGACGGTAGACGGGGGCGCCCGGCCTAGGCCGGGCGCCCCCTTTTTGTGGCGTATCGCTGGGCGGCCTGTTCGAGCACGGCCAGCATCGCCGGCGCCGCTGGCACGAGGCGCGCCCGCTCGGGGATCGCGGCGATCACCTGCCGGGTGGGTGGCTCCGGGGAGAGCGCCCGGATCACGATGTCCTCGCGCACGACCGACAGCGCCAGCTCGGGGATCAGGGCGACGCCGACTCCGGCCGCCACGAGGCCCTGGACCGTCTGATAGTCGTCGCTCTCGAAGGACACGTTCGGCTCGAAGCCCGCCGCGTGGCAGCTGCGCACGACGTGTCGCGCGCACGGGCTCGGGTGGGAGGTCTGCACCCAGGCTTCCTCCCGCAGATCCTGCAGGCGGATGCGCCCGCGTGCGGCGAGCGCGTGGTGACGCGGCAGCGCCAGGTACATCGGGTCCGAGAGCAGCTCCACACGCGCCATGCCCTTCGGCAACAGGCTCTGGCCGGCGAACTCGAACAGCAGCGCGAGGTCGAGCTCGCCCGCACGCAGGCGGGGGACGATGTCCTCGGGCTCGCCCTCCGCGAGCGTCAGCTCGACATCGGCGTAGGCGGCGCGGAAGGTCGCGATCGCGAGCGGCATCAGCGTGGCGCCGGCGGTGGGGAAGGAGGCCATCCGCAGGCGTCCGCCGCGCAGGCCGGCGATCGCCGCCAGCGCCGTCTCGGCAGCCTCCAGGCGCGCCAGGATCCCCTCGGCGTGCCCGACCAGCGCCTGACCGGCCGCCGTCAGGCTCACGCCGCGGGGATGGCGCTCGAGCAGCGTCAGGCCCGTTTCGCTCTCGAGCGCCGCTATCTGCTGAGAGACGGCCGACTGCGAGTAGGACAGCGCCTCGGCAGCGCCTGAGAAGGAGCCGCGGTAGGCGACCTCCTTGAGGACGTTCAGCCGAGCCACGTTGAGCATAAGCTCAACTTATAGCGCACATCACGAAGATCACTGGAGCTGATGGCAGGAGCGTGTCACCATGAGGCGAAACCACTTGCGAACGAACTTCCAACTAGAGCCAGACCACAGGAGAGAAGCCATGTCCATCAAGATCATCGTCTCCTACGACGGGACCGCGAACGAGAATGACGCGATCGCCCTCGGGGGACTGTTTGCGCGCGCCGGCGCCGAGCTTGCGCTCGCCTACGTGCGTCACACGTACGAGCCCGACCACGACCGTGAGACGCTCGTCCAGAGCCAGGCAGAGGAACTGCTCGACCGCGGAGCCGGCCTGCTCGGCGACCCGAACGTCGCTCGCCACGTCATCACCGACCGCTCCACGCCCGAGGGGCTCCGCGCCCTCGCAGAGCGCGAGGGTGCCAGCGTGATCGTCTTCTGCTCGGACTCGCACACCGCCAAGGGCCACGTCACGGTGGGCAACTCCGCCGAGCGCCTGCTCGACGGCGCGGGCACCGCGATCGCGATAGCGCCTGCCGGCTTCGCCGATAGTGCCCGCGCGGCGGCCATCCACCGGATCGTCGCCGTCGGCGACAGTGACGGCGGGGCGCAGACCACCGCCGAGTCCCTGGCAGGTGCGCTTCACGCGACGGTCGAGCCGGTCGCCGACGACCACGCCGACCTGCTGGTGATCGACTCACGTCCGGAGGCCGAGCAGGGACGGATCTCGCTCAGCTCCTCCGCGGCGCATCTGATCGAGATCGCGACCTGCCCCGTGCTCGTCGTGCCGCGCGGCGCCGGGCTTCGGTTCGACAGGGCCCCGGCCGCGGTCGGCGCCTAGGGCTTCGAGGGGTGCATGCTCGCCGCCGCGCCGACGGCGCGGCGGCGTCAACGGGCGGCCCGCCGGCGCGCG
>JAOPZM010000156.1 GCA_025964115.1 Solirubrobacterales bacterium
CCACGCGTGCGCCCGCGAGCGACCGCGCGTCGCGGCCGGCCTCGGCGAGACGCTCGAACAGCGCCTCCACGCCGTTGGGGCTCGTGAGGCAGATCAGGTCATAGGGCGAGGGGTCAAGCGGCGGTCCGGGAAGGGCCTGGACGCGGATCACGGGGGCCTGCAGCACGCGCGCACCGTGCCGCGCCAGTCCACTCGCGAGCTCGCTCGCCTGGGCGCGTGCGCGCGTCACGGCCACGGTCAGCCCGGCGAGCGGCAGAGGTTGGAGCCACGAGAGCTCTCCGGCGAGTGTGGCGACGGGCCCCACGACGGTAATCGAAGGGGCACGGAAGCCCTCCCGGCGCGCCAGCTCGGGAATGGTCTCGAGGGCGCCCGTGAGCGTGCGTTGCGCGGGAAGCGTTCCGGCTTCCACGACGGCCGCCGGCTCGCCGGGCGAGCGGCCTGCCGCGATCAGCGCGTCGGCGATCTGGGGCAGCCGGCGCACGCCCATGTAGAACACGAGCGTCCCCGGGAATGTCGCGAGCGCCCGCCAGTCGATCGCCGTCTGCTCCTTGTCGGGATCCTCATGCCCGGTTATCAGCGCGACCGCGCTCGAGAGCCCGCGATGGGTGACGGGGATCCCCGCGTAGGCGCTGGCTGCGAGTCCCGCCGTCACGCCGGGCACGACCTCGAAGGGGATGCCCGCCGCGCGCAGCGTCAGGGCCTCCTCGCCGCCGCGCCCGAACACGAAGGGATCACCACCCTTCAGCCGAACGACGGTCTTGCCCGCCAGGGCCCGGTCGACCATCAGCGCCTCGGTCTCCTCCTGCGGCACCGACGCTCCCCCGCCCTCCTTCCCCATGAACAGCAGCTCCGCGTCGGCGCGCGCGCCGTCGAGGGCGCCGGCAGGGATCAGCCTGTCATGCAGGATCACCTCCGCGGTCGCGATCAACTCCAGCGCCCGCGCCGTGAGCAGGCCGGGGTCGCCGGGACCGGCGCCGACCAGATAGACGCGCCCGGTCACGTGGCGCCCGCCATCTGCTCCGCCTGCGCGAGGAGCTCGGCCGCGCCCGCGAGCCTCAGCCGGGCCGCTACCTCGCGACCGAGCGCCTCGGGCTGCTCGGGCGCGCCGCGCAGCTCGTCGCCTGCCCAGGCCGAACCGTCGGGCAGGCCGACCCAGGCTCGGAGGCTCATGTGCCCGCCGTCGCCGAGCACGGCGTGGGCTCCGAGCGGCGTGTGGCAGCTCGCCCCGAGCCCGCGGGCCAGCATGCGCTCGGCGAGCAGGCACGCGAACGTCTGCCGGTCGCTGATGCCCGCGGCAGCCTGCTGAGAGCGACCGTCGTCCACGCGACCCTCCAGCGCGATGACGCCCTGTCCCGGGGCCGGCACGAACCGCTCTAGATCGAGCTCGCCTCCAATCTCCGACTCGCGCCCGAGCCGCTGCAGGCCGGCCCGCGCCAGCACGATCGCCTGCAGGCCCTCGGCCGGATCCGCGAGCTTGCGCAGCCGGGTGTCGACGTTTCCGCGCATCGCGACGACGTCGAGGTCCGGGCGCACCGCCCGCAGCTGCGCCGCTCGACGGAGGCTGCTCGTGCCCACGCGCGCTCCTTCCGCCAGCGCCTCCAAGCCGGGTGCTCCGCAGATGACATCTGCGGCCGCGGCCCGTGGCGGGGTGCCGTGCAGCGCGAGCCCGCCCGCCAGCTCGCCGGGCACGTCCTTGGCGGAGTGCACCGCGAGGTCGATCTCACCGCTCAGCAGCGCGTCCTCGAGCTCGTCCACCCAGCGCGACTTGTCGTCGGCGCCCGCGCCACGATCGCCGCTCGTCGTGATCGGTGCGATCTCGCACTCGACGTGTTGGCCGATTTCCAATCGGTCGGCGACCAGTTGGGCCTGCGCGAGCGCGAGCGCGCTGCGCCGGGTGCCGATGCGCATCAGCGTTCGCGACGGCGGCGGAGGTCATGGACCTCCGCCAGCTCTGCCGACGGCTGCTCCTCGACCGTCGTCTCATCCCGAAGTCCGAACAGCTCCCTTGCCAGCTCGAGGCTGGCGTGCCCACGGTCCGCGCTCATGCTGCGCAGGCGGATCGTCGGCTCATGCAGCAGGCGGCTCATCACCGCGCGCGCGATCGCCTCGACGCGTGCGAGGTCCCGCTCCGAAGCCGACTCCCAGCGTCCGGAGTTCTCCGAGAGCACCTGCTCGACGAGCGCATTGCCGTGCTCGCGCAGCGCGCCCACGGTGGGCAGCGCATCGGCCTGGCCAAGCCAGCGGGCGAAGCGGTGGATCTCCTCCTCGACTATCTCGAGCGCGCGCGGGACCTCCTCCGCACGCGTGTTCAGATTGCGGGCCACGACGGCCTGGAGGTCGTCGATGTCGTACAGGGTCACGTCCTCGAGCTCGCCGCAGGCGGGGTCGACATCGCGTGGCACGGCTATGTCGATCAGCAGCAGCGGCCGCCCCTCGCGAGCGCTCATGACCAGCTCGAGCTCCTCGCGTCCCACGATCGGATGGGGCGATGAGGTCGACGAGAGCATGATGTCGGCGCGCAGCAGCTGGTCGGGGAGCTTCTCCAGGCCCACGACGGATCCGCCGAAGCGCTGGGCGAGGCTGAGCGCACGGTCGGCGTGGCGGTTGGCCACGAAGATCGTGTCGGCGCCCTGATCGGCCAGCGCCTGTGCCATCAGCTCGCTGGTGTCGCCCGCTCCGAGGATGACCACATGGCGGCCCTCGAGGCCGTGGAGCACGCTCAGCGCGAGGTCCACGGCGACGGACGGGATGCTGACGCGGCTCGATCCGATGCTGGTCTCCGAGCGCACCCGCTTGCCCGTCGTCAGCGCGGCGGCGAACAGGCGGTTGGTGAGAGGGCCTGCGCAGCCGGCCGCCATCGCCGCCTCGTGCGCGCGCCTGACCTGACCCTGGATCTCCGCCTCGCCGACGATCATCGACTCGAGGCCAGCCGTCACGCGGTAGAGCTGGCGCGCGGCATCGCAGTTGCGCGGCGAGTAGATCGCCTCCGCGAGCTCGGTGGGGCGGATCGATGCGCGTCCCGCCAGCAGCCCGAGCACGTCGGACTCGGCGCGCACCGGGTTGCCGACCACCAGGTAGATCTCGGTGCGGTTGCACGTCGAGATCACGACCGCCTCGCGCACCTCGGCCGTCGCCGTGGCCTGCCTGGCGAACTCGCTCGCGTCGTGCTCGGTGAACGCAAGGCGCTCGCGCAGCGCGACCGGCGCCGTCTTGTGCGAGATGCCGAGTGCCAGAAGCTCGCTCATGCCTGCCTCGTCTCGGGCCGCGCGAGGTCCCCGTCGCGCGGAGATGAGGTGCCCGCCGCCCCGCCCGGCGCACCGCCGACCGTGCTCTCGGAGAGCTCGAGCAGCTCCCCCAGCTCGCGCTCGATCCTGCTCAGGCGGATGGCCATGATCGCGACGTAGATCAGCACCAGCGCGAACAGCACGACGTAGGCGCCCGCCACGTACTTGCCCGCCTCGTGCAGGGGCAGCGCCGGAACGTCGGCGAGCACGCCGCTCATCAGATTCCGTCCTTGCCGGTCGCCCGAGCGGTCATCATCGCGGCCGGGCGAAGCGTGGTGGGCGCCGCGCTGCGCCCCTTGCGGACCGGGGCCGCGGCGGCGCCTTCGCCTGCGAGCCTGCGGCGCAACGCCCGCAGCTGTGCCCTGGCGTGCTTGGCCGTGAGCTCGTATTTGCAGAGAGTCGTGTAGAGCAGCGCGATCGCGACCAGGGAGACGACGAACGTGAGGGCCATCGGAGCGGGGAGGTTGGAGGTGCCGCCGAGCACGCGCGGGTGCACGTAGGCGGTCGAAAGGCGGACGGCGATGAAGTTCAGCGGCACGAACGCTCCCGCTGTGATCGCGAACACCGACGCGTAGCGCGCCTGGCGCTCTGGGTCCTCGATCGCGAACCGCAGCGGCTGATAGGTCGCGTAGAGGAGGAAGACGATCAGGAACGACACGAGCGTGGGCTCGTCCCACACCCACCAGTGCCCCCAGGAGCCCTTTGCCCAGATCGAGCCGGTGATCAGCGTCCCCACGCCGAAGATCAGGCTCATGTGGATCGCGACGTACGAGCGCATGTCCCAGCTGGGATCGCGCGTGCGGAGATGCTGGATCGCCATAATTCCCCCGGCGACGAAGCCGCACAGCGCCACTATCGCGAGCGGCACGTGCACGTAGAAGATCTTCTGCAGGAAGCCCTGTTCCGCTTCCAGCGGCGCGTAGAAGAAGACCAGCGCCAGCGCGGCCGTCATCACGGCGACCGTGGAGATGCTCAGCGCACGCAGACCCTTGCCATACATGGGTTTTGTCTAGTCCTCCAGCAGGAAGTCGAAGAGGGCGTAGGCGATCAGCCCGAACACCAGATCATAGAGCCCCAACGTCAGCAGCCAGCGGGCCGACGGCCCTCCGTGATGGGCGCTCGCCAGCACCGGCGAGCTCGCGCGCGCGCCGCCGATCACGATCGGCACGAGCAGCGGCAGCGCGAGCAGCGGCCCGAGCAGATCCCGCGCGCGGGTTCGCACCGCCAGCGCGGCGACGAGTGTGCCGATCGCCGCCACACCGAGGTCGCCGAGGGCGAGCACGCCGAGGAGGCCGGGGAGCGCCTGGCCGAGCGGAGGGCCAAGGAGCAGCAGGGCGAAGGCCGGCACCGCCACGAGCTCGAGCACGAGCAGGTAGGCGAGCAGCGTCACGGCCTTGGCGAGGAGCATCGCGCTGCGGTCCACCGGCGCGAGCAGGAAGCCGTCGAAGCCGCCCTCCTCGGCGTCGGCCACGAACAGCCGGTTGATGCCCAGGATCGCGGCGAACAGCAGCGTCACCCACAGGATTCCCGCCGCGAGATCGCCATCGACGACGTTGCGGTTCAGCGCGAAGTGGAAGACCACGAACGTGGTGACGGCGAACAGCGACATGCCGGGCACGGACTCGAGGGTTCGCAGCTCGACGAGCAGCTCCTTGCGCAGCAGCGCCCCGACCGTGCGTCTCACCGGTACAGCTCCGCGATCTCGGCCGGATCGACTTCGGCGGCCCTGCGGAGCAGGGCAGGGCGCCCGGCACGCAGACCCAGCACCACATCGGCCTCCGCGAGCCCGCCACCCGGATCATGGCTGCAGATCACGCGCGTGCGGCCCGAGGAGGCTCCGATGAGTGGCGCCACCAGCTCGACCGCCGCCGGGTCGAGGTTCGCGTGGGGCTCGTCGAGCAGCAGCAGCTCCGGGTCGTGCAGCACCGCGCGCGCGACGGCGACGCGCTGGACCATTCCCCTCGAGAGCGTTCGCAGCGGCTCGCGCGAGCGCCCGTCCATCGCCACGAGCTCGAGCAGCTCTCCTACCCGGCGATCGGCGACGCCGTGCAGGCGCGCGTGAAAGCGCAGGTTCTCGCGTGCGGTCAGCTCGCGGTAGAGGAGCGGCTCGTGGGCGAGCAGCCCCAGCCGTCCGCGCACGGCCCACGCCTCCTGCGGCAGCGTGGAGCCGAGCACGCGCACGATGCCCTCGTGCGGACGCAGCAGCGTGGCGAGCACGCGCAGCAGGGTCGTCTTGCCCGCTCCGTTTGGACCGAAGACGACCAGCGTCTGGCCTTCCTCCAGGGAGAGCGAGACCCCGCTCAACGCCTCCCTTTCGCCGTAGTGCCGAGCGAGTCCCTCGACCTCGAGCGCACCCTCGCGGGCACAGGCGGTCACGCTCAGGCTCTCGACACCTGCAGCGCGTGAGCGCTCTGCGCCCGCGTGATCAGCTCACGGACGGCCTGCTCGTCGCCTTCGCGTAGCAGCGCGACGGGGTCGGGCTCGCCGCCGACGAGGCCCTCGAAGAACTCCTTGCGGTCCTGGTAGGTGGGGAGCGTGCCCTTGGCCCAGCCGCGAACCTCGTTGAGCAGCACGGCCAGCTGCGCGTAGGGCTCGCCGAACTGGCCTTCGATCTCGCGCTTCATGCGCTTGGCCAGCGCCGGCGAGGCGCCGGCGGTGGAGATCGCTATCGCCAGCGGGCCCGTCCTGACGATGGCCGGAAGGATGAAGTTGCACAGCGGCGGCACGTCCACGACGTTCACGAGCATCGCCCTGCGCTCGGCGTCGCCATACACGGCGATGTTCACGTCGGTGTCGTTCGTCGCGGCGATCACGATGAACACTCCCTCGAGGTCGGCGGGCCCGGCGTAGGGCCGCTGCTCCCAGCGGATCGAGCGCTCAGCGGCGTACTCCTGAAGCTCGGTGTCGGCCTCGGGTGCGATGAGCGTGACCTCGCCCCCGCACGCGAGCAGACCCTCGACCTTCTCGAGGCCAACCGATCCGCCGCCGACGACCACGCAGCGGCGCCCCACGAGCCTGAGGCAGGCGATGTAGAAGGGGGTGTCGAGCATCCCCTGCACGCAGCTCTGGTCGCAGATTCCTCTGCGAAGCTGACAGACGCACTCCTTGCCTGCGTAAGCCTGGGCGGGCATGGCTCAAGCGTAGCTGCAACGGGGCAGCGCGCAGGCTCGCGGGCGGCCCGAGTCGGCGGCTCCCCGAGCGGTCCTAGCTCTTCGGCACTCCCCGCCCGAGGGCGCGCGCGCCCAGGCGAGCGAGCGCCAGCGCTCCGCTGCGCCATGCGTCGTGGCGATCGGACTCGCGCGCCGAGCGCAGCTTCGCCACCGCCCTCGCGGCGCGGACGCTCGCCTCGTCGTAGGGGCCCCACCAGAGCCCCCGTGTCGCCGGCGGGTCCCAGGTGATGAGCTTCTCCTGTGCGCAGGCCCTAAGCCCCGCCTCCCCGAGCGTGCGTCCGAGCCCGCCCCCGGCGGCGGCGCCCCAGGGACCCCGCGAGACTGTCGGGCCGGGCATGTGATCGTTCAGCCACACCATGCCGGCGTGCAGCTCGCGCGCGATCCGCAGCCCCTGGTAGCGGTCGGCGGTCCACACGGAGGCTCCCAGCCCGTAGTCGCTGTCGTTGGCGAGGCGGATCGCCTCGTCCACCGAGTCGACCGGCACGAGCGCCAGCACCGGCCCGTCGAGCGGCTCTCTCATGAGGCGCGTGTGTGCGGGCGCTCCCGTCAGCACGGTCGGGGCGTAGAAGGCGCCGGCTCCCCCGCCTGCAGGTTCGATCGGGCCGCCGCAGTGGACCTTCGCCCCCTGCTCGACCGCTTCGCGCACGAGCTCGTTCAGATACTCGACGCGGCGAGAGGAGGCAAGCGGCCCGACCTGCACGCCGGGGTCGGCCGGATCGCCGACCGTGAGCGCTCTTGCACCGCTCACGAGTTCGCCGAGGAAGCGGGAGAAGACCTCTCGGGCGACGTACACCCGCTCGATCGAACCCCTCGCCTGACCGGCGCCCGCGCATCCGGCCCAAAGGGCGCCGGCCACGGCGCGAGGGAGGTTGGCGTCGGCGAGGACGAGCATCGCATCCTTGCCGCCCAGCTCCACGGTCACCTCCTTGTCGCGAGAGACGCAGGCGCGCGCCACCGCCCGCCCGACGGCGGGCGAGCCGGTGAAGAGAACCTTGTTCACCGGGGACTGCGCGAGCGCCACTCCTACCTCGGCGCCGCCGTGCGCGATCCGCACGAGCCCCTCGGGCAGGCCCGCGCGGGCCAGCACCCGGGCGATCCGCTCGCCGGCGAGCGACGCCCGGAGCGCGGGCTTGAAGACGATGCCGTTTCCGGCGAGCAGTGCGCCGGCGATCTGGCCGAGCGGTTGCGCGAAGGGCGCGCTCCCGGCGCCGATCACGCCAACCACGCCATAGGGCTCATATGCGATGCGTGCGCGCTTGACCGGCGACATCGAGCGGTTGATCCCGACCCGCCTGCCGCCGAGCACCTTCGCGCCGTCGTCGGCGATCCAGATCAGCGCATCGATCGCCGCGAGCAGCTCGAGCGTCGCGATCTCGCCGCGCGGACGTCCCTGCTCGCGGGCCAGCGCAGCCTGCAGCTGGTCGAAGTCGTCGATCACCGCCTGGGCCATGCGCCGCATGTACCTGGCCCGGTCCTTGACGCGGAGCAGCGCCCACAGCGGCTGTACCTTCGCGACCGCCTCGACGACGCCGTCGATCCGCTCGGGTTTCGTCGTGAGCACGCTGCCGAGCGCCTCGCCCGTGGCGGGGTCCCGCGCGAAACGGCGCTCCTGCGTGACCGGATCCTCAGAGGTGATGGTCATCGAGCAGCGATTATCGCGGCTCGAGCCCTCTCGCCCCGCGAATCCGCTCGAGCGCAAGCGCCAGCTCCCGCTCGGCCTCATCGGGCTCGTAGAAGCGCTCGCCGGCGACGCCCTCGGGGAGGAGCTCCTGCGAGGAGATGTGCCCGGGGTGACCGTGCGGGTTGTCGTAGCCGCCGCGCTCCTGCCCCGCCGATCGGAGATCGGCCAGCGGCCCGGAGCGCAGCCAGCCGGGCACCGCGGCCGCCCCGTGCTCGCGCACGTGACTCTCGGCCGCCGCGAGGGCTCGTCCCGCGGCGTTCGACTTCGGCGCCAGCGAAAGGTAGATGGCCGCCTGGGCGAGCGCGTAGCGAGCCTCCGGCAGCCCCACGTGCTCGACCGCCTGGGCGGCGGCCGTGGCCACCGACAGCGCCGCGGGATCCGCGTTGCCGATGTCCTCGGAGGCCAGGATCACCATCCGTCGCACGATGAACCGAGGATCCTCGCCGCCCTCGAGCATCACCGCGAGGTAATAGAGCGAGGCGTCCGGATCCGATCCGCGCGTCGCCTTGATCCACGCGGATATGTAGTCGTAGTGCCGGTCGCCCTGTTTGTCATAGAGCACCGCCCGGCGCTGCAGGGCATCCTCGACGTGCTCCAGGGTCACGCGCTCCTCGCCGCGCTCGGCGATCGTCGCCGCGGCCAGCTCCAGGGCGTTGAGCGCCGTGCGTGCGTCCCCTTCGCTCCGCGCCCCGAGAAAGTCGAGCGCCCGCTCCTCGACGGGGATCCCGGCGGCCGCGGCCCGTCGCAGCACGATCGCGACCTCCTCGGCGCTGAGCGTCTGCAGCGCGTACACGCGCAGGCGCGAGAGCAGGGCGCCGTTGACCTCGAAGGCCGGGTTCTCGGTCGTCGCTCCGATGAGCGTCACGAGATTCTCCTCGACGGCCGGCAGCAGCGCGTCCTGCTGTGCCTTGTTGAAGCGGTGGATCTCGTCGAGGAAGAAGACGGTCGCGGTGCCGGTCGTCGAGCGCCGATGGCGGGCGCGCTCCATGACGGCACGGACCTCGGCGCGGCC
>JAOPZM010000232.1 GCA_025964115.1 Solirubrobacterales bacterium
GAACGCCGGTCCGGCCATCGCATACAGCCCGGCGCCGTAGGCCTTGCGGACGATCACCGAGATCTTCGGCACCGTCGCCTCGCTGACGGCGCTGATCATCTTGGCGCCATGCCTGATGATCCCGTCGCGCTCGACCTGCGTGCCGATCATGAAGCCGGGGACGTCGGCGAGAAACAGGAGCGGCACGTTGAAGGCGTTGCACGTCCAGATGAAGCGCGCCGCCTTGTCGGCCGAGTCGGAGAACAGCACACCACCCTTGTGCTTTGGCTGGTTGGCGACGATCCCGATCACCTGGCCCTCCAGGCGGGCATAGCCGACGATCAGCTCCTTCGCCCAGCGCGGATGGATCTCGAGCATCGAGCCCTCGTCGACGAGCCCGTCGATCAGGGTCTTCATGTCGAATGGCTTGTTCTCGTCCTCGGGGATCAGCGCCTGGAGGCCGCCTCCGTCCCGCAGCGGCCGAGCAGGCGCGGGCGGCGCGAGCGGCGGGTCCTGCTCCCACGAGCCCGGCAGGTAGGAGAGGTAGCGCCGGGCCGTCGCGATGCCCTCCGCATCGCTCGCCACGAGCTGGTGGCCGCAGCCCGAGACGCTCGTATGCATGCGCGCTCCGCCCATCTCCTCGAGCGTGACCTTCTCGCCGATGACCATCTCGGCCATGCGCGGCGAGCCCAGATACATCGAAGCGTTGCCCTCGCGCATGATCACGATGTCGCAGAACGCCGGGATGTAGGCGCCGCCGGCGGCGCTCGGCCCGAACAGGACGCAGACCTGGGGCACCACGCCGGAGAGCTTCACCTGGTTGTGGAAGATCCGGCCCGCCCCCCGCCGGCCGGGGAACATCTGTACCTGCTCGGTGATGCGGGCCCCAGCCGAGTCGACGAGATAGACCATCGGCACGGCCAGCGTGAGCGCGCGCTCCTGGATGCGGAGGATCTTCTCCACGGTCTTCGGGCCCCACGAGCCGGCCTTCACCGTCGGATCGTTGGCCATCAACGCGACCGTGCGGCCGTCGACCGTGCCGATGCCCGTCACGACCCCGTCTGCGCCGAGCCCGTCCTCCTGCCAGTTCGCCAGCAGCGCCTCCTCGGCGAACGAGCCCTCGTCGAGCAGCATCGCGACGCGCTCGCGGACGGGCAGCTTGCCCTGCTCCTGGGCCTTCTCGCGATGGCGCTCGGGACCGCCCCGGAGGGCACGCTCGCTCGCCTCCCCGAGCTTCCCGGCGAGCACCTCGGCCTCGCCGCCGCTCACCGTAGCTGCCCCCGGTGGTGGCGTCCCCGGCCGTGATGCCGGCTCCCGCGCGGGCGCTCCAGCTCGGCCTGGACGCGGTCGAGCTCGGGCGTGCGGGCGTCATCGCTCATGTGCGGAATGTAGCTGGCGCGGGCCCGAGCGCGCCCCCGGGCCCGTCAGAGACCGGCGTTCTCGACGGGCGAGTCGCCGGAGTAGTCGTAGAAACCCTTCCCCGACTTGCGCCCGAACCACCCCGCGGACAGCATCTTGCGCAGCGTCGGCGGCCGGGCGAAGCGGCGCTCGCGAAACTCGTCGAAGAGCACGTCGCAGATCGAGCCGAGCGTGTCGAGACCCACGAAGTCGGCGAGCGTGAGCGGGCCCATCGGGTGCCCGGCCCCCGCCTTCATCGCCTCGTCGATCTCCCCCACAGACCCCACGCCCTCTTCGTAGGCGCGGATCGCGTCGAGCATGTAGGGCACGAGCAGGCGGTTGACGATGAAGCCGGCCTTGTCCTTCGTCGGGATCGCAAGCTTGCCCTCCGAGCGGGCGAACTCGAGCGCCGTCGCGAAGGCCTCGTCGTCGGTCGTCACGCAGCGCACGACCTCCACCAGCTTCATGACCTGAGCGGGGTTGAAGTAGTGCAGGCCGACGAACTGGCCCGGGCGAGATGTCACCGCCGCCTGGTCGATCACGGCGAGCGAGGAGGTGTTTGTCGCGAACACGGCCTGCGGCTTGACGATCTGATCGACCTCTCGCCACATCTCGAGCTTCAGCGGCAGGCTCTCGGTTATCGCCTCGATCACCAGGTCGCAGTCTGCGAGGTCCTGGTAGTGGATCGTGCCCGTGATGCGGCCACGCACCACGTCGGCCTCCTCCTGCGTCGACTTCCCTTTCTCAACGGCGCGCGCGAGCTGCTTCTCAATCTTGCCGAGCCCCTTCTGCAGCGTCCCCTCATCGACCTCGCGCAAGACGACCGAGTAGCCGGCCCCCGCAGCCACCTGCGCGATGCCGTGACCCATCAGCCCGGCTCCCAGCACGCCCACGTTCTCGATCTGCTGCGCCATTGGACCTCCGCTCGGATTCTCGATTGCGAGCGGGAGCCTATTACTGAGCGCAGCCTGCCGGGCACCCGCGGCGAGCGAGCGGTTGTACGCTCAGGGCAGATCGTGACCGTCGCTCTGCGATAGCGAGGTCACCCGGAGTCAGGAGCCAACGATGAGCATCGTCTTCAGCGAGGATCACGGTCGGGTCAGGCACGTCGTGCTGAACCGCCCCGAGAAGCGCAACGCGATGAGCCAGGAGCTGCTGCTCGCACTTGGCGGTGAGCTGCGAGACGCAGCCGCCGACGGCGGCGTGCACTGCGTCGTCCTGCGCGGCGAGGGGCCCGACTTCTCCGCCGGGGTCGACCTTGGCGAGCTCGCGGAGTCCTCGGGCCAGCCGGAGCTGTTGCGCCCGTTTCGCAACGTCTTCCTGGAGTGCGCGAACCTGTGCGAATCGATGGCCAAGCCTGTCGTCTGCCAGATCCACCGCACGTGCGTCGGCGGCGCGCTCGAGGTGGCCCTCGGCTGCGATCTGCGGGTCGCGTCGAGCGACGCCCGGCTCGGGCTCCCCGAGGTGAGGTTCGGGATCATTCCCGACGTCGGAGGCTCCACGCGCCTGCCGGCCGTCGTCGGACTCGGCCGCGCCAAGGAGCTGATCATGACCGCACGGCTGATCGACGCGGTTGAGGCCGAGCGCATCGGCCTGGTCAACCGTGTCGTTGCCCCCGAGGCGCTCGAGCGCGCCACCCAGGATCTCGTGGACGAACTGCTCGCGAACTCGCATGTGGCCGTCGGCCGGGCCAAGCGCGTGATCGACGCGTCCGCTAGACCGGCGCTCGCGCAGACCCTCGAGATGGAGGTGGCGGTGCAGGAGTACTGCGTGGCCGCCGCGCGTGAGACCGCGCGCCAGGCGTCGGAGGCGCAGGAGCCCGTCGCGAGCTAGGCGCCCCATTCCACCGGTCCCGCCACCAGCGTGTGGCTCCCGAGCGGCCGGCCGAGGATCTCCTGCACACGGCGTGCGCAGGCCAGCAGCGCGGGCAGGTCGATCCCCGTCTCGATGCCCATCTCGTGCAGCATCGAGACGAGGTCCTCGCTGGCGATGTTGCCAGTGGCGCCCGGCGGGACGGGGCAGCCGCCGAGCTCGCCAAAGCTCGACTCGAAGCTGTCGACCCCTGCCTCCAGCGCAGCGACGACGTTGGCCAGCCCCTGGCCGCGCGTGTTGTGGAAGTGCGCGGTCAGCTCGACACCGTCGCCCAACGAGGCGATCGCGTCGGCGAAGAACCGGCGCACCTGGATCGGGTTCGCCATGCCGGTCGTGTCGCCGAAGCCGACCTCCTGAGCGCCGGCGTCGCGAAGCCGCGCGGCGACGGCGAGCACGCGGTCGGGCGGCACGTTGCCCTCATATGGACAGCCGAACGAGGTGGAGATCACCGCCTCGCATCGCAGCCCCGCCTCGCGCGCTCGTCCGAGGACCACCTCGAGGCCCGCAAGCGACTCCTCGATCGAACGGTTGACGTTCTTGCGGTTGTGGGTCTCGGAGGCGGACATGAAGACGTTTATCTCATCGATCTTCGAGCGGTGCTCGAGCGCCGCGTCAAGGCCACGCTCGTTGGGAACGAGCACGCCCACCGAGACGCCATCGGGCACGTCGATCCCCTCCAGCACCTCCCCCGCGTCGGCGAGCTGCGGGATCACGTCGGCTCGCACGAAGCTCGTGACCTCCAGACGCTGCACGCCGGTGCGCGCCAGCGCACCGATCAGCTCGATCTTGAGCTCGGTGGGGATGATCTCCGGCTCGTTCTGAAACCCGTCGCGCGGTCCGACCTCCCGGATGCGAACGACGCTCGGCAGCTCAGATTCCGAAGTGGCCACGGCCGTCCAGTATGTCAACGGACAACCCGACGGCCTTGAGGGCCTGCTCCGATGTTCTCGTGCGACATCACCTACCCCTCAAGCCCCAGCGCGTGGCGCCTGCGATCCATCGCGCGAACCCTATACTCGGCCGCCGTGTCACAGCCGTCCTCTGACCCGGTTGCAGTCATCGGCGCCTCAGGCGCACTCGGCTTCGCCGTCGCGATCCGGCTCGGGCGGGCCGGCGTGCCCGTCGCGATCGGCTCGCGGGAGTTCGCGAGGGCCGTCGAAACAGTCGAGCGCGCCCGGCAGATGGTTCCCGACGCGTCCTTCACGGCGCACCACAACGAGGACGCGGTGCGGGCGGCCCCGGTCGTCATCCTCAGCGTGCCGTTCCGCAACCAGTCCGAGACGCTGGCGAACCTGAGGCACGCGCTCTCCCCGGGTCAGTTGCTGATCGATGCGACGGTGCCGCTGGCGGCGGCGGTGAGTGGCAAGGCGACGCGGATGCTCGGGGTATGGCAGGGCTCGGCCGCGCAACAGGCGCTCGAGATGGTGCCCGATGGAGTCCGCGTCGTCTCGGCGCTGCACACGATCAGCGCCGCCTCGCTCAGCGACCCCGAGCATCCGCTCGAACAGGACGTTCTGGTGTGCGGGGACTCCCGTGAGGACAAGCGCGAGGCGGCGGCCCTGATCGAGAAGATCGAGGGCCTGCGCTGCGTGGACTGTGGGCGCTTGGAGATGTCGCGCACGACGGAGTCGCTCACCGCTCTGCTGATCGCCGTAAACGCCCGCTACAAGGCACATGCGGGTGTCCGCCTGACGAACCTCCCGGACAGCCTGTGGGAGTGAGCCGGGAAGGGGTCGTCGTGCTCGCTGGCGGCACCGGCGGCGCCAAGCTCGCAAGGGGCATGGCCGACGCGGTCGGGCAGGAGCTCCTCACGGTGATCGCAAACACGGGCGATGACATCGAGATATACGGGGCCTACGTCTCGCCCGACCCCGACCTGATCTCCTTCTGGCTGGCTGACACGATCGACGAGCGCGGCTGGGGCCTGCGCGGAGACACCTTCGAGGTCATGGAGGGACTGCGGCAGCTCGGCGTGGACGTCTGGTTCAACCTCGGCGATCGCGACCTCGCATGGTGCCTCGAGCGCGCGAGGATGCTCGGCCACGGCCTCTCGCCCACGGCCGCACTCGCGCGGCTGAGCGAGGCGATCGGCGTGCGTGCGCGGGTGCTGCCGATGAGCGATGACCCGGTGCGAACCTGGGTCCACAGCGCCTCGGCCGGATGGTGCGCCTTCCAGGAGTTCATGATCCGCGAGCGTGCCACCGGGCAGATCGAGGGGCTCGAGTTCCGCGGGGCCGAGCAGGCGGCGCCCAACGCGGATGCGATCGCGGCGATCGCAGGTGCGCGAGCGATCGTGATCGGTCCCTCCAACCCGCTCGCGTCGATCGCTCCGATCCTCGCCGTCCCGGGCTTCCGCGAGGCTCTCCACGACACCGACGCCCCGGTCGTGGCTGTGAGCCCGATCGTCGGTGGCCAGGTGCTGAAGGGCCCCACGGCCTCCTTCATGGCGTTCGCGGCGCTCGACTGCACCGCCGACGGGGTGGCGGACTTCTACGGCGAGATGCTCGACGGGATCGTCGCCGACGAAAACGTCGGGCGGCTGGCGACGCTTCAGACGGACACGCGGATGGACGACCCGGCAGCCCGGCTGCGCATCTCCGAGGAGACGCTGGCCTTCACCGACGCCCTCCGCTCCTAGCCAGCCGGCGAGCGCCGCGGGATACGCTCTTGCCATGCGCACCGCCGCGATCCTCCCCGTCAAGCGCTTCTCCATGGCAAAGCAGCGGCTCGGTGCCAGCGTGGCCGAGCCACTGCGGCTGCAACTCGCCCGCGCGATGGTCGCAGACGTGCTCGCGGCGCTTGCCGAGACCGAGTCGAACGAGATCACGATCGTCGTGACACGAGAGGAGGCGGTCGCCGAGATGGCGGCGACGCAGGGAGCGGTCGTCGTCGACGACATCGCTGACGCCGGGCAGTCGGCCGCCGCCGAGCTGGGCGTCCAGCGTGCGCTCGCGGAGGGAATCGAGCGGATTCTCTGCGTGCCCGGTGACTGCCCTGCGCTTGACCCGGCCGAGCTCGAGGACCTGCTCGAGCCCCGCGCCGGTGGCGCTGATCGCGGACGGCCGGAGCCCGAGGTGGTGATCGTGCCCGACCGCCACGGCACTGGAACCAACGGCCTGCTTCTCAGTCCGCCCGACGCCATCTCGCCGAGCTTCGGCCCCGGCAGCTTCGAGCGCCACCGCGCGCTGGCGCTCGCCGCCGGCCTGCCATGCCGAGTGGAGCGGCCGCCGTCGCTGCTGCTGGACATCGATACCGGGGCAGACCTGGCGGCGCTCCGCGAGCGGTTGACCGCCGATCAGCCGGGGCACCGGCGTACTCGCGCGTCCCGGACGCGCGCCGTCCTGGGCCGGGCCGACGGCATGAGCCCGCTACCGCTCACCACCCCAGCCTGACGCCGAGCGCCGATGGCCGGCCTCTCAGCACGCGCCCTCAGCGGCATGCCCGAGGTGAGCGCCGGGCAGGACATCGCCGAGCTGATCCTCGCCGCGCTGGACGGCGAGCCGCTCCGCGCCGGGCAGGTTCTGGCGATCGCCCACAAGGCGGTCTCGAAGGCCGAGGGCGCCGTCGTGGCGCTCGCGGATGTCGATCCCGGCCCACGTGCCCGCGAGCTCGCCGCCGAGCAGGGCAAGGACCCGCGGGCGGTGCAGGTCGTGCTCGACGAGTCGGAGGAGGTGCTGCGCGCCGAGCGCGGCGTCCTCATCTGCCGCACCCGCCACGGCTTCGTCTGCGCCAATGCCGGCGTGGATGCTTCCAACAGCGGCGCCCCCGACACGCTCGTGCTGCTGCCGCGCGACCCGGACGCATCGGCGAGGCGGATCCGCGAGCGCCTGCGCGAGCTTCTCCCCAGCCGGAGGGCAGGCGACGGGACGGCCCCCGCAGTCCTCATCAGCGACAGCTTCGGCCGGGCGTGGCGGCACGGGCAGCTCGACGTCGTGATCGGCCTGGCGGGGATGCAGCCCCTGGATGACTGGCGAGGCCGCAGCGACGCACGCGGCCTCGAGCTCCAGGCGACCTGGCTCGCCGTCGCCGACGCCGCGGCCGCGACGGCCGACCTCGCGCGCGCGAAGGACTCCCGTGAGCCCGTGGTCTTGATCGAGGGGCTCGAGCGGTTCGTCACCCCCGAGGACGGCCCGGGGGCAGCCGCGCTGATGCGACCGCTCGACGAGGACCTGTTTCGCTAGGCCGTGCTCGGCCGCGCTAGCCTGCCACGCCGACGCCGAGCTGCTGGCTGAGGAACGGCAGCACCGCGCTCTCGA
>JAOPZM010000009.1 GCA_025964115.1 Solirubrobacterales bacterium
GGTCCGAGCTTCGCTCTACCGTGGATCTGCATCCGGGTCCTCCTAGGTCGTGAGCCTTCGCAGACCCACAGCCTGGGATGAGGCCCGGATGCCTCCTCAGCTGTTCACAACGTATGTGGGCACGTCAACTAGCGGCGGCTTTCGCGGATGAGCCGGTAGGCAACCCAGACCACGAACGCCACGACGAGGATCAAGACGACCAGTTCCCGCGCGGCCAGGACGATCAGTTCATGCGCGACCATGCGCTCTGCGGCCCGTCTGGCTGCGCGTCCACGATGGCGGGGCCGTCCTCCAATGCCATACCCCAGACTCTAGAGCCGAATCTCGTCCAAGATTTTGGCCGCAGAACTCCATCCCGGGCGCTCGAACGTTCGTACAAACGTCGAGGCGCGTTGACGACGCATGGAAACGGGGCAACGCCTGAGCATGGGGAGATATTCGTGCCCTAACTGCAGCGAGGATGTCGCCCCGGTGCAGCTCGGTGCTAACTCGGGCGGCCGGATCATCGGACCGAGGGCCGACGGGCTACTGATCGAAAGAAAGGTGTGCCCAACATGCGGTGCGCGCCTGGAACGCACGCCGCTGGATCGCTGGCACCGGACGGGTTCGCTGGCGGCTGCTCGGTCGTTGGAGATCGTCGAGCCACGCTAGCCAACCCGACTGGCAGTCAACGCTGGCAGTCCGGCCGCCTTCTCATTTGTCGCTATTTGCGGGCTTCTTGTGCCGACGTCGGTCCAGCGCACATGCCCTTACGCAAACGGGGGTAGCGTAGGTCCTCGCAAGCTTTCGCGAGCAACGGCGAGAGTGAGCTGGCAGGAGAGGAGGCGGGATATGGGCTCGCTACCGACAGATCGCCGCCCAGGCATGCGGTGCGGAGGGTTCGCAACGGTGCTGGCGGCCACGGTCGCGATTGCTGGCCTGAGCCTCGCGTTCGCGGCGTCGGCGTCTGCATACAACGCGTTTGATTGGGGCGATGGCTATTGGGGACAGCTGGGAGACAACTGCGAGGGACCACTTTGCGCGGTGGATCGGCCGCTGTCACCAGCCGGCGGCTTGACCGAAGTCGCAGCAGTTTCGGTAGGGGGTGAGCCAAGCGGCGTTCACAGCCTCGCCGCATTGAAGAACGGCACCGTGATGGGCTGGGGTGACAACTACCAGGGCCAGGTTGGCATTGAACCTAGTCCACCTCCCTACGGCAACTTCGTCATCACCCCGGTGATGGTACCCGCGCTGAACGAAGTCACCACCGTCTCTGCTGGCGGCGAGCACAGCCTCGCGCTGCTCAAAAACGCTACGGTCATGTCCTGGGGCGCCAACGAATCCGGCCAGCTCGGCGACGGCAGCACGACCGGCCACTTTGCGCCGGCTCCCGTGAGCGGGCTAACCGGCGTCTCAGCGATCTCGGCTGGCACCAACCACAGCCTCGCGCTGCTGAAAACCGGCGCGGTCATGGCCTGGGGCGCCAACGGTCAAGGGCAGCTTGGCAACGGCACCACCACCGGCAGCGATGTGCCCGTGGCGGTAAGCGGGCTCACGGGCGCCACAGCCGTCTCCAGCTCCGGATCCGCGGCGGCTCCCACCGTGCCCGCACACGGTGAACACAGCCTCGCCCTGCTGAGCAACGGCACGGTCATGGCCTGGGGCGACAACGACTCGGGGCAGCTCGGCAACGGCACCACTACCAACAGCGACCTACCGGTAGCCGTGAGCGGGCTCACCGGTGTCACGGCTGTCGCCGCCGGCGGTGAACACAGCCTCGCGCTGCTGAGCAACGGCACGGTCATGGCCTGGGGCGCCAACGGTCAGGGGCAGCTCGGCATCGGCACGACCACCGGCAGCGACGTGCCCGTGGCGGTGAGCGGGCTCACCGGTGTCACGGCGGTTTCGGGCGGCGGCTTCTACAGCCTGGCGCTGCAGAGCAACGCCAAACTCATGGCCTGGGGCGACAACGAAAGTGGGGAGTTGGGGAACGGAACCTTCACCAGCACCGACGTCCCCGTGCTGGTCGGTGGCTTGAACGGAGTCGCCGGCATCTCGGCCGGCTACGACACGAGTCTGGCGTATGGCGACTTGACGTACACGCCGCCAACGATCACGAAGCTAAAGCCCAACACCGGGCCTGTCGGGGGCGGCACGACGGTGACCATCACAGGGACCCGCTTCACCGAAGTCGTGACGGTCAAGTTCGGTTCGGCCAAGGCGACCAGCTTCACCGTCAATTCGGTGACTTCGATCACGGCGGTCTCACCGGCGAACGCCGCCGGAGCGCGGGAAGTAACCGTAACAACCAAAAACGACGGGATTAGCCTCCCGTCATCGGCCGATCTCTTCAAATTTGCACCCACCGTAACCGGCGTCAGCCCCAACGGCGGGCCACAGGCCGGCGGTACCAGCGTCACCGTCACCGGCACCGGCTTCGCTCTGGGCGCTGCGACGAAATTCAAATTCGGCACATACGCCAAATCGGTCAACTGCACCTCGACCACGACATGCACCGTGATCTCGCCGCCCCACGCAGCTGGGACCGTGGACGTGGAAGCGACCGTGAACAAGGTGCACAGCGCGAGGAACCGGCCAGCAGATCAATTCACCTACGGCTGACGCATCGTCGGCGCGTCGAGCCGCTCGGCGAGCGCGAGGACACCGAGGACGTCGCCGCCTTCTGGCGGTGAGCGTCACCGAGGGGGCGGCCGCGAATGCTGAGACCAGGCGTGTCAGCGGTTCACAGGGACCGCTCAGCGAACGCCCGCCCCAGTCTCAGCGTCGCGGCTGATACTCAGGCTGTCAGCTTTCTCCCGTCAGCCCACGATCGAAGGAGTCACTCCGGTGCACTAGACGACGGTAACGGCGACCCGGCCCGGGCAGTCGCGGGTCCGGGCCGGACGCCGAACCGGCCGCGTGTGCCGCCTCCTCTGCAACCCGAATTTGAAAGGGACCGCAATGAGCTCTTCTCAAAAGCGAAGTCGACGTCTGCTGGCGATCTGGACGCCGGCACCCATCGCCATAACCGCGCTGTTCGCGATGGCACCCGCGGGTGCCGCCTCACAAACCGATTCCCTGCCACCGAGAACCGCCCATGCCGTCGTCCAAAAGGCGGTCCTCCCCGAGGATCCGCGCCAGCTCGCGGTCGCCAAGAAAGGCGGCGGATCGAGATGAGCTCTAAACCTCGGCGGCTGGCGGTCTTGGCCGTCGCAACGACCCTGGCGGCAGCGACGGGCACCGCGCAGGCGACGCCCGTTCCAGCAGCGGCGGCCCCCGCCAAGCCATCGGGTCAGTGGGTGGTCGTTTCCGAAGCCGCCGCGGCCACGCCTCCGGCCAACGTCACCGCGCTCGCCCGTAGCCTCGGTGTAGACACCGCCTTCGCATGGCGGACACTCGACGAACTGGCCCAAACGCCAGGGCGAAAGGCCACGAGCGTGAAGGCGGCCCCAGGACACCCGACCCCGCACCGACACTAAGCCGTCGTTAGCGGCGCCGACTCAGATGCCGACGCGGCGGTGGAGGAGTCCAAGACTCGCTCGAGCGGCCTTGGCGGCGGGATCGCTCGAGCCCTCGTCCATGGCGGCAGGATACGCGCCGATCACGCGAGCGACCGCCGGCTCCAATCACACCGGCAGGCTGAACCACCTGCGACGGCTCGCATCCGGCGCCACGTGATCGTCGAGCCAGGCGGGCCCGAGCGCCGCACGGAACCGCTCACTCTGACGAGCCGCCGCATCCACAGCCTGCAGGTCAGTGCTGCCACAGCTCAGATAGCTCTGAACCGGGCCCGCGCCGAGGTACGCCAGCGCCTCGTCATCCGGTGCGTGGGCAGCCAGTCTCAACATGAGCTCAACCGGCCCGACCTCCAACCGAATCCCAGTCTCGGTTCCCGTCGCGATCCCGTCAACCAGGTCGTTGGCCCAGCCGTAGGCGGTGTCGCAGATACGCTCCCGGTGCCCCGTCGAACGTCTTAGCTGATAGTGCTGCCAGTACGCGCCAATCAGCTGACCCAGCTCCATCCGTCGGAGTCTGCCACCCGGACAGCCGTGCACAAGTCACGCAAGACAACAACCACACACAAGCCCTAGCCTGCACCTGTCCGCCGTCAACCCGGCGCCTCTTCGACGGACCCGGGCAGGGCGTCCCCGCGCCAACGTAGGTAGAAGGGGCCGAGGACCCGCAGCGACTGCGGCATCAGCGGAGTCGCGGCGCGCAGCGCCCATCCGAGGGTGCGCAACTCAACCTCCTGCGCGTGCGTCCAACGCAAACCGAAACGGTCACGCAGAATGCCCGGCAGCATGCCGACAGTCGCAAGGCGCAAAGCGTGGGCCGCGGGCAGGCTGCCGAGCCTCCACACCGGCTCCGCGTAGCGTGGCATCGGCAAGTCGGTGAACTCGTCGAGCGTCTCGATCACCCCCTGGACGCTCGCGTTGTCCTCGAGCACCTCGAGCACCATCTCCTCGAAGTAGTCCTCGTAACCGCCCAGCGTCACGGGAAGGTCGCGCTCGCGCACACCCAGCAGACGTCCCAGGCCCCGCCACTCGATCCAGAACTGCTCCTGCTGCGCACGCTGCAACGGGATTCCAAAGCGAGCGTGAGCGGAGGCGATCGCACCGAAGAGGGACGCGTGAACCCAGGCATACGCGCCCGGTTCAAGCGCGTGGTAGCGACTACCGTCAGCCCTCACCCCCTTGATCTGGGTATGAATCGAGCGGAGATTCCGCGCGACCTTCGCCGCCACTTGTGGCTCGGTATAGATCAGCGAATTGGTGAAGTCGAGCGTGCGAAAAAGCCGGCCCCAGGGATCCCGCCTGTAGCTCGAATGCTCAGCCACACCAGCACCCACCGTTGGGTGTGCGACCTGCAACACGAGCGCATACCCCGCAGCGATCAGCGTCCTGACATCCGCCGCACGCTGCCACGTAACAGAGCCCGGACCAGGCACCAGCCCGGGCACCTCGTCCTCCCGCGGCAGCACCGTTATGCCCATCGTCGCCCTCCTAGCTTCGACCTCTCCATGATACGCCGCATCGAGCTCCACACTAGATCTCAGGGGGTACGCCCAGTCGACAAAAGCCGACCGCCGCGTTCCCAGGCCGTGTAGACCCGAGCGCACAAGCCGTCCTGCGGTCGGTCGTGCTGCGCCTGATCGGGGGAGTGGCTCGGTGAGGGTCCTCGTCTGCGAGGTGGGACTCGCGGCGATGATTGCGGCAGGTGCGACCGTAATAGCATCTCGCCGATGGGGTTCCGTGGTGCACCGATTCTGGCCGTGGTTCTGATCGCGATGGCGTTTGCCCCTTGCGCGCTCGCGAGTAGCTCGCGCGACGTCGCCGCTACGAGTAGGTACCTGCATGCCAACTACGCGCTCGTCCATGCGGCCTACTCCCGCATCAAGCGGATCGAATCGAGGCTTAGGGGACTCCTCGCCCAGATCCGCCGCGAATGCCCGCACGCTGCCGCCGGGTCACCGAAGACAGAGCAGTCAGTTGAGCTGGGCAACGAGGTCATCGGCACGCTCGCGTTGACCGCGATCCACCTCGACATCCCCGCAGGTGAGGCGTTCGTCGCGGCGGTGCGGGGGCTGAGCTGGAGGAGTGCATCGCTCAGGCGGGCAGTGCGTGGCTACGCCGCGAAGGTGAGCCGCATGATCTCGCTGCCCATCCCGAATATCTGCGGCGATGTGCAGATCTGGGCGGGCAGCGGCTTCACGGCGCTGCCGAGCTTCACCGAACCGTTCGACACTGCGTTCCTGGGATCCTGGGTCTCGCCGGGGTTCTTGCCTGCGGGGCTCCCCCGCTACGAGTCCGCGAGCGTGCACCGGCTCGTTCGCAGCACCGAACGCGAGGAAAGCGGGATCGTCGAACTGGAAGCTCGCGAAGTCGTGACGTGGGGCAAGATCGTTGACACGATCGGCCTCTTGTAGAACTA
>JAOPZM010000020.1 GCA_025964115.1 Solirubrobacterales bacterium
TCGTCGGTGTCGTTCCAGACCTCGTGGTTGAACGTGTCGTCGAAGATCAGGCTCTTGCCCTCCTCCCAGTGGCGGATGTCCTCGCCGACGCGAATCCGGCACGCCTCTGCGTCCTTGGGCACGATCAGGCCGAGGTGATAGCGCAGCACGCCCTTGTAGGGGCCGCGATGGTCCAGGATGTGCTTGCGGGGGGAGAGGATCGAGATCATGGCAGTGCTCATCCCGGGGACTTCGCGCATCAGCGCCGCCGTCCGCGGGCACATCTCCACGCCGAGCTTCGCCTCGAAGCCATAGCCGTAGATGAAGAACGTCTTCCAGCGATCGTCATCGGTGATCTCGATCTGGTCCTTGGAGATGTCCTGGAAGTTGGCCAGCTCCGCCTGATCCTCGAGCAGCCTCTCGGCCTCCTCGCGGATGACAGTCCAGTTGTCATCGATGTGCTTGACACAGGGGAAGCGCTCGAGCGGGAAGAACGTGGCGTCGCCGACGAGCGAGCGCCTGCCGATGAAGCGCTCCACCGGAGCGAGGACCGCTTCGCCGATCCTGATCGTCCAGGCGACCACCCCGTCCCACAGCGACTTGCCCTGCACCTCGCTCACCCGGCCCATCCTATAGCTCATACGGACGACTCACGGGGAGGCGGTCCATGTCCTCATGTTGGCCGGGCCGCATGACACCCGGGAACGCGAGGACCCCGGCTGAGCGCTTCCAGCCGGGGGTCCTGCGAATCAGGTCCGAGGGTTAAGCCGCCTCGCGGAGCGCGGCCAGCTCGGGAGACTCGGCGAGCTTCTTCAGCGCGCGCTGCTCGAGCTGCGATGCCCGCTCGGCCGAGAAGCCGAGGCGTTTGCCGATCGCGGTGAGCGTCTGGGGCTCCTCGCGACCGGTGCCGAAGCGAAGCGTCAGCACTGTCCGCTCGGTTTCGGGCAGCTGCGAGATCGCCTCGTGCACGATCCGCTCGCGCTCGTTGTCCCACGCGGTGTCCTCGGGCGCCTCCGTGTCGGCGGGCAACAGGTCCCCGAGGGCGGTGTCGCCGTCCTCGCCGATCTGCTGATCGAGGCTGACGAGGGCTGCGCGCTGGTGGCGCACCTCTTCAACCTGCTCGACCGGCAGGCCGGTCTCCTCGGCGAGCTCGTCGATCGTCGGCTCGCGACCGAGGCGCACCGAGAGCTCGCGCTCGACGCGGCCCACCTTGCGCGAGCGCTGGGCTACGTGGACGGGGAGCCGGATCGTGCGTCCGGAGTTCTCGAGGCCCCTCTGGATCGCCTGGCGGATCCACAGGGTGGCGTAGGTGGAGAAGCGGAAGCCCTTGCGCCAGTCGAACTTCTCGCTGGCGCGAATCAGGCCGAGCATGCCCTCCTGGACGAGGTCTCCGAGCGGCAGGCCCTGGTTCTGGTAGCGCCGCGCGTTCGAGGCGACCAGACGCAGGTTCGAGTTGACGAGCAGTTCCTTGGCGTGCAGGTCTCCGCGCTCGATCCGCTTGGCGAGATCGATCTCCTGGGCCGGGGTGAGCAGGGGGTAGCGGCGGGAGTGCGCGAGAAGCTGGTCGACCGCCTCCGGAATGAACGTGTCGGAAGCCCCGAGGTCGGTGCGCTCGATGGGGCTGTCCAGTTGCTCGGCCGCAGCCGAGCTCGGCGCGTCATCGACGACGGCGTCCGGCTCCAGCTCTACGACGCCGACCGGACCGGTTGGATCGAGCGTTGGGGCGTGGTTTTTGGGCTTGTCTGGCATGTGAACCTTCTTAATCCGATGCTTGGAGTCGGAATTATAGCCCTTGATAGTTGCGTTGTCAATCATCTATAGAGCGCTTTTTCCCGGTGACCTCGTTCGACGTTCTCTGCGCCCTCACCTGCCCCGCCCGATCAGAATGTGCCCCGGCCTGCAGGTGCCGAAACCCGCCGAGCGGCTGAAAGGATCGCCCGTTGCGGTAGGACAAGTGTCGGTCTGCACAAGCCAGAGCGTGATCGCCGGACGCTAAGCTCGGCGGATGGGCAGCGGCTTCGATCTCTCCGGTCAGGTGGTGGCCGTCACCGGCGCATCATCGGGCATCGGCGAGGCGACCGCGCTTGCCTGCGCCCATGCCGGGGCCGCCGTCGCGCTCGCGGCACGACGCAGCGATCGCATCCAGTCGCTGGCCGAGCGCATCGCGCGAGAGGGCGGACGGGCGATCGCCGTGCCGACAGACGTCGGCGACGAGGGTCAGGCGCAGGCGTTCATCGAGCGTGCGCACGCGGAGCTCGGGCGGCTGGACGTGCTCGTGAACAACGCCGGCGTGATGCTGCTAGGCCCGATCGAGAATGCGCCCACGGAGGAATGGCGGCAGATGATCCACGTGAACGTGTTCGGCGTCCTGTACTGCACGCACGCCGCTCTGCCGCTGATGCACGCACAGGGCTCGGGCCACATCGTCAACGTCAGCTCGGTCGCCGGTCGCGTCGCCAGGGCCGGTTCCGGCGTCTACAACCTCACGAAGTTCGGCGTGGGGGCCTTCTCGGAGTCGTTGCGCCGGGAGACGGTCGAGATGGGCGTGCGCGTGACGCTGATCGAGCCGGGTGCCGTGGCCACGGAGCTTGCGAGCCACAACCGTCCCGAGGTGCGCGAGCAGATCTCAAAACGGTTCGGCGGCATCACGTTGCTGACCGCCGAGGACATCGCCAACGCGATCCTGTACGCCATCGGCCAACCGCGGCACGTGAGCGTCAACGAGATGCTGATCCGCCCTAGCGAGCAGCTGGGGTAGCAGCCGCCCGGCTGAGCAGCTGGCAGGTCTTCCTCCCGGGAAGGTTGTGCGCGCGCAGGCGTCTTGAGCCTCTGAACGCACCAATCGACAGCAGGAGGCCTTAGTGAGACACGCATTCGCTCTTGGAGCGGCCGCATCCGCAGTCGCCGTGATCGTCGCCGGCTGTGGCAGCAGCGGCTCGAGCTCCACCAGGTCGACGGCGACGGCCGCGGCCAGCAGCGCGGCCCAGACGAGCCCTGCCTACGCAGCCGCAACGCCCGCCTCGACCCCCAAATCTGGAGCGGCTGGCGCGGTGCTGATCAGCACCAAGCACGACAAGCTGGGCACGATCCTCGCGGCTGGCCCCAAGCAGATGACCGTCTACATGTTCGAGGGCGACAGGGGCGCCCAGTCGGCGTGCACGGGCGCCTGCACGCAGGTCTGGCCCCCGGTGAGCACCACAGGGGAAGCAAAGAGCGGCGGAGGCGCCATGGCCGCGGACCTCGGAACGATCACGCGCTCCGACGGCGCCAAGCAGGTGACCTACAAGGGCCACCCGCTCTACCTCTTCGCCCGCGACGGAGACAAAGGCGACGCCTACGGCCAGGGAGTCAACGGCTTCGGCGCCTCCTGGTATGTGCTCTCACCGAGCGGCGGCAAGGTGGACCACTCCTAGGTCCCAGCTCGGCGGAGCGCAGAAGGCTCGGGGACAGGATTCCCGGAGCGCTCGTGCAGGGAGCGGCCGACTTCTGGGATAGGCCGCTCCCCGAGCGCTGCCACGCGCGGGTCAGGACACGGGCTGACCGTTCGCGGTGAGCGTCACGTCGATGTTGCCCCTGGTGGCGTTCGAGTACGGGCAGACCTTGTGGGCCGCCGCAACGAGCGCGACCGCCTCGGCGGGATCCTCGATCGCCGGGAGGCTCACGTCGAGCTCGACGGCGACCGTGAAGGCGCGATCCTCGGTCGTTACCAGCATCACCTTCGAGTCGATCCCCACGTCGCCCGTCTCCTGTTTCGCGCGCCGCGCGACCGTTCCGAGCGCGCCCTCGAAGCAGGCCGCGTAGCCCACCGCGAACAACTCCTCCGGATTGGTGCCTTCGTCCTCTCCGCCCATCTCCTTGGGAAGACGCAGGTCGACCTCGAGCTGGCCGTCGGCGGTGCGACCGTGACCCTCGGCACGACCTCCGGTCACGTGCGCTTCCGCGGTGTAAATGACGTTCGCCATCCCTTATCTCCTGTCTTGTCGCTGTCGGTTTTGGTTGAGCATGTCGGATGCGTCCTCGCCAAGGCTCGCCGGATCGATGTCCAGCAAGTCCCCGCCGACGTGATCGACCTGAAGGGTCGTGTGGTCGACGCCGAAGCGCTCGTGCAGCATCGCCTCCATCTCGCGGCGCGCGGCGTGACAATCGCTGTCCCGGGCGACGAGCACGTGGGCCGAGAGCGCCGGGAAGCCGCTGGTCACCTCCCACACGTGCAGGTCGTGAACCTCGACCACGCCAGCCTCCCGGACGAGCGCTTCGCCGATGGCCTGCGGCTCGAGTCCCTGCGGCGCCGCCTCGAGGAAGATGCGGCCCGCCGCCTTCACCAGCGAGACGCCCGAGCGGATCATCAGCGCTGCGATCAGCAGCGAGACGACCGGGTCGGCCCGTTGATAGCCGGTGATCAGGATGACCGCCGCGGCCACGGCCGTACCGACGAACGCATAGAGATCGGTGAGGATGTGCTGGAAGCTGCCCTCGACGTTGAGGCTCTCGCGGCTCGCTTTCGTCAGTGACCAGGCCGCTGCCAGGTTGACCAGGATGCCGACGAGCGCCACGGCAAGCATCAGGCCGCCACGGACATCGGAGGGCCGGACGAGCCTGACGATCGCCTCGTAGGAGATGAACGCGGCGAGGATCAGGAGGGTCACGCCGTTCGCCTGCGCCGAGAGGATCTCCGCACGCTTGAAGCCGAACGTGAGGGCCCCGCGAGCGGGGCGGGCGGCCAGGCGCAGCGCGATCAGGGAGAAGCCGATCGCGCCTGCGTCGGCGAGCATGTGGCCCGCATCGGAGAGCAGCGCGAGTGAGTGTGCGATCACTCCAGCCACCACCTCGACCGCCATGAAGCCGACGATCAGCGCGAGCGCGAAGGTCAGCCTGCCGCGGTCGGCCTCGCTGCGGGCCCCGTGGGCGTGTCCAAGGTGCTCGTGGGCCATCGGTTGCCACGATACGCCCCAGTCGTCGCCGGGCCAGAGGTCGGGCGCCCGCCGCGGGCGCCCGATGGCGGGTCAGTAGCCGGAGCGGGGGCTGCTCTGGGTCGGCGTGGAGCTGGTCGTGCCGGTGCTGGGGGCCGTGGCGCCTGCGGAGCTGACCGTCACGGCGCTCCATGTGCCGACATCCTTGAAGCCCTGGCCCTTGGCCTGTCCGGGCTGCTGGTCCTGGGCGAAGGTATAGAGCGGCATGCCCTTGTAGGTCACCTGCTTGGTGCCGTCGGGCCTCATGACCGTCCCCAGCGACGCCACGCCGCCCGGTGTGCCGCTCGCGGAAAGCGGGTGCCAGATCTGCGTGCAGGAGCTGCTCGTGCAGATGAACTTGCCACCCTGCTCGGCGCTGAGGCTGTACAGCGTCAGTCCCTGCGCGTTCGTCAGCACGGTGGAGCCGAGCGTCGCGTTGGAGGCGGTCTTGACCACCGCCGCCGATCCGCTCGCCTGCCCCGAGGACGATCCGCCGGCGCCGCTGGACGAGGAGGATGTGGTCCCGGAGCTGCTGCTTCCGCATGCGGCCAGCGTCAGGGACGCGGCGAGCGCGGGTAGGAGCGACTTCGACAGTTGGCGCATCGGGACTCCTTCTCGGCCATACGACTGATGAGAGGCCTGCCGTTTGAAAGGCGAGCCGTCCTTAACGACTCCACGCGACGCGGATTCCTTCCGCCCCGCACGGACCCTAGTCTCTAGCGATGGCTGCTGCCGGCGAAGCCCACCACGTGCTCACGCAGCGGCGCACCACGCTCGTCTCGGTCGCCGCCGCTGCGCTGCTGATCGCGCTGAAGCTGGGGGTCGGCCTGGCCACCGGAAGCCTCGGGCTGATCTCGGCCGGAATCGAGTCGAGCGGCGATCTGATCGCCGCAATCCTGACGTTCTTCGCCGTTCGCCTCGGCGGCCGGCCCGCGGACCGCGGGCACCCCTACGGCCACCGCCGGGCCGAGAACCTCGGCGCGCTCGGAGAGGCCGCGCTGCTGTTGCTCGGAGGGCTGCTCGTGACCATGCAGGCGATCGCGCACCTGATCAAAGGAAGCGCGCCTCCGGGGATCCACTGGTACCTGTTCGTGGTGATTGCGGTCGCGCTCGTCGTCGATGTCAGCCGTACGAGCGCCTCGCTGATCGCCGGGCGTCGCTACTCGAGCCCCGCGCTGCGCTCGAACGCGTTTCACTTCGCCGCCGACGGGTTCGGTTCGCTGGCCGTGCTCGTCGGCCTGCTGTCCGTGAGCGCCGGCGTCAGGCAGGGCGACGCGATCGCCGCCCTGGCGGTGGCGTTGATCATCTTCATCGCCGCGGCGAGGCTGATTGGCGAAAACGCCAACGTGCTGATGGATCGCACGCCCTCGGAGGCGCGGGAGGCGGCCGAGCGTGCGATCGCCGCGCTCGGTGGCGACATCGAGCTCCGGCGTCTCCGGCTGCGCGAGTCCGCGGGGCGGTACTTCGCCGATGTCGTGGTGAGCGTCCCCGCCGGGCAGGCCGTGGTGGAGGGGCACCAGGCGGCTGACCTGATCGAGGCCGCCGTCGAGCGGACTCTCCCGGGGAGCGATGTCGTCGTGCACGTCGAGCCTCGCCGGAGCGGGCTCGATCTGCGCGACCGTGTGCTCGCGATCGCCCTCGCCGAGCCGCTCGTTCGCGAGGCGCATGACATCACGATCTTCGAACAGGATGGGTCGAGCAGCGTGTCCGTTCATCTGAAGTTCCCGGCGGACCTCGACCTGAGGACGGCGCACGAGATCGCGGAGCGCGTCGAGCAGGCGATCCGCGCGACGCCGGGCGTCGCCGACGTCCAGACCCACCTCGAGCCGCTCGAGCAGACGCTCACCGCAAACCCGCCCGACGAGGGAACGGACGTCCGCATGACACGGGAGATCGCCCGGCTCGTGTCCGAGCGGACCGGCAGGAGCCCGCAGAAGGTGCGGCTGCTTTCGACCGCGGCCGGGCGCGTCGTGTTCCTGACGCTCGGCGTGGAGCCGGGCGAGACGCTCGCCGACGCACATCGGCTGGCCGGCGAGCTCGAGGAGGAGCTGCGCCAGCAGGTGCCCGACATCGCCGACGTGGTCGTCCACACCGAGCCCTGACGGCGCTCCCGCACGGGCGTGCACACCGAGGCCTGATGCTTGCCGGGGAAGTAATCGCGCGGAGGTGGAGTCTGTGCAGCAGCGGGCCGAACCTGGGACACAGGCGGCGTCCGCAACCAGCGAAAGGAGACCCGAATGACCGAGCCAATGCATGCAACTTCGCCACGGGGGCCATCACGCCGACGCCGCGCCCGCCTCGGACGCGTGCTCGCCGCAGCCACCATCTTCGCCCTGGGCTCGGCCGCGCTGGCGCTAGCGGCTGCCGCCGTCACGATCGGCACCGCCAGCAACTCCAGGCTGGGCCAGCGCGTCGCGGTCAATGCGAGCGGCCGGACGCTCTACACCCTGAGCGGCGAGAGCGTCCATCACCTGCTGTGCAAGAGCTCTGAATGCCTGAAGGTCTGGCCGCCGGTCCGTCTGAGTCCCTCCAGCGCGAAGCTGAAGGCCGGCTCAGGGCTGCAGGGCCGTCTCGGCACCCTGCGCCGCTCGGGGGGGATCGTCCAGGTGACGCTCCGCGGTAGGCCTCTCTACCGCTTCGCGGGCGACAGCGGCAAGGGCCAGGCCAACGGCGAGGGCATCGTCTCCTTCGGCGGCACGTGGCATGCGGCGCGAGCGAGCACGAATGCGGCGCCTAGCGCCCCGGTGACGCCGACCATGCCGAGCCCGGCGCCCCCCAGCACTCCGCCGAGCTACCCGTCACCCGGCTACGGTTACTGAACGCACGCTGCACTGGAGCTCACCTGATGAGCCGCCGGGGTATACCTCCGGGGAGGACCCGGCGCTGGCGGGTCGAAGGCAGGGTGGGAATGTTCCAGCGCCAACGGTGTCTTGGCCAGTGACGCCACCGAACAATGGAGGACCGACCGTGAGATCCCAGACAGCAGGTCCAGCAGAGTACCGTTCCGCCCCCAGGCTCTGGATGCTGACCCTGACCCTGACCTTCGGCCTGCTGGCGCTGGCCGGCTGTGGCAGCTCCTCCACCACGAGCTCCTCCACCTCGGCGCCGGCGAGCACCCCTGCGACCACCCAGGCGACCACTAGCTCGGCGACGTCCTCGACGCCCGCCCCGGCGACTGGTGCGAGCGGCGGGCAGACGCTCGCTCTCGCGGCCAACCCCGAAGGAAATCTGAAGTTCGACTCATCCACGCTGAGCGCCAAGGCCGGCAAGGTGACGATCAACTACACCAACCAGGCCTCGCTCGAACACAACCTCACGGTGGAATCGTCGTCAGGCTCGGTGGTGGGAGCGACGCCGACCTTCCAGGGGGGCTCCAAGACGCTGACGGTGAGCCTCACCCCCGGCACCTACAAGTTCTACTGCTCGGTGCCGGGTCACAGGCAGGCCGGCATGGAAGGCACGCTCGTGGTCAAATAGCGGTCCCGACAAGGGACCGAAGCGCTGCGCGGGCAGCGCGTGCGGATAGCCTGCTCGAGATCCACGCCGGGACGGAGGGGCAGGCCATCACGCGTCCGAAGACCGAATTGCAGTGAGTGCGGCCGAGGTCGCGACGATCGCGCTCGCCGGTCTGGCGGCGGGAGCGATCAACACGCTGGTCGGCAGCGGGACGCTGATCACCTTCCCGGTGCTGCTCTCCTGGGGCTATGCGCCCGTGACGGCCAACGTCTCGAACACCGTCGGCCTGGTACCGGGATCGGTGTCCGCGGTGGTGGGCTACCGCCGAGAGCTGGCGGGTCAGCGCTCCCGGCTGCTGCGATTCGGGGCGATGTCGGTGCTGGGCGGCGCAACGGGCGCCGTGCTGCTGCTCGTGCTTCCCGCATCGGCCTTCAAGGCGATCGTGCCGGCATTCATCGTGCTGGCGCTGGCGCTGATCCTGCTGCAGCCACAGCTGAGCCGATGGCTGCTCAGGCGGGAGGTCCAGCTCGACGGCAGGCACAGGCTGCTGACCCTGCTCGCCGTCTACGCGTCGGGCGTCTACGGTGGCTACTTCGGCGCGGCGCAGGGGATCATGCTGCTCGCGGTGCTCGGTGTGGCGCTGCCACAGGACCTGCAGCGCACGAACGCCTTGAAGAACGTCCTCGCGGGTCTCGTCAACGGCGTCGCGGGAGTCTATTTCGCCTTCGCAGCGCACGTGGAGTGGGCACCGGCGGGAATCATCGCCGGCGCCTCCATCGTCGGCGCCCAGCTCGGCGCCCGCTATGGGCGGCGCCTGCCCCCCGAGCTCCTGCGGGTCGTGATCGTCCTCGTCGGGATATTCGCGCTGGTGCGCCTGCTGACCGTCTGACTAGGCGAAGCTGCGATCGAACTCGACCATCACGAGCGCGGTGAACAGCACCAGGCGCCGCCCGTCCTCCCAGTGGAGTCGCTCGGCGGGCGGCTGCGAGCGGTCATCGTGGCGGCGCACGCCCAGCAGAAGCGCCCGCCAGTGCTCGAGCAGGCCGCCCAGGAGCTCGCTGCGATCCTCGCCGAGCTGCTCGCGGTAGGCGTCTGCGACGCTCGTCAGCCCGTCGAGCGGGTCCGGTCGCCTCGAGCCGTCGGCGAGGAGGTCCGGCCAGTGTGGGTCCATCGCCAGCGGCGTGCAGCGCTCGAGCAGGGAGGAGGCGAACGCCTGCATCGCCGCTGGAGTCCTGTGCGCCACGGCGATCACCCTCGCCCGCGTGTCGGCGCACCAAAGCATTTCCCACGCGACCAGCCAGCGCCCGTAGGCGAGGGGGTGGGCTGATCTGAACCGCTCATCCTCGAGATAGGCGCGCAGATACTCGTCGATGCGTTGGAAGTCGGTGACGCTGACGGGCACGCGGGAACGGCGCGGGGGCGAGGTCGCAGCCGATCCGATCTGCTCTCTGGAGGTGTCGAGCTGCGCCGGGCCTCGGCCGTCGCCGGCGGGCTGCCGGCGGATGGCGATCTCGCCCTCGAGCAGCGGCTCGAGGATCGCGAGTGGGCGATTCACGCGAGGAGAATCGGCAGGAATGGGTGTCTTCTGAAGCCTGGCCACCAGCAACATCCGTCGCCCGGGCGGAGCGTCCCGGCGCCAACCGGCCCGGCGTCCGCTCACGCTCGTCAATGCGTCTTAACGCGCCGCGAATCGTCTCAGTGCAGGCGGTCGACAAATGTGTAGACGACCATCACGCTGACGAGGACCACGAATACCCGCAGCGCCCAAAGCACGGCTTTGGCCCGCGGGCCAAGCGGGGCCAGCGGCACGGGCTCGGAGGTCGCCGCGACGAACTGGTCGGGCTCGAGGTGCATGACGAGCTCATCCTCCGAGGAGCGCCCCCGGGCATCAGGGCCTAGGTCCTCGCCGGCGCCTGGGCGGATGTCGGTCGGCGCGCGGGTCATGATCCGACCACGTGAATCGTCTGCAGGAACGAATCGATGCCGTACGCCGCACCGCAGATACCGACGAAGGCGACGATCACGACCCCGATCACATTCGTCGCTCGCCGGTTGGCGTGGACGCCCATCAGGCCCCTGTCGTTGGCGAGCATCAGCATCAGCACGAGGCTCACGGGCAGCAGCACGGTGGCGAGCACGTTGGCGTTGAGAGCGATCGACAGGAGCGGGGCGCCCGGTATGAGGATGACCATCGCAGCGAGGAACGCGACCCCCACGTTCGCCGCGTAGAACACCGCCGCGTTGCGAGGGGAGGTGTTGAAGCTGTGAGAGGCACCGATGCATTCGCCCGCGGCGTAGGCGGTGCTCGCGGAGATCGTGAGGATGGCCACCGCACCCGCCTCGATCAGCCCAAGCGCGAAGACGGCCCCGGCGGCACCCCCGGAGACATGTGCGAGGGCCCCCGGGAAGCCGGCTCCGGCGAACCCTTCGATGCCGGACCCGCCATGGGAGAGCAGCGCCGAGCCGGCAATCAGCGCGCCGATCCCGAAGATCGCTGCGAGCACCGCGCCGACGGCCGTGTCATAGCGGCCGTGGCGCAGATCGCTGGGCGTCATCCCCTTGTCGGCCGAGGCGCTCTGCTGGAAGAAGATCATCCACGGCGTGACCGTCGCCCCGATGGTGGAGGCCAGCAGCAGCAACAGCGTGTTGACGCTGCCGCCCGGGAAGGGCGAGAAGCCCAGTGAGCTGACGACGGACCCAACGTCGGGCTTGACGAGGATCGCCGCCACCAGGAAGAGGCCGTTGAAGAGCGCGAGCCCGAGCACGATGCGCTCCCAGCGCCAGTAGCGCCCCCCGCTGAGGGTGAAGACGACGAGCGCCAGCCCGAGCAGGACGGCGACGCCCGCACCGAGATGGAAGTAGGCGAGCCCGACGCGAATCGCGACGAACTCGGCGACAAGCGTTATGAGGTTGGTGAGCGTGAGATCGACAGCCCCGAACCAGCCCCAGACCTTTCCGTAGCGCTGCAGGACCAGCTCGCCGTACCCGCGGTGGGTCACGGCGCCGATGCGCATGCTCATCTCCTGACACACGAATGCCATGGCGAACAGGATCGGGATGAACGGCACGAAGAAGCCGAGGCCGTACTGCGCGCCATCGGAGGCGTAGGCGATCATGCTCGGCCCGTCGTTCTCGCCGAGCATCGCCAGGATGCCGGGGCCGACGAGCAGCCAAAGCAGACGCCAGCGCCTGTCGTGCCGGCGAGCGTTGTGCACGCGCGAGCGGTCGAAGGAGCGGGCAGCGTCCTCGCGGGTCAGCGGCGGGGCTCCGAGCAGCGGAGAGGCGGCGGCCTGCTCGGAGGTGCTCATCCGCCCTCTTCCGCGTGAGCGCCCGCGGCTGGAGCGCTCCGGTCCACTTCCACGCGCATCGCGCCGGCCAGGGTGCCGCCGAGCGCGTGTTCGCGCTCTCCGAAGAGCACGAACAGGGGACCGCCGAATGGCTGGCGCTCGCGTACCGAGAAGTGGTCGCCCGGCGAGATTCCGCAGCCGTCCAGGTAGCGCAGCATCTCGGGGTCCGAGTCGGATACGCGGACGAACCGGCCGCGGTCGCCCGGCTGGAGGCTTTCCATGCTGCGCGTGGAGCGCTCCTCGAGCTCGAGGTCGGCGCTGGGAATGGGATCCCCGTGCGGGTCCACCGTGGGGTTTCCGAGCTTGGTCGCGATCAGCTGCTCGAGATCGTCGGAGAGCACGTGCTCGAGGACCTCGGCCTCGGCATGAACCCGATCCCACGGCATCCCCAGCGCCTCGGCGAGAAAGCTCTCGAGCAGGCGATGGTGCCGCACGACCTCCAGCGCGAGCCGGCGTCCGTCGGCGGTGAGCCGCGCGCCCCGGTAGGGCACTCGCGTTATGAGGCCCAGCTCGTCGAGCTTCTTGAGCATCGCCGATACGGACCCTGCCGTTATGCCGAGCCTCTCGGCGAGGGCATTGGTGGAAACCGGCTCGTGGCTGCGCGATTCCAGGGCGAAGATCGCCTTCGAATAGTCCTCGACCGCGGGGGTCCGCAGCAATTCCTTGGAAGCCATGGAATTAGGATATGGCATGCCAAATCATTTATCAAGGGATGCAGGTGACCCGCAGTGCCCCTAAGTGCGGCAACGCCTTTCGCCGGGAATCGACGCGTGCCACCAGGACACTCATCGACCCTCGAGGCGCCAGCTTGAGGCACGAGCGGACTGCGGCCGTCGTGGCGAGGACGCGCCCAGAAATGGTCGTCCCCTTGACAAGTGACCGAACGGTCACATATAGTCCCGGCCATGGACGAGGTCTTCAAAGCACTGGCAGATCCAACGCGCAGGAGCCTGCTCGACGAGCTGTTCAAGGAGGACGGCCAGACGCTCAGCGCGCTCGAGCAGCGCCTGCCGATGACGCGGTTCGGCGTGATGAAGCACCTGCGGGTGCTCGAGGCGGCCGGCGTGGTGGTCACGCGCCGTCGGGGCCGCGAGAAGCTTCACTTCCTGAACCCCGTTCCTATCCGGCTCGTCCACGACAGGTGGGTGAGCAAGTACGCCGAGCCCTGGGCCGCGACGATGAGCGACCTCAAGGGCAGACTGGAGGACAAGACGATGGAAAAGGTGTTCGAGATCTACATCAAGACGACGCCAGAGCGCCTCTGGGAGGCGATCACCGACAGCGAGCTGAAGAGCAGGTACAGCTTCGGCGTGGGCATCGAGTCCGACTGGACGCCGGGCTCACGCTATGCCTCGGCCTCTGGACCGGTCCCGATAGCCGAGGGCGAGAACCTGGAGGTCGACCCGCCGCGCCGGCTCGTCCAGAGCTTCAACGCCCTCTGGGGCGATGGCGTGAAGGCCGAAGGCACCTCCCGTGTCACGTGGGAGATAGAACCGGTCGGGGATTCATGCCGATTGACGGTCGTCCACGACGAGCTGCGCGAGGGTGCCAACGACGAATTGTATGGCGGCTGGCCGATGATCCTCTCCGGGCTGAAGACGCTGCTCGAGACGGGGGAGACGCTCACGACGCCCGGGTCGCTGCGCTACTCGGGCGCGACGGACTGGGTCGCCTGAGACCCGGCACCCGCGTGGCGCAGGGGCTCTCGCGCAAATCCCGCGATGAGCTCGGCCGTGCGTTCGGGCTGGTCGAGGGACACGAATGTGTAGCTGTCCTCGACCAGCTCGAGACGCGCGTCGGGGAACGCGTCGGCCATCCGTTCGGCGTAGCGGAGCTTGAAGAAACGGTCCTCGGGCGCCCAGGCGATCAGCACCGGCTTCTTGAACTCACCGAAGCGCTCGGCGGCCTCCAGCGTGTAGCGCTTGGATATCCCCTTGAGGATGGCGGCCACCTCGCGGCGGATCGCAGCGCTCGATTGGGAAGGCGCCAGCCAGGACGCCGTGAGCGCGTCGTCGCGGCGCTTCATGAGCCATCCGTAGGCGAGCGGCAGTCGATGGGCTGCACGCGGTCGCAGCGCTTGGGCTATCACGTAAACCGACCCCGGGATCCGGGCGAGCGCCTGCAGCGGGCGAAAGGCGGGCGGCAGGAAGTTCTCATATGCGTCGCAGGGGGTGAGCACGAGCCGGCCGATCCGCTCGGGGTGGTTGATCGCGACGAGCTGGCAGATCGCGCCGCCAGTGTCGTTGCCAACGAGCGTGACGTTTTCGAGCTCCAGCGCGGAGAGGAAGTCCGCGACGATCCTGGCGAGCCCTCGCGGTGAGAGATCCGCATCAGGCTCCAGGGGCGTCTGCTGGGAGCCGAGCGGCCAGTCGGGCACGATCACGCGGAAGTCAGCCGCGAGCATCGGTGCGACGTCGCGCCACAGCTCGCCGTTCGTGAGCAGGCCGTGCACGAGCACGATCGGCTCACCGGCCCCGAGCTCGCGATAGCGGATTGTTCCCTGTGGCAGGCGTACCTCGTTCATCGTGTTCTCCTTCTGGTGATGTTTGCTAGCAGGCTCCGTGTTCGCAGGCGCAGGAATGCCGGCCACGCGCGAGGCGTCCTCGCGAGCGCGGCGAGCAGGGGAGAGGGGTCGAAGTAGGACTCGCGCTCGATCGCCGCGCCGTCGCGCAGTGTGATGCGGTCGCAGACACGCCAGCTGAGCGGACGCCCGACGAGGGTCCCACGTAGCGTCAGCTCGATGTAGAGCACGTCTCCGCGCGAGCCCCACCGCTCGACCTCTCCGTGAAGATCGGGGATCAGGGCAAAGAGCGGCTTGACGAACTCCTCCTCGAACGCGCGCTGCCCCTGCAATGTGGGCAGCTGCGGCTGGATCAACCGTACGTCCGGCGCGAGCAGCGGGCGGAAATGAGCAGCGAAGGCCTCGGGGCTGCTCGGCGCTCTCCATCCGGCGGCAAAGCACTCAACCCAGGCTCGCGCCGCGGTCTCCGGGTCGGTGACGGCGGCTGCTGCTGCTGCTGCTGCTGCTGCTGCGCCCATGCTCACTCCTTCGTCCGGTGGTGGGGTCGCCGTGCAAGCGTGCCATCGCTGCTACACATACAGGCAGTATGTGTCTAGCATACAGACAGTATGGATGTCAAATCGGAGGCGGAGGAGGGCGGCGCCGGCCAGACGTTGAAGGCCGCGCGGTCTGAGGCGACGCGTGCGGCGCTGATCACGACCGCACGCCCGCTGTTCGCCGAACGTGGATACGCGGCGGTCGGCACTGAGGAGATCGTTCGCGCCGCGGGCGTCACGCGTGGCGCGCTCTATCACCACTTCACCGGCAAGAGGGAGCTCTTCGAGGCGGTCTACGAGGAAGTCGAGCGACAGCTCGTGGAGCGGATCGCGGCATCGGCGATCTCCTCCGCGGCGGACCCGCTGGAGGCCCTGCACGCGGGCGCGCAGGCGTTCCTGGACGCCTGCGAGGACCCCGCGGTGCAGCGCATAGCCCTCGTCGACGCGCCGTCGGTGCTCGGCTGGGAGCAGTGGCGGGAGATCGGGATGCGCTACGGCTTCGGACTGGTCCAAGCGACGGTTCAGGCGGCGATGGACGCCGGCCTGATCGACCCGCAGCCGGTGCAGGCCCTGTCGCATCTGCTGCTCGGGGCGATAGACGAGGGCGCGATGCTGATCGCGCGGGCAGACGACGCCGGCAAGACGCGCCGGGAAGTCGGCTCCTCGGTCACGCGCCTGATCGATGCGCTTCGCCCGCGCGAGTAGCGCCACTGGCCGGGGGCGAGGGTGGTTGTCATAACGCTGGATGCCGGATCGCCGCGGCTAGGATCAGCCTCATCGGTCGGTAAACCTGATTGGAGCACGCATGGCGTCGGTCCCGAGTGTGTATGAGTGGGCGGGCGGCAGCGAGGCCTTCGAGCGCCTGACCGAGGTGTTCTACCGCCGCCATGTCCACGACGATGAGATCCTCGGCCCGCTGTTCGCGAGGATGCCGGCCGATCACCCGCATCACGTTGCGCTGTGGCTGGCCGAGGTCTTTGGCGGGCCCGCTCAGTACAGCGAGCGCCACGGCGGCTATGCGCACATGGTCTCCATGCACGTCGGGCTCGCGCTCACCGAGCAGCAGCGTGCGCGCTGGGTCCAGCTGATCGGCGTCGCGGCGGACGATGCCGGATTGCCGTCCGATCCCGAGTTCCGCTCGGCGTTCATCGCCTACATCGAGTGGGGTACGCGCCTCGCGGTGCACAACTCCCAGCCGGAGGCCGAGCCGCCGCGCGAAGCGCCGATGCCGCACTGGGGCTGGGGAGAAGCCCCGCCGTATCAGCCCTAAGCTCCGCCGATGCGGGCTGTGATCAGGTTCACGACGAGGATGATCAGGGCGACCAGGCTCGTCGTTGGCGACCGGCGGATCCCGCGACCTCTGCGCTGGTTCGGGGGGCTAGCGCTGCTGCCGGTGCCGGGGCCGTTCGACGAGTCCGTGCTGCTGCTGGTCGCCGTGCCCTTGTTCGCGTTCTACCGCCGGCCGCTACGCGATGCTTGGCTTCGTGCGGGCGCCGAGGGCCGGGCAGGCGAAGGCGCGGCATCCAGCCGCGCCGCATCCGAGCGCGAGGCAGGACCTACGACAGCGGAGGTAGACGATGGCAGTCGGTAAGGCCGAGGCGCACACTCTGGATCGGGCGTCGTCGACCGGGTTCAGCTGTGTCGTGCCGTGTTTGACCGCCGTTGACGAGGCCGCGATCAAGGACCACCTGGCGCGCGATCAATTCTTCTGGCTTGATCTGACCGCGCCCAGTAGCGCGGACATCGATGCCCTCCGCGACCTCTTCGGATTTCATCCGCTCGCGCTCGAGGACGCCGTGGAGTTCGGCCAGCGACCGAAGCTCGATCGTTACGGCGACTACATCTTTCTCGTCTTCTACGGCGCGCGCGACGTGGCCTCCGGCGAGGCGAACCTCCTGCGAGAGGTGCAGATGTTCGTCTCAGGGAAATACATGGTCACCTTGCACCAGGACGAGCTTCCGGTGCTGGACGAGCAGCGCTCGCGGTTGGAGGGCGTCGTGCTGCACAGCGAGCAGTTCCTGCTCTATCGCGTGTTCGACGCGCTGACGGACAGCTTCTTCCCGCTGCTGGCACGCATGGACGACGAGATCGACGTGCTCGAGGCCGCCGTCCTCGCCGGCCCGACCGACGATCAGCTGCAGAAGCTGTTTGCGATGAAGCGCGAGCTGGTGGCGATGCGCAAGGTCGTCTCCCCGCAGCGCGACCTGTTCGCCCGAGGGATCGATGAGCTCGCCGATCTGCCTGGACTCGTGCTCGACGAGCGCGACTACTTCCGCGACGTCTATGACCACCTGATCCGCATCTCAGACCTGATCGACTCCTACCGCGACCTCCTGAGCAACACCACCGATCTCTACCTCTCGACCGTCAGCAACCGGCAGAACGAGGTGATGAAGCAGCTCGCGATCGTCGGCACGATCTTCCTGCCGCTGTCGTTCATCACCGGCTTCTTCGGGATGAACTTCGGCTGGCTGGTGACCAAAGGCATCACCGCCACGTGGACGTTCTTCGTGATCGGGATCGGCAGCATGCTGGCCACGTGCGTGCTGCTCCTGCGCTTCTTCAAGCGCAAGGGCTGGATGTAGCGGAGGTCCGCGCCTCGGTTGCTCAGCGACCGACGAGCACTCGCTTGCGGCGTCGAGTACCCAGGGCGCCGAGCCGACGACGCAGACGCGTTCCAAGCGTCGGTGGCCGTTGGCCTCGCCGCGGATCCAGATCTGCGCCGCACAGCGCGCAGCCCGCCGCAAAGGCGCTCACACGCTCACCGCATCGCGGACAGACATGAGGTCCGATCGGTTCCATGCCACTAAGCAAAGAACATGGACGTTTGCAGGGGGTTAGAAGCGTATAAGCGGCCGTTAAGACCACCGCGATAGGCCGCGATAGGGCTTGCGGGTGTGCTACGCTGTCGCACATGGTGATCGGCGTGCGAGATCTGCGCAACCGAACGGGGCAGGTGGTAGAAGCCGTCAAGGCGGGTGAGCTCGTGACGCTGACGGTGCATGGCGAGCCGGTCGCGGACATCGTTCCGCACGGCCATCGGGTGCGTTGGCTCTCAGGAGCCGGCCTCCGCGAGCAGCTGCGTGATCGCGCCGCGGATCCGGCGCTACAGCGGGAGCTCGACATGCTCGTTGGCGACACTCTCGAGAACCTTTGAGCACGCCGAGCGCTGGGCTGCTCGACACGTCAGTCTTCATCGCTCGCGAGACAGGGCGTCCCATGGGCGAACTGCCCGGACGCGTAGCGGTATCCGTGGTCACCATCGGCGAGCTCCAGCTCGGCGTGCTGAATGCGACGGATGACTCGACACGCGCCCGACGCGGCGACACACTCGCCCTCGCCAGGAGCGCCGATCCGATAGCGATCAGCGAGGCCGTCATGACCACGTGGGCACGACTCGTGGCCGATTGCCTTGACGCGGGGATACACCGCGCTGTGAAGCTCACCGATGCGCTCATCGCGGCTACAGCGATCGAGCATGGCCTGCCCGTCGTCACGCAGGACGACGACTATGCACAGATCGCTCGCGCACACCCGGCTCTGCGCGTGCTCGCCGTGTGATGAGCCCCGAGCACGAGGAGCGAGCGCACCGAGCGAGCGCCGGGCGGGGTCGAGGGTCTCCGGCTTCGCCACGCTCTGGAGCGCGCTCGCCCGAGCGCACGTCGTGCCGCTTGCGGCTTAGCCCGCTGCGAGATACTGAGTAGCGATGTCGCAAGAGAACGTGGAGGTCATTCGCGCGATACACGACGAGTGGCTACGTGGGGGTCTGGCCGTGGACAAGTTCGATCCCGAGATGGCGATGCTGGAGTCAAAGACGCTCCCCGGTGCAGCGTCGGCCTACGGAATCGACGCAGTCCAGAAATATATGGAGAGCTTCGCCAACTACTGGGACGAGATTCGCTTCGAGCCGCAGGAGTACATCGAGGCGGGCGAGCAGGTCGTCGTGATAGCCCACCTGGTGGGTCGGGGCAAGTCAAGCGGCGTTGAGGTGACGCGCACTTGGGCCTATGTGTGGACGCTTCGAGGACACAAGGCCCTGCGCATGGAGGGCTATACCGACCGCGACGAAGCCCTCAAAGCCGTGGGACTGGCGGAGTAGCCGTGGCGAGTTTCGCCAGACGTGCCAGAAGCCACGCTCGAGAATGCATGTCCCGGCCCCGGTTACTGCGAGTCGTCCAGCGCCGCGAGGACAAGAAGCAGGGTTAGCAGCAGCGTCGTCATCGAGAGGACAAGGCCGGTTAAGAGGCCACCGCGGACGGGTTTCCGATGCAGGTGCCCGAGGACCACATAGAGCGTTGCCAGCGCCGCCGCAAACGAAAGCGCGCCGAGCGTGGCGAACGACGTCAACGCGGAAAGTACGGCTGCGACGATCGCGAGAACAGCCGAAAGCAATATCCATGCCGAATAGCCGATGGTCCGCACGGCGCGGCGCACGACGTCCACGCGGAAAGTACCCCGGTCGCCGCGCTCGGTGACGGATACGCGGCCGCGTTATCCCACGCTCGATAATGCATGTTATGTAAACCAGAACCGTTTGTTGCGCCCTTTCAGCGCCCCAGCGTCCGCACGATCTCACGGGCTCTCCCCGGCACACCGCCCAGGAGCGTGCGCACCTCCTCGAGCCCTGCGCGCAGCTCCGCGTCGCCGACCTCCACCGGAAGCATCGAGTCCTGGAGCGTTGCCAGCACCGTGTCGGCACGGTGAACCGCGTCCACGCCGTCGTCGATGAAGCCTCTCGTTCCTCGCGATGGCGCTCCGGGCGAGGCCGGCTCGAAGGTGACGCTCGGAAGCCCGTGCCGCTCAGCGAATGCAGTGTGCGTGCGTCTCAATCGGCCATAAGCAAGCTGCACCGGCCGGAAGAGCTCCTGCTCGAGGACGTCTCCGTTGCGTTCGTCCAGCTGCTCGTACGCTTCACCGAGAGCCGCGAGCGCCGATCCAAGGGCTTCGGTCGCCTCCGCGACGGTGTCGAGCAGCTGCTTCCGGGCATCCTCCGTCGTGTAGGGCACTCGTCCAGGTTATCCACGGCACTTCTTCAGACGCCGCGTATGGCGGCGCGTCAGGCCGGCGCCAGCTCTTCCAGGCGGCGCTCGGCGAGCGCGACGGCCATCGCTCCCTCGCCGACGGCCGCGGCAACCCGCTTCGTCGACCCGTGTCGCGCGTCGCCGGCGGCGAAGATGCCTGGCACGCAGGTCTCGAGCGCGAGCGGGTCGCGCTCGAGCGGCCAGTACGCAGGCCGGGCGCCGTCTTTCAGCAGGTCCGGGCCCGTCAGAAGGTAGCCGGCCGGGTCTGTGTCGAAGCCCTTCTTGGTCGCCCAACCGGTCTGTGGCTGTCCGCCGATGCACAGGAAGAGCTGGTCGGCGGCGTGACGCTCGACGCTGCCGCCACCGTCCTCGATCGCGATGGACCGCAGCGAGCCTTCGGCTTCCTCGACCGCGCCGATGCGCGATCGAAGCCGTACGTCAATGAGCGGCGTCTGTTCGATGCGCCGCACCAGGTACGCCGACATCGACTTGCCGAGCGATTGCCCACGCACCACCATCGTCACCGCAGCACGCGCATCGGCGAAGTTCATCGCGGCTTGGCCCGCCGAGTTCCCGGCCCCGACGATCACGACCTGCTTGCCGGCCGCGCCAACGGACTCGCTTCGACCGGCGCCGTAATAGACGCCACGGCCCAGCAGCTCCTCGATGCCATCTACCTCGAGTCTGCGCCACTCGATCCCGGGCGCGACCACAGCGACATCAGCCGTGACCTCGATGTCGTCGGTCGAGAGAATCCGCATGCCTCCCTCGGGACGGGCACCACCTCCCTTGATGCCGCGCAGCACCTGCAGCTCCGCGCCGAAGCTCTCAGCCTGACGCGCGGCGAGCCTCGCGAGCGAGGCCCCCTCGATGCCGCCGGGAAAGCCGAAGAAGTTCTCGATCATCGAGGTGTGTCCGGCCTGGCCGCCGGGGATGTCCCTCTCGAAGACGATCGTCGAGAGCCCGTCCGAGGCTCCGTACACGGCCGCGGCGAGACCCGCAGGACCGGCGCCGACTATCGCGAGGTCGTAATGCGACCGCGTCGGTGGAGTCAGCGCATTCCAGGCTTGGGCGAGCGTCACGATCGTCGCGTTCTCGTATGTCTGCTCGCCGTCCACCACGACTGGCAGCCCGTCGTCGGTGACGCCGTGGCGGTCGAGCAGCGCCCTCCCCTCCGCGCTGTCGGCCTCGTAGAACTCATACGGCTGCGCTGCGCGCGTCAGGGAGTCGCGCAGCTCGTGGTCGCCGGGGTCCAGGCGCCGGCCGACGACCAACAGCGTGGGCCGCTTACCGCCCACGGGCCCACGATGCACAGCCCGAACATTGCATCTCTCCAGCCTACCCAGCGGGCGCCACCGCCGGATGCTGGGCGGGGCGGACCGGATGCCAGGCGAGCGCTCGCGATAATCGCCGGAGATGGCAGACGCCGAAGCGGCCCCCTCGGAGCAGCAGACCACCTCCTACACCGACCGAACGGCGTGGGCGCGCAACCTCGCTGCGCCCGTTCGCGACTTCCTCAGCACCGAGACGGGCAGCGCGAGCGTGCTGGTCTTGGCGACCATCGCGGCGCTGCTGTGGGCCAACTTGCCCTGGTGGCACTCCTACGAATCGGTGTGGCGCACGAACCTCTCGATCCGCCTCGGCGGCGGCGCGGTCTCCACCGACCTGCGGCACTGGGTCAACGAAGGCCTGATGACGTTCTTCTTCCTGGTCGTGGGCCTCGAGGCCAAGCGCGAGCTCGACCTCGGCGAGCTGCGCGAGCGCCGGCGCCTCGCGATTCCCGCCATGGCCGCGATCGGCGGCATGGCCGTGCCCGTCGCGATCTTCCTGGCATTCAACGCCGGCGGCCCGGGAGCCCGCGGTTGGGCCGCCGCGATGTCCACCGACACGGCCCTGGCGCTGGGCGCGCTCGCGCTGCTCACGCCGCGCGCCGCCACACGGCTGCGCGTGTTCCTGCTGACGGTTGCGGTCTTCGACGACCTGGGCGCGCTGATCGTGATCGCGATCGTCTACACCCATCACATCTCGTTCGTCGCCCTGAGCGTCGCCGTCGCGCTCTTCGGAGTGCTGTTCGCGCTCCAGTACGTGGGCGGCACATGGCGCCGTCAGGTGGCCATCGTCGTCGGAGGTGCGCTGTGGGTAGCGATGTTCAAGTCGGGTATCGACCCCGTCGTCTCGGGACTGGCGGTCGGCCTGGTGATGAGCGACTACTCGCCGTCGCGCGAGGACCTCGAGCGGGCGACGGCGCTCACGCGCTCGTTCCGCGAGCAGCCCACGCCCGAGCTGGCGCGCTCGGCGCAGGTCGGTCTCCGGTCGGCTATCTCGCTCAACGAGCGGCTCCAATACGTCCTGCATCCATGGACGAGCTACGTGATCGTTCCGCTGTTCGCGCTCGCCAACGCAGGCATCCATCTGAGCGGGCGCCTGCTCGAAGACGCGATCACCTCGCCGGTCACGCTCGGCATCCTGATCGGCTACGTGGTGGGCAAGCCCATGGGGATCCTCGCAGCCTCCTGGCTCGGCTCCCGACGTCTCCTCGGCGGCCTACGGCCGATCATCAGCTGGCCGGTGCTCACCGGCGGCGCAACGGTCGCGGGCATGGGCTTCACCGTCTCGCTGCTCGTCTCCAGCCTGGCGTTCCACGGCGAGCTCCTTGACGAGGCGAAGCTCGGCGCTCTCGGCTCGGTGCTCTTCGGGACGCTGCTGGCGACGGGCGTGTTCGCCGTTGTCAAACGGCTGCCAAGCAGGGTGCGCGCTCGGCAGATCGGCTCCACCCCCGAGGACATCCTCGACCTCTCCGCCGACATCGACCCGGAGCGCGATCACGTCCGCGGACCCGGTGACGCACCCGTCACGCTCGTGGAGTACGGCGACTTCGAGTGCCCCTACTGCGGCCAGGCGGAGTCGGTCATCCGCGAGCTCGTCTCATCCTTCGGCGACGACATCCGCTACGTATGGCGGAACCTGCCGCTGAACGACGTGCACACGAACGCCCAGCTCGCAGCAGAAGCGGCCGAGGCGGCCGCCGCGCAGGGAAAGTTCTGGGAGATGTACGACAAGCTGCTCGCTCACCAGAATGAACTTGACCCCAAGGACATCGGGCGCTATGCGCGCGAGCTGGGACTCGACACAGACCGTTTCTTCGACGAGATGCGCCGCCACGAGTATGCGCCGCGCGTGGCCGAGGATGTCGCCAGCGCCGACACGAGCGGCGTGTCCGGGACCCCGACCTTCTTCATCAACGGACGCCGCCACTACGGCGCCTACGACATCGACACGCTCACCACCGCCGCGAGAAGTGCGCGCGAACGCGCCCGCGCCCGCGCGAAGGCCGCCGCCGCAGCCTAGGCCGTCAGCTCAAGGGATAGACGAGCGAGACCTGCGTCGAGAGCGTGCACGACGCAGCGTTCGCCTTGTGCGCTGCCGGAACCCTGCGCGACTTGCGGCGTCTCGCCGTCGGCTTGCGCGCGCCCGCGAGGGGCCGTGCCGAACCTGCGCGGGGCGCGGTCGGTATGGAGACCCCGGGCGAGCCGAAATCGGGCTGTGCGCCTTCGTATTCGACATTGCCCGATTCGCCCACACCGACGCAGGAGATGTAGCCGCCGCCTTCGACGACACTCTGGACGGGCCCCAGCGAGGCCCCGACCTTGCCCGCCAGCAGCTGCGCCTTGCTCAGCCCGTCGGCGACGGCGTCGACCATGCCCTGGTGGTAGGCCGCGACGGCCGTGGAGGCGCTCGCGTGCTGATCCAGCGCCTCGGTCGCGACCCCTTGAACGCTCACCATCCGCTGTGGTGGCGTGGTCGTAGGAGCTTCAGCCGACGCGACACCGAGCACGCCCACCGCCGCGAGTGCGGCGGCCGTCGCCGACGATGCTGCGATCACCACTCTCATCGGACCTCCGCGGACCGAATTCGCTACATGCGTACCTCGCTGATGCTAGCGCCTCTGCCCCCGTTGATTTCAGCCGTGACGCGGCGCTGGACGCATGTCCGCTCCCCCGCCGGGGTCGTCTAAGCCAACTCGCCGAGCTCTCTGGCGCGCTCCAGGATCGCGTCGATCATCGACTCGGTCAGGCGACCCGTGAAGGTGTTCTGCTGACTCGGGTGGTAGCAGCCGAGCAGCGTGTAGGGCCCCGCGTTGAGCTCGACACCGTGGCCGAACCGCGGCCGTGGCAGCGGAGGCGTGTAGCCCGCATCCGCTGCCGCAAGCAGCCGCAGGGCTGCATCCCATGCGAAAGCGCCGAGGCACACGATCACCTGCACGTGCTCGAGCAGACGCAGCTCCCTCACGCTCCACGGTAGGCAGGCGTCCCGCTCGCCGGGCGTCGGGCGGTTCCCAGGCGGCGCACACCGAACCGCCGCGCTGATCCATGCCCCCCGCAGCTCCAGCCCGTCGCCGAGTCCGCTCGACGTCGGCTGGCTGGCGAGGCCGTTGCGCGAGAGCGCCGCGAACAGGAAGTCGCCGGAGCGATCGCCGGTGAACATGCGGCCCGTGCGGTTCGCCCCATGGGCCGCGGGGGCGAGTCCGAACAGCAGCACTCGCGCCGAGGGGTCACCGAATCCGGGGAGCGGGCGTCCCCAGTACTCCTGCGAGGCGAACGCAGCGCGGCGCTCGCGGGCGATCTCCTCGCGCCATGCCACCAGCCGCGGACAGCGCCTGCAGGCGGAGACCTCGTCGGCGAGGGTGGCCAACTCCATTTTCACTTGCGCTTGCACAGGCCAGTAGTAGCATCGCAATCGATGCATCTGTGGATCTGGATCCTGCTGGTCAGCACGCTGGTCATCAAGCTCCCCATCGTTGCGCTGATGCTGTGGATTCCGTTCCGCAACGATGAAGCCACGCGTGCTCCCGACACGCCGGGCTCCTCCGAAGAGGACGGGGGCTCCAAGGCGCTGCCTGGAGGGCCGTTGGACCGGCACCCGCGCCCGCCGCTGCCACGCTGGCCGCGCCGCGGCCCCCATGGGTCCCCGCCAGCTCCCGCCCCGAGGCGGGTACGCACCCCGCTGCACGGACGACGGCGCGTCAGCACCGTTCATTAGCCAGACGCCCGGGGGGCTCAGCGGTTGCGCTTACGCTGCTGGCGCGCCGCCTTCGCTTTCGCCCGGCGCTTGCGCTGTCTGGCCGCCCAGTCGCGTGAGGCGAGGCCGGAGGTCAGCTCGGGGTCGCCTGCCGGAGCCACTTTGCGCGCGTCGCGCGCGATCACGAAGGCGATCCCCACGAGCAGCAGCACCGCCGCGACCAACGCGAGGATGATGACCGTCTGCGAGTTGGTCGTTTCAGAGGTGGAGCTTACGTGCGACGCTGTCGCCGTCGTCGCGGTTTTGGGCGCTTCCGTCTGGCCTTCGGTGAGTTCGCTGAAGGCGTTGCCGTTGGTGGACGTCGCCGACAGCGCCGCCGGGGCGCTCAGCACCAACACAACCACGGTCAGCAGCAGGGTGAGCGACAGCGACGCGATGCGACGACTCCAGCGTGGGCGACGAACGCTCCGCACGCCGCGAGCATACCGCCTGCAGTCGCGGCCGGCGCGGAGCGCCGGAGGCGGTGCAGGCGTGCGGGCCGGGGCGCCGGCCAAACCGTAGAATGGCAGGCAGTGGCCCCGAAGCAGCGACAGATACGTATCGAGCAGCGTGGCGCGCTCGAGGCCATTCAGGCGCTCGAGCAGCGCTCGGATGAGGAGCTCGAGGCCGAGACCAAGTACAAGTCGGCGGCGCTGTCGATCCTCGGCGCCCGCGCCTCCGAGCGCTTTGACGCAGAGGCGGCGCGCGGATACTTTCAGCGGGCCATCGCGGCAGCGCGCCCGCAGGAGCGTATGCAGATCAGGCGTATGGCTGACGCTTCGCTGGCGCTGGCCGAACGCCGCGCCGGCGACCTCAAAGATGCCGTCGAGCGGCTCGGCCAGGCGCCTCCCAGCGGCCGCCAGCTGTTCGCCCTGCGCGCGATGGGACTGCTCGTCCCGTCCGCGTCCGCCGGGATTCTCGCCCGCGTGCGCGGCATCCTGCTGATCTTGATCCTGATCGTGGCGCTGCTCGCCGTCGGCCTGGGCATCGTAGAGCTCGTCGCTCTCCCGTTCGGCGGCCTCGGCTTGGCGCCCAGCCTGCTGCTCGGGCTGTTCGTGGTGATCGCCGCACTCGGTGTGGCCGCTGCCGTGGGGCGCCGTCGGCGCGATCGCGCGCGCGACGCAGCACCCTCCTGAGCGCGGCTCGCCGCCCGAGCGGTGGCGCGGCTCAATACGCTTGGCGTGTGGCCTCACCCGTCTGCCTGATCGTGAACCCCGCCGCCGGTGGCGGCAAGTCCGGCCGTCTCGGCCCGGAGCTCGAGCGCACGATGCGCGGCCATGGGCTGGCGGTGAGGCGCGTCGAAACCCGAGACCTGCAGCACGCCCGCGAGCTGGCCCTCGAGGCGGCCGGACTGGGCGAGACGGTGGTCGCGCTCAGCGGTGACGGCATGATCGGCGCGATCGCGGACGCACTGCGGTCCGTTCCCGGAGCCATGCTCGGCGTGCTTCCCGGTGGCCGCGGCAACGACTTCGCGCGGGTGCTGGGCATCTCCAACGACCCGCAGGCGGCATGCGCGACGATCGCCGAGGGGCTTCCCAGGCCGGTCGACATGGGCGAGGTCGCGGGCCGAGCCTTCGTCGGCATCGCCTCGGCCGGCTTCGACAGCGACGCGAACCGCATTGCCAACGAGGCTCCCGCCTGGCTGGGCGGCCTCGTCTACGCGTATGGGGCCCTGCGCGCATTGGCGTCGTGGCGCCCCGCCACCTTCGAGATCGAGCTCGACCCGCCCGGCGAGCGCCATACGTTCACCGGCTACTCGATCGGGACGGCCAACTCCAAGGCCTACGGGGGCGGGATGTACGCCGCTCCCGGGGCGCTGCTGGACGACGGCCTGCTCGAGGTCGTGACGATGGAACACATGAGCCGCTGGCGGTTCCTCACGAGCGTGCTGCCGAGGGTCTTCAAGGGCACGCACGTCGAGCTCCCCGCCGTGCGGGTCTTCCGCGCCGCCGAGGTCACGATCTCAGCAGACCGCCCGTTCACGATGTACGCCGACGGAGATCCCATCGGCGAGCTGCCCGTGCGCGTGCGGGCCGTGAAGGGCGCGGTCAACGTCATCGTTCCGCTCGAGGGCCCCGCGGAGCCGGCCTTCGCGGCGCCGCACCCCGCCGCCGCGCGGGGACCGGACGGCGCGGCCGCTGCGGCAGGCTCGCGGTCGGACGACTCGGCGGTGAGCCGCTGATGGCGAGGGCGCTCGCGCCGAAGCTGGCGCTGGCGCGTGCCGTGGCCGCGCTCTCACGACTGCAGGGCGGCGGCGCCACCAGCGCGCCAGGAAGGGTGCTGATGCGTCTGGAGCCGGACGCGATCGGAGCCCTCGGTGCACGCCTGCCACGCGGGAGCGTGCTCGTCTCGGCCACCAACGGCAAGACCACGACGGCCGCGATGGCCGCTGAGATCTTCGAGCGTGCGGGCGTGCGGCTGGTGCACAACCAGGCCGGCGCGAACATGGCTGGTGGCATCGCCACCACGCTGCTCGCGGCCGCGCGCCCGCGTGGCGGCATCGCAGGCGAGCTGGGACTCTTCGAGGTCGACGAGCTGTGGCTCCCAGCGCTCGTCGACCAGCTTCGCCCGCGGGCGATACTGCTCTCGAACCTGTTCCGCGACCAGCTCGACCGCTACGGAGAGCTCGACACGATCGCCGAGCGCTGGCACCACGCCGTGGGCCGCTCGGATGCGCGGCTCGTCCTGAACGCCGACGACCCGCAGATCGCCGATCTCGGTCGGGAGCGGCCCGGCGCCCTCTACTTCGGGGTCGACGATGACTCGCTCGCGATGCCGGGAATGGCTCACGCCGCCGACGCCAAGCACTGCCGGCGCTGCGGCGCCCCGTATGTATTCGATGCGATCTACCTCGGACACCTCGGCCACTACCACTGCGAGAGCTGCGGACAGACCCGGCCCGCGCCGGCGATCACGGCCAGCGACGTGACGCTCGAAGGGGTTCGCTCGGCCCGCTTTCGGCTGCGCACGCCCGCGGGCGACGCCGATGTGAGCCTCGGGCTGCCGGGCCTCTACAACGTCTACAACGCCCTCGCCGCCGCCGCGCTGGCGAGCGCCCTGGAGGTGCCGCTCCCGAGCATCGTCTCGGGGCTGACGGGCACGAGGGCCGCCTTCGGCCGTGCCGAGACGGTGACCCTGTCGCTCAACGGCGCGGGCGGCCGGACGCCGGCGGGACCGACGCGTGAGCTGCGGATCCTGCTGGTGAAGAACCCCGCCGGGGCGAACGAGGTGCTGCGCACTCTGGCGCTCGAGCCGGGAGAGCACGACCTGCTGGTGGTCCTCAACGACAACATCGCCGACGGTCGCGACGTCTCCTGGGTCTGGGACGTCGACTTCGAGCTGCTGGCCGGCCGCATCCGGCGCGTCACATGCAGCGGCACGCGCGCCGCGGAGCTCGCCGTGCGGATGAAGTACGCCGGCCTCGACACGGCCCGCATCCGTGTGCAGGGCGAGGTCGAGCGCGCGCTGCGCGAGGCCTC
>JAOPZM010000025.1 GCA_025964115.1 Solirubrobacterales bacterium
ATAGCTCGTAAGCTGGCCACACGCGAGAAATCGGTGCTCGCAAGTTGCGAGCGGTCGTTGAGCGAGACGCTGCGAGGGCATGCTTCGGGGTGCCACGCCCCAGGCTATCCTCGGCGAGGATGAGCCAAGCTAGCTGGCCGTCCGAGTCACAGTCACGGGTTCGCGACCGGGTAGGCGCGGCCAAGTTCACCAGACAAGGTCGCGCCGCCGCCAGACGGTTTGAGGCCGCCGGCCATGGCGGCTTGTGCTGAATGCCGACGCTCGGACTCTTTGGCGCAAACATGGGCGCGTGCGCGAGCGCGGAGGGAGCAAGCCACATTGGCGCCCTGGCAGAGCAGCTCGGCTTCGATTCTCTCTGGATGGGCGAGCACGTCGTGGCTCCGAGCCCACACGCTGCACCGTCGCCAATCGCGCCTGACTACCCGATTCTCGACCCCGTGGTCGCGCTCGCCATGGTCGCGGCGCAGACCCGCCAGATTCTGCTGGCGACCGGAATAGTGATCCTCCCTCAGCGCAACCCGGTCGTGCTCGCAAAGCAGCTGGCGAGCCTCGACGTCCTCAGCCGAGGACGACTGATCTTCGGTATGGGCGTCGGGTATCTCGAGCCCGAGATGCGCGCTGTCGGGGTGCCGATGGAGGGCCGAGGTGCACGCGCGACCGAGTACCTGGAGGCCATGCGTTCGCTCTGGGCCGAGCCGTCTCCCGAGTTTCACGGCGAGTACGTCGAGTTCGCCAAGGTCGACGCCTACCCACGACCTGTGCACCCGATCCCGGTCGTCATGGGCGGTCACAGCGCCGCCGCCCATCGCCGAGCAGTGGCGTACGCCGACGGCTGGTACGGCTTCATGCTGGATCGGCACGAGACGGGCACCCAGATCGATTCACTGCGCCGCGAGGCGAAAGCTGCTGGCCGCGAGCTCGAGGAGTTCGAGATCTCGGTCAGCCCCTCGGAGTCATTGGATCCAGAGGCCGTTCAGCACTACGCCGATCTTGGCGTTGATCGCCTGGTTCTACTGCCGCCACGCGGGTTCTGGCGAGGAGACTTCACTCTTGCGGACCTCGAGGCGTTCGTTCGGGCCAACGCACCGGAGCCAGTCGGAGCCGAGCCCACCTTCAGCTAAGCGAGCCGCGCGCCTACACACTGCCGCGCGCCTGCGCCGCGACGCGTTTCAGCCTGTTGTCGAACGCTTGCCAAGCTAGCAGCCGTCGGCCGGCGCGGCTCCAGCGGCAGCCGCCGCGCAATGGATGACGTGGCTCGTCGTCGCCTGTGCGAGCAGCTGGTACGGCGTCTCGCGCTGGTCGGCGCGCTCGCGCAGTTTCGCGTCGAGGTTCGAGGGCACTCCTGGCAGCCGGCGTCAAGTGCATCTGTCACGCGCCATCTATCCCCCGACGAGCGCTTGACCACGAGCGCGGCGCCCAGCGAATCCGACCAAGGGGTGCCTGCCGGTGGAAAAGCGCGGGGCGAAGAGCCCTCGCGTCTCGGCCGCGCTCAACCACGATCACGCCATCCTGGGCCGAGTATGGTCGGCTCGGCATGGTCGTGGGACCCGACTCAACCTCCGCCGTTCGCGTCGAGCGCCTCGTCAAGCGCTTCGGTGCGACGACGGCCCTCGCCGGGGTCGACCTCCAGGTCACCGAGGGAACGGTCTTTGCGCTGCTCGGTCCCAACGGGGCCGGCAAGACGACGCTCGTCCGAGTGCTTGCCACGCTGCTCGAGCCAGACGCGGGCCGGGCCGAGGTGTTCGGCCGCGACGTCGTGCAAGACGCCGTCGCCGTCCGCGAGATGCTGGGGCTGACCGGGCAGTTTGCTGCAGTCGACGAGATTCTCAGCGGCCGAGAGAACCTCCTCATGTTCGGCCGCCTATTCGGCCTCTCCAAGGCCGAGACGCGCAAGCGGGCTGATGAGCTGCTGGCGCAATTCGAGCTCGCCGACGCGGCGGACCGCCCAGCGAGGACCTACTCCGGCGGGATGCGCCGCCGGCTCGATCTCGCCTCGAGCCTGCTTACCCGTCCGCGGATTCTGTTCCTCGACGAGCCCACCACTGGGCTCGATCCCCGCAGCCGCAACGAGATCTGGACCACGGTGCGAGAGCTCGTCCGCGAGGGAACGACGCTGCTACTGACGACGCAGTACCTCGAGGAGGCCGACCAGCTGGCCGACCGGATCGCCGTCATCGACCACGGGAGGGTGATCGCGCAGGGGACCGGCAACGAGCTGAAGGACCAGGTCGGCGGCCAGATCCTCGAGGTCGAGCTCGCCAGCGCCTCCGAGCGCGACCGCGCCCAGGCGGTGCTCGCCGGTGTCGGCTGCGGAGAGCCAGAGCCGAGCGAGCGCCCCGACCGGCTGACGCTTCCGGCTCCCCGCGATGGCCTCGAGTTGATCGAGGAGGCGGCCGCCGAGTTGCGCCGCGCCAGGATCGAGGTGAGCGACCTCGGCCTCCGCCGCCCAACTCTCGATGACGTGTTCCTCCAGCTCACGGGCTCGCCGCCGAGCGAAGACGGTGCCGCTTCGCGTTCGGTCGCGTCCGAGTCCGCGACCGACCGTGTCGAGCAGGGCACGTCGGGCAGGCGTTCCGCGCCGCTCGTCCGGCTCCGGGCGCCTTCCACGCGGGAGATGCGCTCGGCGATCACCGACGCGGGCGTTGTGACCGCGCGCAACCTGCGTCACTTCATCCGCCAGCCGCAGCTACTCATCTTCTCGACCGTCCAGCCGATCATGTTCGTGCTGCTCTTCGTGTACGTGTTCGGCGGCGCGGTGAGAGGCTCGCTGCCCAAAGGGGTCACCTACGTCGACTTCCTGCTGCCCGGCATCTTCGTGCAGTCGGTCGCCTTTCGAGCCACGCAGACAGCGATCGGACTGGCCGAGGACCTCGAGCGCGGCGTCGTCGACCGCTTTCGCTCGATGCCCATGGCGCGGTCGGCCGTGCTGCTCGGCCGGACGTTGGCGGACCTCGTGCGCAACGTCATGATCATTGCCCTGATGATCGGGGTGGGCTACGCGATCGGCTTCAGCTTCCACGGCGGAGTGCTGCAGGCGCTGGCGTCGATCGCCGTCGTCGCCGCGTTCGGTTTTGCGCTGAGTTGGATCTTCGCGCTCGTGGCGCTGACCGTGCGCGGCGCCGAGGCCGCACAGGCGGCCGGCTTCGTCGTGATCTTCCCGCTCGTGTTCGCGAGCTCGGTGTTCGTGCCCGTCTCGACCATGCCGGGCTGGCTTCAGAGCTTCTCGCGCGCCAGCCCGGTCACGTTGACGGCCGACGTCGCCCGATCGTATGCGCTCACCTCCGGCATTCCGAGTTCGCTGGGAGAAACGGCCGCCTGGATCGGCGGGGTGCTGGCCGTGTTCATTCCGCTGTGCGTATGGCGATACAGGCGGATGAGCTGACCGGGCACGCGCCGGATCCGGTGTGTCGCTATCTGACGTCGGCAGGAGTGCCGACGTCCGTCGGCGCTAGCTGGCGCTCGCTGCTGCCGTCGGCATGCGCTGACCTAACAGGCTTCGAGCGCAGTCGACGATCGTCTCCTCGATGGGCCGCGGGACCCACCCGACCCGCCGCCTTGCGTTCTCGACCGAGTAGGTCGTCTCTTGTCCCAGCTCGCCGACCACGGAGCGGACCTCCGGATCGAACAGCGCCAACAGTCGCACGAGGACGTCTGGCACCCGGCGCCGTGGCACCTTGCGCGCGTCCGGTCCGAGCCGCTCACGCAGGATCGCCGCGACGTCCGAGAGCCACAGGAACGAAGCAGCTGCGATCAGTCGCTGGCCCGCAGCGTCCGCAGCGGTCATGGCGCCGACCTCGAGCGAAGCCACGTCGCGCACGTCGATGAAGCTGAAGCCGAGCCGCGGGAGGCCTGGCATGCGCCCGGTGAGCATCCGCTCCACGGCTTGGAGGGAGTACGACCGGTCGTCTCCTAGCACGGGTCCGATGATCGCCCCCGGCTGCACTGTCACGAGCCGGTCCTCCGCTCCCTGTGCCCGCATGTGGTCCCACGCGGCGCGCTCGGCGATGGTCTTCGATCGCGTGTACGGCGTGAGCTGCGGATTATCGGGGTCTGTCCAGTCCGCCTCCGTGAGCTCCCGGCCCCGCGAGTTCGCGTCCGGGCCCGCGTTGCGTACCGCCGCAACAGAGGAGGTGACCACCACTCGCCTCACGCCGGCTCCGAGGCTCGCGCGCAGCACCCGCAGCGTGCCGTCGCGTGCCGGAACGATCAGCGCATCCGGGTCCTTCGGCTGTGCAGGCGGGAACGGTGATGCGACGTGCAGGACGTAGTCGCAACCGTCGGCCGCCTCGGCCCAACCCCGATCCGCGTTCAGATCGGCTGCGAGCACGGTCAGCCGGTCGCCCACCTCGACCTGCGATCCCACGTTCGCGCGCACCTCCGCCTCGCGGGCCAGGTCTCGGACGGTCGTACGTGCCCGGTATCCGCGCTGCAGCAGCTCCACCAGGCACCAGCCGCCAAGGAAACCTGACCCTCCTGTCACCAGGACCGTTTGCTCGCCATCCATCATCGCTCCCTTCGCTAGCGTCCACACGAACCGAACACGACCTCGCCATGCCCGACAGGCATACCACGACCCGCAGGCTCGGCGTTCGCTCCTCTGACGGTCGCTCAGCCATCAGCCGCGCCCTGGCGCTCGCAGAGCCACGCAGGCCTCGCGTGCACAGTGCGGCGGCGTCGGTTAATGTGCGACAGACGGAGGTGGGTCGCGTGTATGAGTCGATCGTCGTCGGGACTGACGGATCCGAAACCGCCCAGCGCGCGGTCGCGGAGGCAACACGGCTGGCGAAGGAGCTCGGTGGCGAGCTCCATCTCGTGTCTGCCTATGAACCGCTCCGGGGTGTCCACGTTGTTGGTGAGCGACAGGGCGGTGCAGAGGCCTGGGACATAAAGCCTGATGCAGCTGTGCAGTCGATCGTGGAGGAGGCCGCGGCGCTGGTTCGCATGAGCGGGGTCGACGTGAAGGCGCACACCGTCATGGGGGACCCAGCGAACTCGTTGCTCGAGGTCGCGGAGCGGGAGAAGGCCGGCCTGATCGTGGTTGGCAATCGGGGGATGCATGGGATGACACGGGTGCTGGGGAGCGTTCCGAACAAGGTTTCGCACCGGGCCAATTGCAGCGTCTTGATCGTCTCCACGGACGCCCCCGCGTGACCCGCTACGCGTCGAGCTCTGCGTTGGCGCGCGCGAGCACGATGCTGAGGACGCTGCCCGCAGTCGCGAGGTCCTCGGGCGGCAGGTCACCCCACAGTCGCTCGGTGATCTCGGTGACGGCGGCGCGGATTCGGCCATGCAACTGGCGCCCGGCGTCCGTCAGCTCCACCCCCGCGCCTTCGCCGTCGAACTGCAGCAGCTGAAGAGCGGCCAGCTCGGCGATACGCGCATGCGCTTCCGCTTCGCTGACCTTCAGGGCTCCCGCCACCCGCCCGACGAGCTCATCCCGGCCGACGCTTCCGCCGCTGGGAAACTCTGCTCGCCCCGCTCAGCTCCGGTGATCGGCGCGAGCTCATCCGTTTGCTGACCGAGTTGCTCGCGGCGAGCCGCTGAGGGCTCCCGGTGTGCGTCCGATCGCTCTTCAGCGCCGCAGCTCGCGGCGCGCCTCATCGGCCATGCCGAAGAGCGCGAGATGCAGATAGACGAGCGTCGGGATGACATCGAGCAGGCGCTCGGCCTCGCCTTCGCGGAGGCGCGCGGCGACTATCTCGTCCGCCGCGGCGACGGCAGCCATGAAGACCTCGGCAGGTACGTCGGGCAGCCCGCCGAACTCCGCTCGCGTCGCATCGTGCCAGCGGCGCAGCAGCTCGGCGTAGCGGCTGTGCACCTCAACACGGGCTGCGCGCGCGCGGGGACCGGCGCCATGGACCTCCGTGAGGAACGTCCGCGCGTAGTCGGGCTCGGCGGCTAGAACCTCGACGTAGGCGCGCGTTGCCTCGCGGAGCTTGCCAACCCAGCCATCCGTGCGGCGAATCGCAGCTTCCACCTGCTCGAGGTGCGCATGCGCGCCGCCCCGGTACGCGGCCAGGAAGCACTCCTCCTTGTCGGCGAACTGCTCGTAGAAAGTCGAGCGGGAGACACCCGCGAGGCGGGTGATGTCCTGTACGCGGGTGGCGGCGTAGCCCTTCTCCGCCACGGCTCGCACGATGGCCTCGAGAAGCCTCGCCCGCTGAGACATGAGCACCACATCGCGGTCGAGTCCATGCACGCCGCGTGGCAGCGATCGAGGGACGCGGACCGGGTCGAGACGAGTCATGTACTCATACGGTACAGTAGCGGGCGGGAGAGTCCGGGATGCTGATGGGAGGTTGCCGTGCGAGGGCGCATTGCTGGCATATGGGTCTCCATAGTGGTGGCCGCGGTCGCGACCGCGGCAGCGCGAGCGGGATCGCTGCCGTCCGTCTCATCCGGGCAACGGCCAGGCCCCGACCTGCTCTACGCTCCACCGCCGCGCGCCCCGCAGCTCGAGAACACGGGGATCTGGAAGGCGCCGCCGATCCTGATCTCCGGGTCGAGCGCATACCGCGCGGGCGAGTACCTCTACCAGGACTACCTCTACGACGACCACGGCGCGGGTGCGGTCGCCTGGCAGCCGAACGACCAGAGCTACAACTCGGAGGTCTTCGCGCGGCCCGGCGGCACGTACACCTACCCGACAGCTCCGGAATACGCCAGCAACGCCGCGGACCTCGTGGAGCTTCGGGTCAAGCCGCTGCGCGACGCGACGGCGTTTCGTATCACGCTCAACACGATGCTCGCCCCGGATCTCGCCGCGATGTCGATCGCGATCGGCGAATCGCCGGTCCCGCGTGCGTTCCCGCACGGGGCCAACGCCAGCGCGCCGGCGCAGCTGTTCCTGACCATCCACGGCAGCTCGGCGGATCTCGTTGATGCGGCTACAGGCGCCAGCCTCACCCCGGCCCCGACGGTCGCGCTCGACCTCCAACGCCGCCAAATCGATGTCCGTGTCCCGCACACCGCCTGGAGCCCCGGGACTTCGGTAGTGAGACTTGCCGCCGGCGTCGGACTATGGGACAGGGAAAACGGGCGCTACCTGATCCCGCAGGGTCAGGCCGATGCGACGCACCCGGGCGGCGCGGGTGCGCTGCCACAGCCGACCGCGTTCTTCAACGTCGCCTTTCGCCACTCCGAGCCGATGCCAAATCCATCGAACCTCTCCGACGAGCTGGCCAACGCCTCATGGTGGCGGGACGCCGCGCAGGCTCAGGCGCTGCGGGTCGGAGACCTGTCGGCATTCCACGACGAGGTCGACTTCGGCAAGCTCGCCCAGGGCGTGACGGACGAAAGCGGCGTCCCGAGGACGGGGCCGATGGACCGAATCCTGGCCAGCCGTTTCAGCGACGGCCAGGGCGCGGACTGGTCGGCGAAGTGCGGCAGCGCCACGCTCTGCCGCGGCGAGCTCCGCGGCCAACTGCAACCCTACGCGATCTACGTGCCCACGACGGCACAGCCGACTCGCGGCTACGGCCTGACTCTGCTACTGCACTCCCTGTCCTCGAACTACAACCAGTTCCTCTCTGACCGGAACCAGTCACAGTTCGGCGAGCGCCCGCCCGGCTCTCTCGTGATCACGCCCGAGGGCAGGGGGCCGGATGGCTGGTACTACGACTGGGCGGGTGCTGACACATTCGAGGTCTGGAATGACGTCGCCCGCCACTTCCGCCTCGATTCGAGCCGCACCGTGATCGCCGGCTACTCGATGGGGGGCTACGCGACCTGGAAGTTCGCGACCCAGTTCCCCGACCTCTTCGCAGCGGCCCAGCCCACCGTGGGCCCGACGGTGCTTGGAACCCTCTACACCGGCGCGGAACCCCCGGCGGCCGGTGAGTCGACCAACACCCTTCACAGCGTCGCGTCGCTGCGCAACGTCCCCTTCCGCGTCTGGGTGGCCAGCGGCGACGAGCTCGTGCCGATCGCCGGGACGCTGCCCATCGTGCAGGCGATGGACGCCCTGGGCTATCGCTATGAGTACGACGCGTTCGCGCCCGCCGAGCACCTCACGCTGGCCATCAACGACCAGTTCGGTCCCGCCGCGGACTGGCTCGGTGACCGCCGCATCGACCTGAACCCGCCGCACGTGACCTACTCGTACAACCCGACAATGGACTTCCCGTCTGACGGGACCGCGGCCGGGCATGCCTACTGGATCTCGGGCATGCAGCTGCGCGACACGACGGGCGATCCGCCGATCGGCACGATCGACGCGCGCTCAGACGGCTTCGGCGCGGGAGACCCGCCAACGACGGCCACCGCTGCGGTCGCGGGGACGCTTCCGCCCGGCAACCTGGGCGTGCTCGGCTTCGCCGGCCAGGCACGCGCATGGGAAGCTGCGCCGTCCCGGCCAAAGGCCGACCGGCTCGACATCGCCGCGGCCAACGTGAAGAGCGTCACGATCGACCCTCGCCGGGCGCGCGTCACCTGCGGCGCGCAACTCGCGGTGAGCACCGACGGACCGCTGACGGTAACCCTGGCGGGGTGCGGGCGAATCCAGACCTTCGGACCCTGAGGTCGGTGCGACTGGGCCGAGGTCGAGATGGACAGCGCTTGCGCGCGCCCGCGCTGGGCCGGGTGCCGTCCTATTTGGAGGCGGTGCCGTCCTACTTCGAGGCCAGGCAGCTTTTGGCGTGGTGCCCCGGCTTGGCGCCTGCACAGCCAAGCCCGCCTTCGCCTTTTTCGATCTCGGTGAGCAGAATCGTGCTGGGCTTGTGCGGGAAGCTGCTGTCCGGGCCGTAGCCGATGACCACGCTGTCGCCCTTCTGCAGCACGAGCGCCGCCGGGTCTCTCAGCGGCCTGCCGTTGAGGTAGAAGTGCAGGTGATCGCCGCCGTAGCCGGTGAGCCCGCCGACCTGAGCGGGGCCGAGCTTCACGCCCCACACTGAGAAGAAGTCGCCGAGCGTGTAGCGGTACGGATGCGGCGCCTCCATGTGGATGATTCCCGTGGAGTCGTGTGTGTGCAGGCTCGACTCCAGGCCCTTGGCGGAGTCGAGGCCGATGTTGGCCGGCAACGGGCTGAGCAGACCGTTGACATAGATGTGCACCATCGCGTGGATGTGGAACGTTTCCTTCCCGCCCGCGGGTATGCCGATCTCATGCAGCCGCTGCGCGAGGTGCTGGTATTCCGGCGGCCAAGGTGGCTTACCCGTCTGAAGCCCCGGCCCGGCGATCGTCAGCCCAGGCGGTGCGGCGGTGCTCGATCCGCAACCTGCGACGGCGAGCGCCAGCAGCCCGACGACGGCGCCGCAGGACAGATACCTGCGCAGAGTTCGTGACGACATACTACGCGGCATCGTAGCAAGACGGCGTCGGCGCGGGTAACGGCCCTCGCGGCGTGACCACGTCCTGGCAACGGCCAGTTCGTCCGTCGCGTCCGCGAGGCCCGATGAGCCCGTGATAGCTTTCCCGCGCGAGGGTCATAGAGGCCATCAACTTAGTCCGAGAGGGGTCGAGGGCATGGTGCGCAGGGCCGGGTGCGGTGCCGTCGTCTCGATGCTGATCACGCTGGGTACGCTCGGCTTGGCGCCGGCGGCCGGGGCCGCCACAACGACGCAGTTGCTACTGAGCCAGGGGGCGGCCTTCTCGATCCTCGGCCACTCGTGCGGCGGCATCCAGGAGCACGCGTACGCGACGGGCTTCGGCGGGGGCGGCTATCCCACAGGAAAGGTGTACATGCAGACGCGCTGCGGCGGCAGCGGGCGCGGCGGTGGCTACAAAGTCACAACGTACTCGGCATGGGCGACGGTGACCTGGGACTGGTACGGGGGCACGCGGAGCTTCGCAAGACTCGAAGGTGCCCCAGAAGTGAGCACGACGTTCTCGGCCGAAGACGCGTACGGCGATCGGGTCTATAACACTGAAACCGCTGCGTATCTGGAAACGACCGCGCCGCCGGTGGTCGCACCCGCCGCGCCCACCGGCGTGACCGCGACGCAGTCCAACATCGAAGTCGGTGGGAAACTCGAACTCCGCTTCCAGGTCAGCTGGACTCCGGCACCGGCTACCGCCGGGCTGATCAGCTCCTCGACCGTGACTGCGACTCCAGTGGGCTCGAGCGCACCCGTCCTCACGGCGGCGGTTAGCGGCGGTGGGACCAGCACGATCGTCGGCCCCCTCCAGCCCCTCACGACGTACCAGATCACCGTGACCAACACCGACGCCGAAGGGACGAGCCCGCCCAGTGCCGCGATCGAAGCGAAGAGCCCCAACGAAGACGGTGAAGTCGCCGGCGCACCGCCCCCGCAACCGCCTGACTTCGGGCGCTGCGTGAAAGTGTCAGGAAGCGGCGAATTCACGACCTCCAGCTGCGAGGTGGAAAGCACGGCGCACACAGGCGGCTACGAATGGGTCCCGGGCGTGGTGAAGCCGGGCTTCTCGACCTCGATCAAGCCGACCACCACCGTCAAGCTGGAAACGTCGACCAGCAAAGAAAAAGTGACCTGCACCGGCGAGAGCAGCACGGGCGAGATCACCGGCACGAAAACAGTCGGGGACGTGACGATCAAGCTCGCCGGATGCGAATCCCTGGGAGGCAAGTGCACAACCGCGGGCCTCGCCGAAGGCGAACTCCAGACCGCGAGCCTCGAAGGCATCCTCGGGGTCGAACGCGTCACCGAAACGCTCGGCAAAGAAACGGTCCACGCCGCCATCGACCTCTATCCGGCGGGCAAATCCGGCCCGGTCCTGGAATACACCTGCAGCACGAGCGGCCTGTCGGTGCTGACCGGATCGGTGATCGCGCCCGTCGCCTCCGGGAAAACGGTGAAGACGACAGCCTTCAAGCTGGTCGCGAGCGCCGGCAAACAGAAACCCGAATCCTTCGAAGGGGGCCTCCGGGAAGTCCTCATGAACGAGGCCGCCGAACAGGTGGGTGTCTCGCTCACCGCAACGCAGACCAACGAAGAAGCGGTAGAGGTCAACACGGTCGTCTAGGCGGGCTTCGCGGACGTCGGCCCGCCACCGCCGTGTAGGGTCACTCGACCGCCGCAGACGAACTTGGAGAGATCTGTTGGATCTAGGGTTAGACGGCAAGGTGGCGCTTGTCGCGGCTTCGAGCAGGGGCCTCGGCAAGGCCTCGGCGCTGGCGCTCGCGCGCGAGGGGGCGCGCGTCACGATCTGCGCGCGGACCGAGGCGGACCTCGAAGCCGCTGCTGAGGAGATACGACGTGAGACCCACGCCGAGGTGCTGGCCGTCCCGGCAGACCTCACGAGCGAGGAGGGCATCCGAAGCGTCGTCACGGCGACGGTCGAGCGTTTCGGCGGCGTCGACGTCCTCGTAGACAACTCCGGCGGTCCCCAGCGAGGCAAGTTCCCCGACCTCACCGACGACGACTGGCGCCAAGCATTCGAGGTTGTGACACTCAACTTCGTCCGCTTCGTCCGCGAGGTCCTGCCGCACATGCGCGAGAAGCGGTGGGGCCGCGTGATCGGGATCCAGTCGAGCTCCGTGAAGGAACCGGTCGAGTACATCGACCTCTCAAACGGGCTCCGCCCCGGCATCGCCGGGCTGATGAAGGCCATCATGCCCGACCTCGCCAAGGATGGCATCACGATCAACCTCGTCCTTCCCGGCATGTTCCTGACGTCCCGGATCCACCCCGGCCTGGCCGACGGCGCCGCGCACATCGACAAGACGGTCGAGGAGCAGCTCGCGCCCCTCGCCGCGACGATCCCGTTGGGACGCCTCGGCGACCCGATCGAGCTCGGTTACCTCGTCGCGTTTCTGGCCTCCGAGCAGGCGTCCTACATCACCGGTGCCGTCTACCAGGTCGACGGCGGCAAGATCAGATCCAACGTGTAGCGATCACGTGAGACGCTCCGAGTACCGCTGGCGACCCCCCCTGACGAACGCGTCCAGGTTCAACTCATGGTGGACGGCGAGCGCTCAGCTCTGAGCACCTTCGCTGCCCTGGCACGAGCACGCTGGCCATGGACCGGCAGCGGCCACGGACCGCTGCCGGGGCTGCTGGTCATGCTGACCGTCGTCACCGGCGTCGTGGACGCCGTCAGCTACATCGCTCTCGGCCGCGTATTCGTCGCCAACATGACCGGCAACGTCGTGTTCCTCGGGTTTGCGCTCGCCGGGACCTCAGGACTGTCCGCGCTCGCGTCGCTGGCCGCGCTGGGCGCGTTCCTGCTCGGAGCGCTCGCCGGCGGTCGCATCGCCATCCGCTTTGGCGCGCACCGAGCCCGACACCTGCGGACCGCGATGGCAACCGCGCTCGCGTGGGTGCTTCTCGCCGTTGTCCTCGCGGTAGTGCTCGGCCAGCCGGTGTCGCAGGATGCGCGCTATGCGTTGATCGCGCCGCTGGCGATCGCGATGGGGATCCAGAACGCAACCGCGCGCCGTCTCGCGGTGCCCGATCTCACAACCACAGTCCTGACGATGACGCTCACGGGAATCGCCGCCGACTCCAGGCTCGCCGGGGGAGCAGGAGGCCATCCCATCCGTGGCCTCATCGCCGTGGTCGCGATGTTCACGGGCGCCCTGGTCGGCGCGGTGCTCGTGATCAACGTCGACCTCGTGCTCCCGCTCTCGATCGCAGCCGTGGTGATAGCCGCGAACGCGCTCGTGGCCGACCGGCTGTCCACCGACGCGGGCTCCGACTGGGCCCAACCCGCGGGCCGGACCGACAGCCCTCCGTCCCGCGATCTCAGGGGCGCGGCACCCGGCTCCTAGCTGCTCGCCAAGCGCGCCTTCGCGTCCGCGGGTGATTGTCAGGCGAGCCGATGGGCGAAGAACGAGAGGATCTCGTCGCGGGCAGCGATCGTAGGTTGGCCCGCCTCGTCGATCAGGTGGGCGGTCACCACGCTGTGCGGGCTCGACACCACGTGCTCGAAGAACGGCGGGGTCTCAGGGTTGGCCGCGCTGTCCGGGAGCACCCTCGCGATGAAGCGATCGCCGAGCGCCTCCGCGTAGGCGGCGAACCGCTGCGCCTTGCAGAACCGGTCTCCCTTGAAGCGGTAGGCCATCACGGTCAGATCCTCGTGCTCGAGGCGCTCTCGAACCGCTACGAGCTCGTCCGGAGCCATCTCAAGGCCGGCAGGATCGTCAAGCGGCAGCGACGGCTGGGCGAGGACCGGTGCGAGCATCGACGGCTCGAGCATCATCGTGAGCGCGAAGTTGCCCGTGAAGCACATGCCGATCGCGCCGACCCCCGGACCGCCGCACTCCCCGTGTGCCAGCCTCGCAAGCAACCGGAGCCATTTGGTCACCGGGCTGGACTCGTTGGCGGCGAAGGCCCTGAACTCGGCGCTCATGCACGCCCGCTTGAGGACGGCCGAACCGCCCTCCACGTCGGGCACCGCGCCATCGCGGCCGAACAGCGACGGCATGTACACGGTGAACCCCGCATCGCGGACCCAGCGACTGAAGCGAGCGACCTGCGGGCTGATGCCCGGCATCTCCGTCATGACGATCACCGCCGGACCCGCGCCGGCAACGTGCACCACCTTCGTGACACCGTCGAGGGTCACCGTACGGGGATCGAAGTCCCTCAGCGTGTCGGCTTCGTTGATGCTCGGATCCGCCATCCTCCACCCCTTTCCTCGCTCAGTTCGGGGGATAAGATAGACGATCGTCCGTATAGTTGTCTAGCATGCCTGCGATGCCGCATCCGTCGCCCACGACACGCTCGAGGATCGCCGATGACGCGTCGCCTGAATGAGCCACTGGGCAAGGGGCCGCCGCAACCGAAGCCAAGCGACGGCCGTCGGGCACGCGGGATGCGGAGCCGCACCGCAGTGCTCGAGCGGTCGGTGCAGATGGCCTCGCGAGACGGACTCGAAGGCTTGACGATCGGCGCCCTTGCAGCCGAGCTCGGGGTGCACAAGAGCAGCGTGCATGCGCTGTTCGGCTCCAAGGAGGAGCTACAGCTCTCAACGCTGGAGGCCGCCCGGGCGATTCTCATCGACCATGTGGTCGCTCCGGCGCTCTCGAGCGACGCAGGCCTGCCGCGACTTCGGGCAATCGGAGACGCGTGGTGTGACTACCTTGCCGCCGATGTCTTCTCAGGTGGTTGCTTTCTCTGCGCCGCTTCCGCCGAGATGGACGGGCGACCGGGGCCGCTCCGAGACGCCGTGGCATCCGTCATGCGCGAATGGATCGCCGTGCTGGGTGCCAACATCGAGGCGGCGATCAGCGCCGGCGAGCTGCACGCCGAGGTCGAGCCGGCCGCGATCGCCTTTCGACTGAATGCCATCGGCATGGCGGCCAACTGGCAGAAGCAGCTGCTGAGGGACCCGTCCGCGATCGGGCACGCGCGCGCTGCCTGGCGATCCGAGCTCGACAGGCAGCGGCCCGGCGAACGCTAGAGGAGCCTCAGCAGGCCCTCCAAGACGGGTTGGGCCTAACCTCCAGCTGTCAGCGACGTTGCCGATATATGACCGATGAGCGATTTTGCGCTCCCAACTCGGCCCCCGGGCGGGCTTGGCCCCGCAGAGCGGCTGTCGAGCGACGAGTGGCTGGCGAGACGCGTCTCGATGGGCAGCACACGTGCGTTTGCAGTGCTGTACGGCCGGCATCATCAGGCGCTCTACCGCTACTGCCGTTCGATCGTCCGCGACGAGGACGACGCTCAGGATGCGATGCAGAGCGCGATGATGCGGGCGCTCGCGTCACTGCAAGCCCGCCAGCGCGACGTTGCGGTGCGGCCGTGGCTGTTCCGAATCGTTCACAACGAGGCCGTCTCGCTATTGCGCAGGCGACGTTCGCACTCAAGTCTGGTCGAGGGCCTCGAGCCGGGGGACGGCGGCCTGGAGAACACGGTGGAGCAGCGAGAGCGTTTCGCCGGGTTGGTCGCCGACCTCCAGTGCCTTGCCGAGCGCCAGCGCGCCGCGTTGGTCATGCGGGAGCTGAGCGGCCTTTCCATCGCGGAGATCGCCGCGGCGTTGTCCACCACTCCGGGCGCGGCCAAGCAGGCGATATTCGAGGCCCGCTGCGCACTCCAGGAGTTCGAGGAGGGGCGCGCCATGGAATGTGAAGCCGTCCGCCGAGCGATCTCCGACGGCGACCGGCGCGCTCTGCGCGCGCGCAAGATCCGGGCGCACGTGCGCGCATGTCCCGGGTGCCGTGGCTTCGAGGCCATGATCAGCACGCGTAAAGCCGAGCTGCACGCGCTTGCGCCGCCCCTGCCTGCACTCGCCGCGACCGCGATGCTGGCGAGGCTGCTGGCTCATGGCGCGGGCGGCGGTCATTCGGGAGTGGCGGCGGCAGCATCGGGAGCGGCAGTCGGTAACCACGTGGCGATGTCCGTGACGGTGAAGGCGCTCGCTGCCGTGGCGATCGTGAGCGCTACGACCGCCGGCGCGGTGCATATCGCCACGAGCCCCGATGGGCACCGTGCGATCCGCGCCCCAACGCACACAACACCGCCCCGCAGCGGCGCGCCCGGCGCTCAACCGGGCGCTCACGCAGGCAGCCCGCGGGCGACATTGCGACCTGGATCTGCCGCCAAGCTGCACGGCGCCCCAGGGGCCAAGAACGGCCAGGCGCCGGCGGGTGGGGCTCTCGGCGCTGCGGCGTCGCCGACCGGGGGCCAGCATGGACGAGCAGGACGCGAAATCGCCAACGGTCGCGACCACTCGGCAGGCGGCTCCGGCGCACGCGCAGTCCGCCGGTCGGGCTCACCGCGATCACACGCTGGCCATGGCCAGCGCTCGACCGGGCCGGGCCAGACCTCGCCGACGCGCAAGAAGGCCAAGGAAGGGAACGCGCAGGCCTCGACTCCGGCCGCAGAACGCCTGTCTGCGCGCGGAGGACTCGGCCACCCCCTCCCGAGCGGCGAAACCGAAGGCGCCGTCACGCCGACGACCCCGAGCGGCTGACGCGCCAGCACACAGCGCCCGCCGGTTCGCGGCGCGCGTCATCGACTCTGACTTTCGTGAGCCCGATGCGTTGTAGCCCTAGGACAGCATGCGAAGAGGCGTCAGAACGCCCGGCGCTGCTGCAGATCCGGCAGATGCCCACAACCCAAGGAAGGTAATCCACCAATGATCGTCAAGAAGACCATGCTCGCCGCCGCGGCGGGCGCTCTAATGGCAATCCCGGCATTTGCTCTGCCTGGTCTGGCTCCGGCCGACCAGGGCAACGGCCATCGGCCGAGCAACACGCCAAACAACACCACCAATCCCGGTAGCTCGCACCGGTCCTCGGAGGGCACCGAGAACGCAGGAGGCCACGGCGCTAAGCCCGGTAATTCCGGAGCCTCGCACAAGTGCAAGCCGCACAAGGTCGGCTACGTCGCGTCGGGGACGCTCGTCAGCCAGACGCTCACCAAGAATGCTGACGGCAGCTACACCGGTGAAGTGACCGTCGAAGTCAAGCACACGAACAAGCACGCCAAGGGCGACAACAACAGCACCAAGACGTACAAAGTCGAAAACGTCCACGTCACCTTCGGCCTTGCAGACACGAACGCCGACGGCAGCGTAGGCCTCGACGACCTGGCGAAGGGCGACCGGGTCACGCTGCTCGGCCACATCACGTCTCTGGCCAAGCACTGCAGCCAGACCGGATTCACCGCCACGACGACGATTCGCCACCTCGTCTTCCATGCGCCGGTGACGCCGTAGCCTGAACGGCAGGACGCGACCGCAGGTCCGGCCAGGGTCCCCTGGCCGGACCAGGTCACCGGCCCGGCCCGCGACTCTAACGCCCATGTGATCACGCGCGATGAGGCCGGCCGGTGGGGCTTCACCGTCGCGACGGAGTTCTCCACCTGGGGTGTCCCGGCCGGCGAAGTCGTTCGCAACACGCCGTAGCTGCCACAGCCGCTTGCGACGCTTCAATCGTCATGCTGGCTTGCGCGCGACCTCGGTGCGTAGGCTGTGCGCATGCCGATCCCCTGGCTGCCAAGGCGTCGCGCGGCAAAGGACCCGTCGGTGTCGATCGCCGACCCGCGTCTGGAAGACTGGGAGACGGTAAGCACCTTCGAGGACCAGACGACGGCGGTGGCATGGTGCGAGCAGCTCCGTCATATGGGCCTCGACGCGCGATGCGCCGCCGACCATCCGCTCGACCGGTTTGGCCGCGGCGACATCTACCTGGTCGTCCCGCCAGGGCAGTGGTCCCGCGCGAACGAGATCATCGAGAACCTCGACTGACTGCCGTGGAGTCGCAGTGAACGAGCCGCCGCCGAGCGCAGCATCTGTGGAGCCGGGCCACGGCCTGACCGACACCGAGGCCGCGCGGCGCCTGGAGGCACGCGGGAAGCGGCCCCGCCAGCGCTCGAGCCGGTCCTACGCCAGCATCGTCCGGGCGAACACGCTGAACATTCCGAACGGGATCCTGCTCTTCTTCGGCGTGCTCACGATCAGCTTCGCGTCGTGGCGGGACGCGCTCTTCCTGGGGATCCTGGTCTCGAACGTAGCGATCGGGTCCTTCCAGGAGATCCGCTCCAAGCGCGCGCTCGACCGGCTTGCCGCGCTGGTCGCGCCGGACGCGGTCGTCGTGCGGGATGGCGTGGACCGGCGCGTGCCGATCGACCAGGTCGTCGCGGGCGACCTCGTCCGTCTGGCGGCCGGGGACCAGGTCATCGCCGACGGTAGCGTGATCAGCGCCGACGGCCTGGTCCTCGATGAGGCGAACCTCACGGGCGAGTCCGAGCCGGTCATCCGCGGCGTCGGAGAGCCCGTGTGGTCCGGGTCCTTCGCGGTAGAGGGCGCATCGCTGTTCGAGGCCACCGCCGTCGGGCCGGACAGCCGGGCCGAGCGGCTGGCCGCGACCGCGCGTACGTTCCGCCACCCGCGCTCGCCCCTGGAGCGCGCCAACGACCGGCTCCTGGTGAGGATCGTCGCGTTTTCGGCGCCTCTCGCGATCGGACTCACGATCTCAGTTCTCACTCGTGGCGGCAGCGCCGCCTCGCACGTGCAGTCGATCACGGCGGGCATCGTCAACCTCGTCCCGGAGGGCCTCATCCTCCTGATCAGCGTCACCGCGGCCGCCTCGGCATTCAAGATGGCCAGGCGAGGCGTGCTCGCGCAGCAGCTCAACGCGATCGAGTCGCTCGCGTCTGTCGATGTGGTCTGCACGGACAAGACGGGCACGCTGACCGAGCCCACGCCGCGGGTTGTGGCACTCGTGCCCGCTGACGGGACCGACGAAGCCGCCTTCGCCCGCGAGCTGGCGATCTATGCGGCCAGCGCCCCCTCCCGCAACCTCACCCTCGAGGCGATCAACGAGGCTGGGCTGGCGGATGTGACGAGCGTCGCGGTGTTAGCCCAGGTCCCCTTCTCCTCACGGCGGCGTTGGAGCGCTCTGGACCTCGACGGCGAGCGCCTCTTCATGGGCGCACCCGAGAGATTCACCAATGCCAATCCATCCCTGCAGGCGCGTGCGCGCGATGAGGCGAGCGCCGGCCGGCGCGTGCTTGCGCTCGGACGCAGCGACGCACCGCTGGCGGCCGATGCCCTTGACCCGCCGTTCCCCGACGACGTCCAGGCGCTCGGCCTCGTCGTCCTCGCCGAGCGGCTTCGGCCCAACGCGGCCACGACGGTCGCGTTCTTCGCCGACCAGGACGTGACGCTGAAGGTGCTGTCCGGCGACGCGCCCGCGACGGCCGGCGCGATTGCGCACGACGCGGGCGTGCCCGGCTCGACGCCCGCGCTTGACGGGGAATCGCTTCCGAGCGAACCGGCGGCTCTGCGCGACGCCGTACTATCGGCGCCGGCAGTCGGAAGGATCTCGCCCGAGGGCAAGCGCGCGGTGGTAAACGCGCTCGGCGAGGCCGGATGCTACGTCGCAATGGTGGGCGACGGGGTCAACGACGTGCCGGCCCTCAAGGAGGCCCGCTTGGCGATCGCACAGGGCTCGGGCACGCAGATGGCGCGGTCAGTCGCCGACCTCGTGCTGGTCGAAGACGACTTCGCGACGGTGCCGAGCATGGTTGCCGAGGGACGGCAGATCCTGCGCAACGTCCAGCGTGTGGCACAGCTGTTCGTCACCAAGACCGTGTTCACGGCGGTCGTCGGGCTGGCGGTCGGGATCCCCACCGCCACCTTCCCGCTGCTGCCGCGGCAGTTCACGATCGCCTCGACGGTCACGATCGGGATTCCGGCCTTCCTTATCGCGCTTGCGCCGAGCTCCGGCCCATGGCGCCCTGAGCGGTTCCTGCAGTCGGTGGCCCGCTTCGCGATCCCGGCGGGCGTCGCGATCGGGATCGGCATCGTCGCCGGCTACCTGCTGGCGCGCTACGGATTCAATCTGGGCCTGACCCGCTCGCGCACGGTCGCCACGGGCATCGTCGTCGTCTCCGGGCTCGCAGTCGTGATGCGCCTCGAGGCCGAACGCGGACGACGCCGCGTCGCGATCGCGGGCCTGTGCGCCTTGATGCTGGCCCTCTTCGCGCTCGCGTTCGTGATCCCGTTCCTGCGCGAATTCTATGAGCTCGCAACGCCCACCGGGGAGAGCGTCGCGGCCTGGGCGGTGGGGACCGTGATCGGAGTCGGCGGCATGCTGGGCATCCTGCGCCTGCTGCGCGTTTGACCGACGAAGAGCCGTCCCCACGTAGCCCCGGCCAGCGGCCACGGCTACGCCTCGCGGTTGCTGGCTGGCCGCTGCCAGACCCCCGCGCGACGCGGCCACTGTGACCTCACGGATCGACGCGCTCGGACGGGCGCGAGCGCCTCGCAGCATCGATGGCCTGCGCCACGTCGTCGTGGACGGGGATGGCGCTCGGGATCCCGACGATCTCGGCCAGGCGTCCAAGCTCCGACTCGGGGCTGATCACGAGTCGAAGCGTCGCGCGCCGTTCGCGCATGCGCCGGCTCAGGCGGAAGATCATGTCGATGCCGGCGCTGTCCAGGTAGCGGGTCTCGCTCAGATCGACGACGAGCTCGAAGCCGTGCTGGCTCGTGTGGGCGCTCAGTTCATCGCGCACCCTGGTCGCATTCGCAGCGTCGATGTCGACCGGCGTACGCACGACCGGGATCCCGTCGAAATGCTCGACTGGCAACTCGATCATGACGCCTCGGAAATACGCTTGACCAGCGTCACGGCGGTGCCGCTCTCGTCGTGGCGGACCTCAGTCGCGCCCATCAGCTCGCGCATGATCATCAGGCCACGGCCGCGATCGCTGCGCGTGGATTCCCGCCAGCGGCCCGTATCGCGCACCGTGACGCGGACCTCTGCCTCCGAATACTGGCACTCAACGTTGAAGACCGCATCACGGAGGCCGTAGGCGTGCTCGATCGCGTTTGCCGCCGCCTCCGACACTGCGACCGTGATGTCGAAGCGTATCTGCGGGCGGACGCCGTGCCGGACCAGCCAGCGACCGAGCGTCCGGCGCAGGCCGACGAGCACGCGCGGCGCCGCCTCGAGCGTCAGCTCCAGACGTGATCCGAGGGCCACGGATTCGATCGCGAGCAGGGCGACGTCGTCCTCCAGGGCGACGTGCTGCACGAGGCCGGCGTAGACGTGATCGGCGAAGGTGAGGCTGTTCGCACCCGCAGCCTCAGCCGCAGCCGCAGCCGCGTTCGCGGCGGATGCCAGCCGCTCGAGGCCCAGGTCGATCGACTCCCCCCTGCGCTCGACCAGGCCGTCGGTATAGAGCAGCAGCACTCCACCTGCCGGGAATCTCAGCTCCTGCACCGAGTAGCCCTGCCCAGGACATACGCCCAACGGCGGTGCCTGCGCACCCGCCACGAAGCGGCTCTTCTCGCCGGGGGCGAGCAGCAGTGCGGGCAGATGTCCGGCGCTCACCGCCGAGAGCTCCTCGCTCTCCAGGTCAAGCGCGAAGATCGCCACCGTCGCGCTGCGATTTCGGCCGATCGAGACGAGCAGCTCGTTGAGCAGCGACATCACCGCGCCCAGGTCGTGGCCCTCGACGAGGTAGGCGCGCACGCCAGTGCGTATCTCGGCCATCACGGAGGCGGCTACGACGCCACGCCCGACCACGTCTCCGATCACGAACGCGACGCGACCGTCCGGCAGCTGGAACACGTCGTACCAGTCCCCGCCGATCTTCACGCCCGAGCCTGCGGGGAGGTACTTTGCGCTGAAGCGCAGTCCCGGCACCTGCGGGAGCGCCTCGGGGAGCAACGTTCGCTGCATCGCCTGGGTCACCGCACGCTGCTCGGAGAGGCGGGCGTTGTCGATCGCCAGCGCCGCACGGTCGGCGGCGAGCTGCAGCAGCCTGACGTCGTCCTCGTTGAACGAACGAGGAACCAGCGTGCCGGCGTGCAGCACCCCGATCACCCTGCCTTCCACGAGCAGCGGTACACCGAGCAGGGACCTGATCCCGGTCTGCTCGAGGATCGGGTTCACGATCTCGGGTTTGCTGACGCGCTCGAGGATGATCGGCCGTCGCTCAGCGGCGATGCGACCCGCGAAGCCGCGCCCGAGCGGTATCTGCACGCCCTGACGAACCTCCTCCTCGATTCCCTTGGCCGCACGGGCGACCAGCACGCCGCGATCCTCATCGAGCAGCAGGACCGCCGCCGTGTCCGCATTCAGGCTCGATCTGACGCGGTCGAGCAGCTCGGCGAGCATGTCATCCAGCGAGAGATATGCCAGCGCCGAATCGGTGACCCGCTCGAGGTCCTCCAACCGCTGCTCTGGAGGGTTCGCATCGCTCATCGCCGGCGGCGCTCCCGCGGGCCCGGTGTCCAGCCGCTGAAGCTCGCTCATATCAGCTCTAACCCGTTCACCTGCAGCCACCGTCACATCTGTATACCCGGGAACCGGCTACGAAGCACTTGAGCGTGGCGCACCGCCCCGGGAGCGTCTTCTAACCTGCGTTGTGGCCGCCGGCAAGCCCGCGGTCACCGAGCAAGGAGAGACAGGATGGCCCTGAGAAGCCCGACCCAGATCAACCCCGAGCGCGTGGAGGAGCTCACCCGGCGCGAGCTCGCGAGCTTGAACGCGCGAACCCAGGGCTCGGCGGCGATGTACGAGCGCGCGCGGAGCTCCCTCAGCGGCGGAGTGGCCTCCTCTTACCAGCTGCGTGACCCCTGGCCGATCTACCTGGCGTCCGGCGAGGGAGCCACCGTCACCGACGTCGACGGGAACCGCTACTGGGACTTCCACAACGGCTTCGGCTCGATGGTGCAGGGTCACGCGCATCCGGCGATCGTCGCGGCGGTCCGCGAGCGGGTCGCTCTCGCCACGCATTTCGCTGCCGTCACCGAGGACACGGTCATCGTCGCCGAGCAGCTTTCGCAGCGTTTCGGCCTCGAGCGCTGGCGCTTGGTCAACTCCGGCTCGGAGGCCACGATGGACGCGATCCGCATCGCGCGCGCGCTCACGGGGCGGGAGACGATCATGAAGATCTTCGGCTCCTACCACGGCCACCACGACGCGGTGATGGTCTCGATCGGCGTTCCCTACGAGCAGATCGGCGACCGCGACAACCTCGCTTCGCTTCCCTATGGCGCCGGTATCCCGAAGGCCGTGAGCGATCTGACCATTCCAGTTCCGTTCAACGACGCCGCCGCGATGGAGCGCCGGATCGAGCGTCTCGCCGCCGAGGGGAGGACGCCCGCCTGCGTGATCATGGAGGCGGCGATGATGAATCTCGGCGTCGTCCTGCCGGAGCCGGGCTACCTCCAGCAGGTCCGCGAGATCACCTCCCGGCACGGCATCGTGCTGATCTTCGACGAGGTCAAGACCGGCCTCGCGATCGCCAGCGGCGGCGCCACCGAGCGATTCGGCGTCACGCCGAACATGGTCACGCTCGCCAAGACACTCGGCGGCGGGCTGCCATCCGGAGCGATCGGCGGCAGCGAGCAGGTGATGAGCGTCGTCGAGGACGGAAGCGTCTACCAGGTCGGCACATACAACGGCAACCCGCTGTCGATGGCCGCCGCGCGGGCCAGCCTCGAACATGTCCTGACCCCGGACGCGTACCGCCATCTCGACCGGCTCAACGACCGCATCCTCGCCGGCTGCGAAGAGGTCATCGAGCGTCACGGCCTGCCCGGATACGCCGTCGGCATCGGCTCGAAGGGCTGTGTCACGTTCTCCCCGACGCGGATCCTCGACTATGAAACGTTCAAGGCCAACCAGGATGTCGCCGTGACCGAACTGGCATGGCTTTGGAACATGAACCGCAGCATCTACATGACGCCGGGGCGCGAGGAGGAGTGGACGCTGTCGGTGACCCACACCGACGAGGCCATCGACGCCTACGTGCAGGCCTTCGAGGAGATGGCGGCCGCTCTGACGGCGTAGAAGCGCCGCAGCGCGGCAAGCCGGAGGGCACCTGGCATCCGCCAAGATCGAGCTCGCGTAACGCCCAGCCCGGGCCGTGTGTAAGCGCCCGCGCCATCCCTCGACCGGACCCGTCGCCCGCCGGCGCGGCAGCACTACAGTTGCCCCATGCTCGGCAAGGGCGTCGCGCCGTCTGTGCTGCTCGACATCGACGGGGTGCTGCACGTCGGCGAGCAGCCGATTGCCGGGGCGATCGACGCGTTAGCGGAGCTGCAGCGCATCAGCGCGGGCGTGCGGCTCGTGACGAACACGACCTCCAAGTCCCGCGGCCAGATCGTCGAGCAGCTGCGGAGGCTCGGCTTCGAAGTGGCCAGTGACGAGGTGCTGACTCCCGCAGCACTCGCGGTGCACCACTGCCGCGAACGCGGATATCGGTCGGTGAAGCTGCTGGTGGCCGAGGCCCTGCGGGAGGATCTCGCAGAGCTCCTGAGCGTCTCAGGCGGGGGGCCGGTGGACGCCATCGTCCTCGGAGACCTGGGGGCCGGCTTCACCGCGGAGGTGCTCAACGACGCGTTTCGGCTGTTGATGGACGGGGCCGAGCTGGTCGCGCTTCAGCACAACCGCTACTGGCAACGGGCAGACGGCCTCGCGCTCGACGTGGGTGCCTACTCGGCCGCGCTCGAGTATGCCTCGGGCCGCGAGGCGGCCGTCGTCGGCAAGCCGGCTCGCGAGTTCTTCACGGCGGCGCTGGCTGAGCTCGGCTCAGTCCCCGAGAGCACCCTGATGGTGGGCGACGACGTCGAGGCGGACGTCGGTGGGGCGATGCAGGCCGGCCTTCGCGGCGTCCTCGTGCGAACCGGCAAGTACCGACAGGAGGCGCTCGCGAGCTCGGGCGTGAGGCCGACGGACATCCTCGACTCGATCGCCGATGTCCCACGGCTGTTGCGCCAGCTCACGTGAACGGGGACCTCAGGCGCGGGCGCCGCGCGCGAGTTCCAGCTCTCGCTGCACCGTCGGGCGCTGGTTGTCGATGCGTAGCCGCTCGCTGAGAATCGAGACCGCTTCTGCGTGACGGCCCTCGAGCCGCAAAGCTCGGCCGAGATCGTAGAGAGCGTAGGCGAAGGTCAGGCAAGCTTCGCTGGCCGGCTCGGTGCAGGCCGCCAGAGACTGCCCGCTCGCGCTGATGGCGGACGCGAGCGCAGGGACGGCGCTCGCATAGCTGCCGGCGGCGAGCAGCCGGTGACCCTCGGCCTCGAGCTCCACGGCAGCCACGGGAGAGATCCGCGTCGGGACGGGCGAGAGGCGGCCGCCTGTCGCGAGCTGCCCGCTCGGCGGCTGAGCCCGGCCCGCGACGGGCGTCGCCGGCAGGGACTTGCCCTTACGGGAGGATTCCGCGACACTCCGCACCGGCTCGCGCGCAGCGCCGACGCGTGTTGCTCGGTCGGGAGCGAGATCGCCGAGCGCTATCGCGATGACCGCCGCAAACGCCGCGAGGAGGGCCATGACCGCCAGGAGGGCACGTGGCGGCGGACGACGCCCGGTGAGCGCGTGCCCGGTGAGCGCGTGCCCGGTGAGCGCGCTCCGGGCCGGCCTGGTCAGCCGCTCGCCGATGGCGCGAGCCCTGCCCAGCGATGCCGGTGCAGGTGCCGCCGCGGCTTCGAGCGAGCGCGCGCGAGGACGGGAGGAGGAGATCTCCTCCGTTGTGTGTTGCCCGGGTGCGGCCTCAGCGGCGGGAGCCGGCCGGCGCTCGCACTCCAGCCGCGCGCTAAGTGCGGGCATGCCTTCGGCCGCCGCGGCGGTGCGCGTGATGGGCAGCCCTGCCGCAGCGAGCTCGTAGCAGAGCAGTGCGGGGTTCTCGATGCCGATGCCGCGAAGCTCATCGAACGTGACCGGTGCGCCGCCGGCCGCGCGCAACCGCTCGACCAGCTGGGCCTGCTGCTCGTCCAGGGGGACCGGATCGTCGCTCATGGCCCCCTTATGCCCGCCAACGCATCGTGCCAAGCGCGGGATCGAGTACCGGCGGCCGCAGTGGCGCGCAACACCGATGGCCCTGACGCTCAGGGCATGGCTGCGCAACCCGGGACAGCGCAAGACCATCGCTCATGAGCTGCGTGTCCACCCCCAGACTGTCCGCTACCGGATGACGAGGCTGCGCGAGCTGTTCGGGCCCGTGCTCGACGATCCCGATGGCCGCTTCTAGCTCGAGCTTGCCCTGCGGGTACGGCCGTACGCCGAGCTCGCTCCGAGCGCCGTGGAGCCCGACCCCTCGGCTCGGCCGATCCGCCAGACTCAGGTTTCTCTCAGCAACTCCTAAGATCGCTGCCAGCCCGACCGGCTCTCATGGGGCTGACGCGGTGGCCCGTCCGCCGCCTCCCCGATGAAAGGCCGAGACCGATGACGCGGCTGTTTGCGAGACCGAAGACCAGACGCGGCGCCATCGTGGCCATCGCCGCCGGCATCGCCGCTGTCGCGGTGGTCGGATTCGCGGTGATCTATTTGGTGTTCCTGCCGACCTCCTCTCCGAAGCCGTTCAGGCTGACCACGTCGAACGCGGGCTCCCCGACCACCTCCGCGAACAGCTCGACGGCCGGGTCGGCGGCCGGGCCCGCGACCGGCTCGGCGACGGGAGCGGTGGGCCGCTGGCAGATCGCCGCGGGCTCGGAGGCGGGCTACCGCGTGCGCGAGCAGCTGGCCTTCCTTCCGGCTCAGAGCGACGCGGTCGGACGTACGTCGTCGCTCACCGGCACGGCAACCATCGCGCAGTCCCACGGCGGTGTCACCATCACCGAAGCCTCGTTCAAGGTGGCGGTGGACACGCTCAAGAGCGACCGGTCGATGCGCGACGAAAAAATCCACACGATCGGGCTGGAAAGCGACCGGTATCCGACTGCCACGTTCACCCTCTCCGCGCCGCTCACGCTGCCCGCCAGCGTGCTCAGCGGCAATGTGGCACACCTGTCCGCGAGGGGCGCCCTCGACATCCACGGCACCTCGCAACGCGTCACGATCCCGCTCGAACTGCGCCTGGCGGGCTCCACGCTTCAGGCGGCCGGCTCGCTGCGCTTCCCGTGGAGCCAGTTCAACATGAGCGCGCCCAGCATCGGCGGCTTCGTGACCGTCACCGACAAAGCGACGCTGGAATTCGACCTGCGCCTACAGCGAGGGTAGTCATGGACGGAGGAGAATGACGACATGAGTGAGAGTCCTTCGGGTCATCGAGTGCTCGTCGTCGACGATGAGCCCAACATAGTCGAGGTCGTGACGATGGCGCTGCGCTACCAGGGCTTCGAGGTCGAGAGCGCGGCGAGCGGCCGCGAGGCCCTCGCGGCCGTGACCAGATTCAAGCCCCACCTGATGGTGCTGGACGTGATGCTTCCCGACATGGAGGGCTTCGAAGTGGCATCGCGGCTAGGCGCCCAGCGAGCCGGCGTGCCGATCATCTTCCTCACTGCTCGCGACGCCACCGAGGACAAGGTGCGAGGCCTGACCGGCGGCGGCGACGACTACATGACCAAGCCCTTCAGCCTCGAGGAGCTCGTGGCCCGGATCCGCACGATCCTGCGTCGCACCGGCCAGGCCTCGCCCGAGTCCGGACGCCTCGTGTTCGAGGATCTCGAGCTGGACGAGGAGTCGCGGGAGGTGACCCGTGCGGGGGCGCCGATCGAGCTCACCGCGACCGAATACCGCCTGCTGCGCTACCTGATGCTCAACCCCCGCCGCGTGATGACACGCGCCCAGCTCCTCGATCACGTCTGGAACTACGACTTCGGCGGTGACGGCCGCGTGCTCGAGACCTACATCAGCTACCTCCGCAAGAAGCTCGACGTGCACGGTCCCTCGCTGATAAAGACTGTGCGCGGCGTCGGGTATGCGCTTCAGGCTCCGCGCGCCTGATGGCGTCGCTGCGCGCGCGCGTACTGGCAAGCGTGCTCCTCCTCGCCGCGGCGGGCCTCGTGCTGCTGGCCGCCGTGACCTACGCCGAGCAGCGCTCGTTCCTGGAGGAACGGGTCAACCAGCAGCTCGAGGGCGCCGTGCCGACACTGTCATTCGCGCTGGACCGTCTCGGGGCTGGACCGCTCGGCAGCTCCAAAGGGGCCACTTCCGGGTCACCGAATGCCGGTGCGCCGAGGGGCCCGGGAGGCGCACCTGGCGGGCAGGTCAACCTGCCTCCGGGGACCTACGGCCAGCGCAGGGACGCCTCGGGCAAAGTCCTCCGTCACATCCAGATCGAGTACAGCGAAACCGAAACCGTGCCTCCCACTCCGAAGCTCCCGGCACAGGTCCCGTTGGGGAAGCTCCTCACGGTCGGCTCCGTCGGCTCCTCCGGGCTCCAGTACCGCGTCTTTGCCAAACGGGATCCCGAGGACACGGGCGTCACAGTCGCGGCGGTACCGCTGCGCGAGGTGAACCAGACGCTGAGCCGGCTGCTCCTGGTCGAGAGCCTCGTAATCGGCGGGGTCCTGCTGGCGCTCGGCGTCAGCGCATTCTTCGTGGTCCGCCTGGGTCTGCGGCCGCTGGATCGCATCGAGGTGACCGCCGGCGAGATTGCCGCCGGCCAGCTTTCGCGCCGCGTCAGCCCGGCGGACTCGCGAACGGAGGTCGGGCGCCTGGGGCTCGCGCTGAACGCGATGCTCGATCGCCTGGAGAAGGCGTTCGCCGACAGGACGCTCAGCGAAGAACGTCTGCGCCAGTTCCTTGCCGACGCCTCCCACGAGCTGCGGACACCGCTCGCATCGATTCGCGGCTACGCCGAGCTGCACCGGATGGGAGCCACCGAGGATGCCGCCGGGACGGAGATGGCGATGCGACGGATCGAGGACGAGTCCAAGCGCATGGGCGTGCTGGTCGAGGATCTGCTGACGCTTGCACGCCTCGACGAGGAGCCCTCCGTGCGCAGGCAGGAGGTGGACGTCGCGGCGCTCGCCCGCGACGCCGCCGAAGACGCACGGGCGACCGCGCCCGATCGATCGATCAGCGTGAGCGCGCCAGCGTCGGCGCTCGTCTCGGGCGACCCCCATCAGCTGCACCAGGTGCTGGCGAACCTGACACGAAACGCGCTCGTCCACACGCCGGCGGGAACGCCGATCGAGGTGTCCGTGTCGGAGGACGACCAGGCTGTGACCATCCGCGTGCGCGACCACGGGCCGGGCCTGCCGGCCAAAGCTCAGGAGAACATCTTCGATCGCTTCTGGCGGTCAGAGGGCGGCCGCGAGCGAGGCAAGGCGGGCGCAGGCCTGGGCCTCGCGATCGTGCAGGGCGTCGTGGACGCGCACGGCGGACAGATAACCGCGGAAGACGCGCCTGGCGGAGGCGCGCTGTTCGCGGTGCGCCTGTCGACGCTGGCTCCCGAGCCGTCCCGGAGCGACTCGGCCTGAGCGCTCGCATGCGACGTTCTCAGCCGAAGCGCCGGGTCGTGTCGCGGTGTGGCTGGGGCGCCGCAAATTGCGAGGGTGGCCCTTGCCGGCAGCGATCGGGCGCGCTAGGCTCGCCTCAGTCTTCGTGCCCTAAACAGGCACGAGGATAGCTTGAGCGGTAGGACTCACGGCTCGCGTTCGGGGTGCACGTCGGGCCTGCCGCACACATCACGTTGTGTGCGGACACCTGATGCCAATCTCGAGCCACCGCAGACTCAGCCACAGCGCGGCGCGCCGCACAAGGCGCCCTCGGCTTCAGGTGCAGGAGCTCGCCGACGGCACTCTGCACAGGCTGATCCTGACGGGCGAGCTGGACATTGTGTCCTGCACCGACCTGGAAGCCGGGATCTTCTCGCTGTGCAAGAGGGGCATCAGGTGGCTCGTGCTGGACATGAGCCGCGTCACGTTCATGGATCTGTGCGGCCTGCGGATGGTGCTGTTCGCGAGAGAACTCTGCGAATGGCAGGGATGCGAGTTTGGGCTCATTCCCGGGCCCGGCAGTGTGCAGCGCGTTTTCGAGCTGACCAACCTGCTCGATGTCCCCGCCGCTCCTAGCCAGGTGGCGAGGCGCTGCTCAGCCGGTCCGCTCCAGCCTTCCTGAGCGTAGTCCCCTTCCCCCTCTTCGGGACCACCTCAGCAGCTGGAGCGGACCGTGCCTTGCCGGGTCGCGAGATCCCCACCGAGTGCCCAGGCGCTCCACAGCCCGCTCCCAGGAAGCCCCTGTTTGATGGCCCCATGATCAGCTCCCAGGCACACCTCCTGGCGACGGCGACCGGGCCGCACCTGTACTGGATCACGAGCCGGGCGGCCGGCATCGCCGCCCTGGTGCTCTCCAGCCTCTCGGTTTGCATCGGGCTGTTGATGGGCGGCCGCCTGATGAGGGGGCGAGGACCCGATCTGCGGGCGACCCACGAGGCGCTCTCACTGGCCACGCTGGCCGCTCTGCTCGTCCACGGGCTCACGCTGATCGGCGACGGCTTCCTGCGCCCGACGCTGGCGGACATCGCAGTGCCGTTCGTTAGCAGCTACAAGACCCTGTGGACCAGCACGGGCATCGTCGCGTTCTGGGCGATGCTCATCCTCGGCCTCTCTTACTACGCGCGGACGCGGATCGGCATGCAGCGCTGGCGCCGGCTGCACCGGTTCACGGCGCTCGCCTGGGTGCTCGGCCTGGCGCACTCGCTCGGCGAGGGCACCGATGCGGGACAGACATGGTTCCTGGCCATGACCGCGATCGTCGTCCTCCCCGCGCTGTCCCTGCTGGCCCTTCGCTGGCTGGGCGCCTCCCGCGAGCCTCAGGCCGGAGTCGCCTGATGAGCGGCGTGGTCATCGTCGGCGGCGGCCTCGCCGGCCAGCGCTGCGCCGAGACGCTGCGCCGCAGCGGGTATCGGGACCCGATCGTGATGGTCTGCGGCGAGCCGCATCTCCCATATGACCGTCCCCCGCTCTCCAAGGACCTGCTGTTCGACGGGGCCGCCGAGGAGTCGCTGTCGTTTCGCTCACCAGTGTGGTATGAGGAGAAGGCGGTCGAGCTGCGCCTCGGCGTCCCGGCCGTAGGGCTGGATACATTTGAACGCAGGGTCCACCTCGGCGACGGCTCGTGCGTCGCCTACGAGCACCTGCTGATCGCCACGGGCGCCCGTCCCCGCCGGATTCCGACGTTCGAGGGCTATGAGAACGTCACCACCCTGCGCACGCGTGAGGATGCATGCGGGCTTGGGGCGGCGCTCGTGCCCGGCACGCGGCTGCTCGTGATCGGCGCCGGGTTCATCGGACAGGAGGTAGCCTCGGCCGCGCGCAAGGCGGGTGTCCAGACGACGATCATCGAGGCCGCTTCCGCACCGCTTGAGAGCGTCCTCGGCAGCGAGCTGGGGGGATGGTTCGCCGATCTTCATCGTGCGAACGGAGCGAAGCTGCTGCTCGAGCATCGCGTCGCCGCCGTCCACGGGGACCGCCGAGCCGACGCCGTCACGCTCGACGACGGGCGCATGGTCCACTGCGACCACGTGCTGGTCGGCGTCGGGGTCGAACCCGACCTGCGATGGCTCGGCTCGAGCGCTCTCGGCCGGCCGATCGCCGATCGTTCGGGGGTGCGCACCGACGCCGACGGCAGAACGGACATCGCGGGCATCTATGCCGCAGGGGATGCCGCGGCAGCCTTCGACCCGCTGCTGGAGCGTCACGTGCTCGGCAACCACTGGGAGAGCGCCGGCCGGCAGGGCTCCCGCGCGGCCAGGGCGATGCTCGGGCTCGAACAGGGGCCAAGGGGCGTGTCGAGCTTCTGGAGCGATCTCTACGGCACGCGCGTGCAGTATCTCGGCCATGCCTCGCTGGCCGACGAGGTCAACGTCGACGGCGATCCGCAGGCGTGCGAGTTCACGGCGACCTTCACCATGCGGGAGCGGCCCGTGGCCGTGCTGCTCGTGGGCCGGTCGCAGATGCTTCCACGGGCCCGGGAGCTGCTCAGCGCCGCGACCGAGATGGCGTTCGCATGAGCTACGTGGCGCACATCGAGGAGAGCGCCTGCGCCGCGCATGGCGACTGTGAAGCCATCGCACCCGAGATCTTCCGCGTGGACGACGTCGCCGTCGTGATCGCGGACGGTCCCGACGAGCTGATGCTCGAGGCTGCTCGGGTCTGCCCGGCGGTCGCGATCCGCATCACCGAGCAGACCACGGGAGAGCAGCTCTTCCCGTGAGCAGTGCCTCACGCGTCGAGCGCTGACGGCGCGTGACTCCCGCGCGCCTCGCTGGCTCATGCGGCGAGCACCGGTCGCCGCTCAGGATCCTCTCAGCCTCACTGCAGGGAACTCGGACATGCGGCGCGGAGACTGCGCCTGCAGGCAATCCGACACCCAACGATTGGAGCCACCATGGACCCCCGCGACACACCCGCTGCCAGGCAGCCTCCCAGCCTCTCGCCGGAGCAACTCGATGCCCGTGCGCTCGCCAGAAGCCGGCGCTCGGCGATGCGCCGTCGAGTCCATCGCATCCGCCGGGGCATCGCCGGGCTCGCCGCCGCGCTGTTCTCAGCCGCGTTCCTTGCCGTGTATGTGCAGCTCGCCTCGGGACACGACCCGGCGCTGTCCACGAAAAAAGGCACGACGGCCGCGAGCACCTCGATCGTCGCTGGCACCGCCGCCAGCAAGAGCACCGCCGAAAAGAGCGCGGCCGAAAAACGGGCCACAGCGGAATCGTCGACGAGCTCATCCTCCGCCAGCAAGGAATCCTCGAGCGAATCGAGTTCCGCCGGTAGCAAAGAATCGAGCCAGGGCACCTCGGCCGTCACCACCTCGCAGTCATGAGACCCCAGACCGAGATCAGCGAGACGTTCGAGTGCTTCGGCTCGACGTGCGAGGCCTTCGTGATCGGCTCCGGGCGGGCAGGCTCAGCACGCGAGGCCAGCGAGCTGGTCAGGCGCAAGCTGCTGAGCTGGCATCTGCGCTTCTCGCGCTTCCTCGCCGACAGCGAGCTCTCTCGCCTGAACGGCGACCCGCGGGAGCTTGTGCCGCTGAGCCCGTTGATGGCTCGCCTGACCAACGCAGTGGTGACCGCCGGATCGCTGACCGGCGGTCTCGTCGATGCGACCCTGATCGACCAGATCGAGCATGCCGGCTACGTTCGTGACCTGCACACGGGACTCGCGCTGGCGGACGCTTTGGAGCTCGCCCCCCGGCGCAAACCCGCCGCGCCGGCGAGCTCGCCCGGCTGGCAGCAGCTAGACGTGGACCTCGCGGAGTGCAGCGTGCGGCGCCCTCCTGCGGTCAAGCTGGACAGCGGAGGCATCGCGAAGGGGCTGTTCGCGGACGTCCTCGCGAAGAGCCTCGCCAGCCACGCGAGCTTTGCGATCAACTGCGCCGGCGACATCGCCATCGGCGGCGTCGAGGGGCTCACGCGCCCGGTCAGGGTCGAAAGCCCGTTCGATGGACACATACTCCACACCTTCCGACTCGAGCGTGGCGGCATCGCGACGAGCGGCATCGGCCGGCGCAGCTGGCTCGACGCCGATGGGCGGCCGGCACACCACCTGCTGGACCCGTCCACGGGTAAGCCCGCGTTCACGGGCGTCGTGCAGGTGACAGCGCTCGCGCCGGGGGCGCTGATGGCCGAGGTCCAGGCCAAGGCCGCGCTTCTCAGCGGGCCGAGCCGCGCGCCCAGGTGGCTGCCACACGGAGGCGTGATCGTGTTCGACGACGGCTCCCATCAGGTCATCGACCCACCCGGAGTGGTGACGCTCGGCCAGCTCTCAGCGTTCCGCCAGCGTCCTCGGACGCACGCCCTCGAGGATGCGTGACATGAGCACCTCCGTCTCCCCTCGCGCGCGTGGCCTCCTCACATCAGCTTCGGCTCGCGACGACGCGCCGGCGGCCCCCGCCGTCGAGATCGTCATACCCGTTCACAACGAGCAGCAGGTGCTCGAGGCGAACGTTCGCAAGCTTCACCGCCACCTCCTCCGGGAGTTCACATTCACCTTTCAGATCACGATCGCCGACAACGCGAGCGCCGACACGACCCTCGAGGTGGCGCACGGGCTGGCCCGCGATCTCCCCGGGGTCACGGTCCTTCACCTCGACCGCAAGGGCCGCGGCCGGGCGTTGCGCGCGGCGTGGAGTCGCAGCGAGGCCGACGTGGTGGCCTATATGGACGTCGACCTGTCCACCGACCTCGCCGCCCTGGAGGACCTGCTGCTGCCGCTGCTGCAGGCTCGAGGGGACATCACGATCGGATCGCGGCTCGCGCCCGGCGCTCGAGTGACGAGAGGGGTGCGCCGCGAGCTGATCTCCCGCGCCTACAACCTGCTGTTGCACCTGCTCCTGGGCGTCGGCTTCTCCGACGCCCAGTGCGGCTTCAAGGCGGCACGCCGTGAGGTGATCGCCGCGCTGCTCGACGACGTCGAGGATGAGTCCTGGTTCTTCGACACCGAGCTGCTCTACCTCGCGCAGCGGCGCAGGTTCGCGATCCGCGAGATCCCCGTTCGCTGGATCGAGGACGACGACTCGAGGGTCGACATCATCGCCGCCGCGCGTGAGGACCTGCACGGCATCATGCGCCTGCGAAGGGACGGACACAAGGAGACAGGGCTCCCCGAGAGCAGCCTCCTCGAGCAGGCGCGCCTGCGGCGAGCCGCAAGGCTGATGGTCTCGTTCCGACGACGCGGCGTTCGCGATCAGGCCATCTGAGCACCATGTCGACACCCTCGATAGCAGCCCCCACAGCGCACGTCATCGAGCGCTCACGGGCAGGCGGCGAGCGCCTGCACCGGCTCCTCCGGGGGAGCGAGGCAGACCCGGCGTGGTCGCGTCCGCTGCTGTGGCTCGTCGCGCTCCTCGCCGGCGTGCTGACGCTCTGGGGCCTGACCCGCAACGGGTATGCCAACACGTACTACGCCGAGGCCGCCCAGGCCGCGAGCCGGAGCTGGACGGCGTGGCTGACCAACGCGATCGACGTGAGCGGGTCGGACAGCCTCGACAAGGGTCCGCTCTCGAACATGCTCATGGGGCTCTCCGGCCGCCTGTTCGGGTTCTCGAGCTTCAGCATGCTCCTGCCCGAGGCATTGTCCGGCATCGCCTCGGTGCTCCTCCTGCACAACCTCGTGAAGCGAACGCTTGGACACAGGGTGGCCCTCTTGGCGGCGCTGATGCTCGCCCTCACGCCGATCTTCGTCGCGATGAGTCGCTTCAACAATCCCGACGCGCTGCTCGTGCTATGCGAGGTGGCAGCCGCCTGGGCGCTCGTGCGGGCCCTCGAGTCCGGGCGCACGCGACACGTGGTCCTGTGCGGCGTGTTCGTCGGTCTCGCGTTCAACGTGAAGATGCTCCAGGCCTACCTGATCGTTCCCGGCCTGGCGCTCACCCTCCTGCTCGCGGGACGGGGAGCACTGCGAAGGCGCATGGCGCAGACGGCGGCCGGCGCGGGGGCGATGCTCGCGGTCAGCTTCGCCTGGTATGGGACGATGATGCTGCTGCCGGCCGCTGATCGCCCATGGGTGGGAGACACGACCGACAACTCCTGGCTGACGCTCCTGTTCGGCGCCAACGGCCTCTCTCGCGTGTCCGGCGAAGGTGGCGGCGTCGGGACCAACTTCGGAGGCGAACCCGGCCTCCTGCGGATGTTCAACTCGGCCGTCGGCGGCCAGATCGCGTGGCTGCTCCCACTGGCCCTCGCTGGACTCGCGCTCGGGCTGTGGTCGCGTCGCCGCTCGGCGCGGGGCGACCTGGCACGCTCCGCGTACGTGCTGTGGGGAGCCTGGGGCCTGGTCTCATGGGCGGTCTTCAGCTTCTCCAAGGGCGTCTTCCACCCCTACTACACGACCGCGCTGGCGCCGGCCGTGGCTGTCCTCGCCGCCGGTGGCCTGGTCGTGATGTGGGACCGCTCGCGGCGCTCGGCCCGATGGGCCGCCGCTCTCTCGCTGGCCGTTATCGGCACCGCGGCCCTCTCTGCGTCGCTGCTAGGCCGCTCGGCCGGCTTCGTGCCGTGGCTCGCGCCGCTCGCGGTCGCGCTCTCCCTGCTGGCGGCCGCCGCGCTGATGCTCCCGCACATGAGAGCTCTCGCCGGAGCGGCCCACCCGCCGCGTGCGAGCGCTCGTGTGGCCGCGATCGCCGCGTTGCTGGCGGTTCTTGCGGGACCCGCGTCCTACTCCGTGGCCACGGCGGGCCGGTCACTCACAGGCAGCAATCCGCTCGCCGGCCCTGCCGCAGTCTCGGCCGCCGGGTTCGGCGGCGGCGCACCGACGGGTGGTGAGCGCGTGGCAAGCCGACATGGGACCCCACCTCTCGGCACGCCGCTCGGCACCGGGACGACCTCAGCCGGTCGCGGTGCGGCCTTCAACGGTGCGAGGGGCGCCGCCGCGGGGGGCATGGGCGAATCGGTGAGCAAGGCCACGATCAGCTACCTCGAGGCGCATCAGGGAGCCGCCCGCTTCATGGTCGCTGCAGTCGGCTCGCACACGGCCGCAGCCATCGCGCTTCAGAGCGGACGGAACGTGATCGACATGGGCGGCTTCATGGGCTCAGACCCGAGCCCGAGCCTCTCGCAGCTCAAGCAGCTGGTGAGCAGCGGGCAGTTGCATTACGTCCTGCTGAGCTCCACCCGCAACGGCGCCGGCGGCTTCGGCTTCTCGACCTCCGCCACTCAGGTACGCAACAGCTGGATCGAAAGCCACGGCAAGGTGATCAAGGTCGCCGGGGAGACCACCACGGGCGCGACGCTCTATCACCTCGCCGGCGCCGTGTAGATCAGGCCCGCGCGCCGGTCATTCGAGCAGCTCCAGCACCGCCTGCTCGACGCGTGCACGCGTGCGCACGTCGTCGAGATCAGGGCCGTCGCGGGAGCCGCCGAGCGCCTCGGAGATCGTGTTGCCGGCGTGATAGCGGTCGATCACGCGGGGGTCGATGTAGGAGGCACGGCAGACGGCGGGCGTGTTCCCCAGATAGGCTGCGACCGTCTTCACCCCAGCGCGGACGACGCGCTCGCGTGCCGCCCTGCCCCTCGGCTCCGCCGGCTCGACCGCGAGCGCCACGGCGGCCAGGACGGTGGCGTTCCATGTGCGGAAGTCCTTCGCCGTGAACTCCCCGCCGCTCGCCCGCTTGACGTAGTCGTTGACGTCTTCGGAGTGAATCTCGGCCCAGCTTCCGTTCGAGCGGTGAACGAACAGCTGCGCCCCTCCCCCGCGCCGGCCCTTCAGCGACGCTACGACCTCGAGAGCCGGTTCGTCACGGATTTCCTGCACGCGTCTCACACCGGACTTGGCCGTGTAGTCGAACACGAGCGCACCGTCACGAACGGACACATGACGCCTGAGCATCGTCGTGAGTCCGTAGGATTCGTTGCGTTCGGCATAGTCCTCCGTGCCGACCCGGAAGAAGCCCAGGTCGAGGAGCCTCACCACGCAAGCCAGGACCCTGCGCCGCGTCAGGCCCTCGCCCGCCAGGTCTTTCGCGACGCGCCGACGCAGCTTCGGAAGCGCCCTCCCGAATGAGGTCATCGAGTCGAACTTGAGGCGGTCGCGATGGGCTCGCCATCGGTCGTGATACAGGTACTGCTTGCGTCCGGCTGCGTCGATGCCCGTCGCCTGAAGGTGACCCTGCGGGTCAAGGCAGACCAATGCGTCGCGCCACGCCGGCGGGATCGCCAGCTGCGCGATCCTCGCAAGCACCTCGGGATCATCTACGCGGGCGCCATCCGGGTCGACGTATTCGAAGCCGCGGCCGCGGCGCCGGCGGCTGATCCCCGGGCTGGCACAGTCCGATCGGCGGAGTCTCGGCACCGGCAGCCTCTACCCGGGGACTGGGCGTTTTGCACTCGGTGGCGGGAGCCTTGATGAAGGTTTGCCACGCGTGGCGCGCGGGAATGAGTGAGTGAGCGGACGTCCGGATCATCGACAGGGAAATCAAACGAGGAGAGTGAATTGCTAGCCAACCCGATCGACATACAGCGCCATCTGAAAGGCGTGGATTACCCGGCGGACCGCGACGAGCTGTTGGAGACGGCCCGTTCGGAGGACGCCCCGCTCGAGGTTCTGGAGGCACTCGAAAGCCTTCCGGAGGACGAGGAGTTCGACGGCCCAGACCAGGTCATGGAGACGATCGAGCACTGAGCCCGGCACGCGCGGGCGTCGCTGGGCCGTGACGCTGCGCCTCTCCGTTTCACGGTTTCACCAATAAGCCGGTGCGGGAGGAGCTGTTCTGCGTGGCTTGCGCGCGAACCATATCGTCGAGATGAAGAGCCGACGGTGCGCCTGTCGACTCGACAATCCTCTCCGGCACGCTGGAGACCGAGCAGACCGTGACCGCGAACGAGCGCGCCCAGCCGCCGCTCGGTATGCGTCAGGCTGCGGCCTCGGCGATCGCATGCGCGAGCGCGGCACGGCCATCGTGGAGCACCGGCTCGCCGTGGGAGACGAGTACGCGCTCGATCGGCAGCTCGAGCAGCGGCCCGAGTACGGCTGCCAGCCCGGGCCGGTTGACGTGGACGCCCTCGAGCCAGCTCTGCGGACACAGGCGTAGGCCGACGCCCGACACCACGATCAGCCGATCGCCGGCCACGAGCGTCGAGACCGCCGGCAGCCAGAACAGCGTCTCGCCGGCCCCTCGCAGCGGCCGCGGCTTGACGCCCGCCGGTATGGCGTTCCAGGCTCTCGTCGTGTTGGGCCGGTAGCGCTCGGCGAGCTCCTCGCGGTCGCGGCGGTGCCAGTGGATCGTCGTGAGGATGCTGACCGGGCGCCCGTCTACGCGCCCGTCGAGCCATCGCAGGAAGTCCTCGCGCCCTACCGAGGGGAGCAGCGGATCGATGAGCGTGACGACATCGGGCTGCTCGTAGAGGACGGACCCGACCATCTGGCCCCAGTCACCCGAGCTTCCGGGCTCGGCCGTCGGACTCCAGTCGGGGTGGGGCGCGGTCCAGCGGACCAGGCCGGGGACGATCTCCACTGCCTCGCCGGAGGGGCTCGTGTTCACGAGCCGTGGGACAAGGCCGAACGGACAGCCGCGACGGCGCAAGCACCCGCGTGCTCGAGCGGCTCGGTGCTGCGCATTGCGCGGCTGAAGATGAACGCGCCCTCGAGCAGGCAGAGCATCGAGAGCGCCAGCTCGCGAGCCTGTTCGTGCGGGATCCCGCCGGCCACGAAGTACGCGCTCGCTGCGTCGATCCAGCTGTCGAAGACCTCGGCGGTCGCCTTGCGCAGCGGGTCATTGGTGCTTGCGACCTCCAGCGCGACCGTGGCGATCGGGCACGCGTCGGCGTAATCGGTTTCGCGCAACGTCTCCGCCGCACCGCTGAAGAAGTCGCCGACCGCCGTGATCGGATCCGGCGCCTGCATCGCGATGGTCGCGAACAGCTGGAGATACAGACCGCCCGACCAGCGAATCACCTCCTCGCCGAGCTGCTCCTTCCCACCAGGGAAGAAGTGGTAGAGGGAGCCGAAGGGGGCGCTCGCCATCGCGGCGATCTGCTTGACGCCGGTGCCCGTGTACCCCTGTCGGCGAAACAGCTCGGCGCTCGAATCCATGATCCGTTCCTTGGTGTCAGTCACCGCGACCTCCGCTCTCGGCTGTTCGCTCAGAATGATAGGCTCCTCTCACTAGAACGATCTATCAAATCCGCGAAGCGACGGCCGGAGGTGCGCTATGCCCGCGGTGGAGCTGACGGCAGGCACGATCGACTACGAGGACACGGGCGGAGACGGCCCTGTGATCGTTCTGCTGCACGGGCTGATCATGGACGGCTCGCTATGGCGTCACGTCGTCGAGGATCTGCGTGGCGACTATAGGTGCGTGCTGCCCACGCTGCCGCTAGGCGCGCATCGCCGGCCGATGCGAGCGGACGCCGACCTCTCGATGCGTGGAATCGCCGAGATCGCGGGAGAGTTCATGGAGTCGCTGGATCTGCGTGACGTGACCCTGGCGATGAACGACTGGGGCGGGGCCCAGCTGCTGGTCGGCGGCGCGCACGACGGGCGCATCTCTCGGCTTGCCCTCTGCTCGTGCGAGGCCTTCGACAACGTACCGCCGAAAGGGGCTGCCCGAATGCTCCCCTATCTCGCGCGCGTGCCGGGCGGCCTGGCCGCCGCGCTGCTGCCGTTTCGCTTCGATCGGCTGCGACGGCTGCCGATGACCTACGGACCGCTGAGCAAGCGGCCCGTGCCGCGGGAGGTGATGGACCTTTGGTTCGCTCCGGTGGCCGAGCAGCGGGAGATCCGGCGTGACCTGAGGAAGTACGTAGCCAGCTCGGCGCAGGGTCGTCGCGATCTGATGGAGGCGACCGGCGCGCTCGGCTCCTTCGACCGCCCCGCGCTCGTTGCGTGGGCGACCGAGGACCGCCTGATGCCACGCGAGCATGGACGCCGGCTCGCACAGCTGCTGCCGCAGGCGCAGCTGGTGGAGATCGCGGACTCCTACACGCTGATCCCGGAGGACCAGCCGGCGACGCTAGCCGCGAACATCCGCGGGCTCATGTCCCGCTGATCGGCAGGCGCACGTCCGCCTGCGCGCTCCTCA
>JAOPZM010000045.1 GCA_025964115.1 Solirubrobacterales bacterium
GACTCGGTCGTCGCGCTCGAGGCGGTGAGGCGCAGCGGCGTCGAGCTCACGCTGTTCTCGATCGGCGACGCCGCGCCGATCGCCCGCACGGCCGAGGTCGCGGGGCTGCCCCGCCTGGTCGCGCGGCGAGAGCTCGACCCGTTGCTGTTCGAGCTCAATGCCGCCGGGGCGATCAACGGCCACATCCCCATTACCGCGATCGTCACCTGCATCGCGATGCTCACCGCCGCGCTGCACGGCTTCGACGCAGTGGCGATGGCCAACGAGCGCTCCGCCTCCGCCGGCAACGTGCAGTGGGACGGCATCGAGGTCAACCACCAGTTCAGCAAGGGCCTTGCCGCCGAGCGGCTGCTCAGCGCCGCCGCCGCCGAGCTCGACTCGCCTGTGAGGCAGTTCTCGGTGCTGCGCCCTGCCTCCGAGCTGGCGATCGCGCGAGCCTTCGCGCGGCTCGAGCGCTATCACGTCGCCTTCACCAGCTGCAACGCGATCTTCCGCCTGGACCCCGCCCTGCGGTCCTCCTCCTGGTGCCGAGACTGCCCGAAGTGCCGGTTCGTGTTCCTGGCGATGGCTCCCTTCAGCGAGCCCGACCACATGCGCGAGATCTTCGGCGGAGACCTGCTGGACGACGAGCACCAGTTCGAGGGCTTCGCGCTGCTCGCCGCGAGCGGCGGGCACAAGCCGTTCGAGTGCGTCGGCGAGGAGCAGGAGTCGATCGCGGCGATGCGCCTGCTCGCGAACGATCCGCGTTGGCGCGAGCACGCGGTGGTGCGGCGATTGGCGACCGAGGTGCTGCCGGACCACGCGCTGCCCGAGGGCGACCCCGAGGCCGCGCTCGCGCTCGGCTCCGACCACGACGTCCCAGCGTCCTTGCTGGACGGGGTACGTGCGCTTCTCAGAGCTTGAAGGCGCCCGCATCGGCGTGTGGGGCGCCGGGCGCGAGATCGTCTCCTTCGCGGCGCAACTCGATGCGCGCCTGCCCGCCGCCCGGATCGCGGTCGCGGCCTTCGACGAGCCGCCCGCGGTCGACGTTGCCGCCGAGCTGATGAGCCCCGGGGTGAGCGTCGTCGCCGCTTCCGAGGCGACCGCGGCGCTGTCCGCTTGCGAGGTCGTGGTCCGCTCGCCAGGCGTCTCGATTCACCGGCCCGAGATCGCGCAGCTCAGGCGGGCCGGCGTACCCGTCACGACCGCCACATCGCTGTGGCTGGCGGAGCGAGGCGGACGAACGGTGCTCGGTGTCACGGGCACCAAGGGCAAGAGCACGACCGCAGCGCTCGCGCACCAGTTGGCTCTCGCTGCGGGTGAGCCGGCCCAGCTCGCGGGCAACATCGGGCGCCCCGCTCTCGAGCTGCTCGACGCCGACCCCGGCGAGCTTGCGATCGTCGAGCTGTCGAGCTACCACGTCGCCGACCTCGCCGTCGGGCCCGAAGTGGCCGTGATCACGAACCTCTACGACGAGCACGCCGACTGGCACGGCTCCGCGCGCACCTACCGAGCCGAGAAGCTCCGCATCCTCGCCCTACCCGGCGTCGTTCGTGCGGTGCTGCCGGCGCGCCAGCGCGAGCTGGCCTCAGCGCCGACCGCCGCCGAGCGGCGCCTGTTCGGCGAGCCGGCCGGCTGGGACGTAGCCGGCGGGGCGATCACGTTCGCGGGTGAGCCGCGCCTGCAGGCGTCCGCGCTGCCGCTGCCGGGCGATCACAACGCGCTGAACCTCTGCGCCGCTCTCACCGCCCTCGAAGCTGCGGGCGTTGAGCCGCCGCCCTTGGCCGCCGCGCTGGCCGGCTTCGAGCCGCTCCCCCACCGCCTGCAGACCGTCGCCGAGAGCGACGGCGTGACTTGGGTCGACGACTCGATCTCGACCACCCCCGAGTCCGCGCTGGCGGCGCTCGCGAGCTTCCCGGGCAGGGAGCTGTTGCTGATCGGCGGGGGTCAGGACCGGGGACAGGACTACGGCGAGCTCGCTCGCGAGCTCGCTCGAAGCGGGGCGCTCGTGATCGGCATGCCCACGACCGGTCCGCGCCTGTTGGCGGCGGCGCTCGCCGCAGGCCTACCGGGATCACGGGTCCTCGCCGCGGACGATCTCGTCGCGGCGGTCGCAATCGCACGCGAGCGCGCGCAACCCGGGGCCGTCGTGCTGCTCTCGCCCGCCGCCCCCAGCTACGACCGCTTCAGGGACTTCGAGCAGCGCGGCGAGCGTTTCGCAGAGCTCGCTGCGGGCAACCGCTGAGCGGCGCCGCTCACCTGGGGGCGAGCCGCGCCGTGTGCCGCAGCTCAGGACCGTGGATCTACGGGCAGAGCGGGTTGCTCGGCACGCCTTTGCACGGTTCGGGCATCGTTTCCTGCGGGCCCGGTTCGGGCTGGCCGACAGGTTTGCGCAGCAGCGCCGATTCTTCGGAGAGCGTCACCACGTACCCGATCGCCCCGATTTCGTTGTTCGGCGGTGGCGTCGTGCTGTTCTGACACCCCCACGTGCCTTCGATCGCAGCCGGGAAGGTCACGCCTGTGTAGCTGTTTTCGCTCACGCAGTTGTTGTCCGACGTGAACTGCCTGTGCGGGAACACGCCGCCCTGCAACGTGATGTCACTGGCGAATTCTTTGCCGCTGGTGCCGTTGCCGACGAACGTGTTGTTGACGATCTTGTTTCCCGCGAGCTGGAAGTAGATCGTTC
>JAOPZM010000064.1 GCA_025964115.1 Solirubrobacterales bacterium
TTCCGAGCTCTCGCACAGCGCGATCGACGGCCTCAAGCGGGCGATCGGCGACTACCCGGGACCGACGGAGGTCCTGCTCGACATCAGCACGAGCGCCGGCACCCGCCGGCTGCGACTCGGCAGGGAGTATCGGGTCCAGCACACGCCCACACTGCTCGCCGAGCTGGAGCATGCCCTGTCGCCCCCGCTCCCGAATGCCGCGAGCGGCTAGCCGGGGTCGTGCGTCGGCCGCTAGCGCTCGGCAAGCCCCCGCTCGCGAAGCGTCATCGCGAGCGCGACTTCCTCGGCGCTCGGGCCGCTCCGTTGCACGCCCGGAGTCTCGAGCACGCAGGGGAGCGTCTCGAAGGCCGGCTCTGACAGGAAGGCGGCGCAACCGGCCTCGCCGAGCTCTCCCTCGCCGACGTTGGCATGCCGGTCGCGGTTGGCCCCGAGCGCGGTCTGGGAGTCGTTGAGGTGCAGCGACCCGATGCGCTCGGCGCCGACCTTCGCGGAGATCTCGCCGACCACTCCGGCGAGGCCGGCGGCAGTACGGATGTCATAGCCCGAGGCGAACAGGTGGCAGGAGTCGAGGCACAGGCCGATCCGCTCGTCGCCGTCACACGCCTCGAGCAGCAGGGCCAGCTCGTCGATCGAGCGACCCAGCGTGCCGCCCGTGCCCGCCGTGTTCTCCAGATGAAGGGGACAGCCCTCGCTCTCGGTGAGCGCCTCGAGGATCGCCTCGCCCGCGCGTGCGATCGCGCTCGGCACATCTCCGGTCTTCGCCGAGCCGGGATGGAGCACCACCGCACGGGCGCCGATCTGCTCGCCGACCCGAAGCGAGTGCGTCAGGGAGGCGACCGATTTGGCGCGGATGTCCGGATCCTCGCTCGCGCAGTTGAGCAGGTACACGGCATGGATCAGCACCGCGTCGATGTCACTCGCGCCCATCGCCTCACGGAACGCCGCGATGCTCTCGGCGCTGTGGACGCTCGGCTTCCACATGCGAGGCGACTGGTTGAAGATCTGGATCGCCCGGCAGCCACGTTCGACCCCCCGCTCGATCGCCTTTGGCAGACCGCCGGCCGGGGAGACGTGTGCACCGATCAGCATGCGGGGCGATTATGAGCGTCTGCGCGGGGCGGCGTCGTAGAGCCAGCCGGACTGCGGGGGTAGGCGGCCGGTTGCGCCGGCGAGGAGCCTGGCCCGTGCCCTCGAATCGCCCGGTCCCACCGCTTGGTCGCCGCCCGGCATACTGGGCGGGCGATGTCCCAGGAGAACGTAGAGATCGTCAAGCGGGCGCTCGCGGCCTTCAGCCGCGGCGAAGCCGAGGCCTTCGCGGAGCTGACGACGCCGGATATCGAATGGAAGACGGGGCTTGGCGCCATCGAGGGTGGTGAGATCTTCCATGGCCACGAGGGCGTCGAGCGGTACTTCGCCAGGCTGAGTGGCGCGTGGGAGGAGTTCCGCTTCCTCCCCGCCGAGTTCCACGATCGCGGCGAGGTCGTGCTGGTGCTCGGGCGGCTCGAGGGTCGCGGTCGAAGCGGCGGAGTCCCGGTCGACTCGGCGGTGGGAGCGGTGTGGGAGCTGCGCGACGGCAAGATCTGGCGTCTGCGCGCGTATCTGGACCATGCCGAGGCAACGCGGGTCGCCGGACTGTGAGGGTTCGCTTCGCTCCGTCCCCGACCGGGGCGCTGCACATAGGCGGGGCGCGCACGGCGCTGTTCAACTGGCTGCTGGCGAGGCACGAGGGGGGAGAGCTCGTGCTGCGCATCGAGGACACCGACCGCGAGCGCTCGACGCCCGAGAACGTCGAGCAGATCCTCGATGCGCTGGGCTGGCTGGAGCTCGACTGGGACGAGGGTCCGATCCTGCAGACCGAGCGCTCGGAGCGCCACGCCCAGGCGCTGGGGGCGCTGCTGTCAGGCGGCCATGCCTATCTCTCGAACGCCACCGCCGAGGACGTCAAGGCCTACAAGGAGCTCCACGGGGCCGACCGCGGCTTCCGCGGCGAGCCGGAGGCCGGCGGCGCGGTGCGCCTGCGCGTGCCCGACGAGGGAGCGACCGTGGTCCACGACCTGATCCGCGGCGAGACGAGCTTCGAGAACGTTCACCTCGACGACCCCGTGATCGCCCGCGCGGACGGCTCGGTCCTCTACAACTTCGCGGTCGCGATCGACGATCTCGACGCCGGCATCACCCACGTCGTTCGCGGCGAGGATCACCTCTCGAACACGCCCAAGCAGCTGCTCGTTCTGGAGGCGGCGAAGGCGGTTGGCCTCGGCGGCGAGGCGGCGCTTCCCGTTTACGCGCACCTGCCACTGCTGCATGGACCCGACGGCAAGAAGCTCTCCAAGCGCCACGGTGCGGCCTCCGTGCAGGAGCTGCGCGACGCTGGCTATCTGCCCGAGGCGGTCCGAAACTACCTCGCCCTGCTCGGCTGGGGAGCGGGCGACGACACGACCGTCCTGTCCACCGAGGAGCTCGTCCAGCGCTTCGACCTTGAGCGGGTGAGCCGAAATCCGGCCCGCTTCGACGAGGTCAAGCTCCGCTGGCTGAACGGCGTCCACATCCGCTCGCTCTCGGTGCCCGAGCTGACGCGCCGCCTCGAAGCGTTCACGGGGCGCCAGGGGCTCGAAGGCGCCGCGCGGATAAGCCAGGAGAAGATCCACACGCTGGCCGACTTCTGGCCGCTGGCCGGGTCGCTCTTCGATGGGCCCGTCGACGATCCCACGGCCCGCGAGCGCTGGCTCGGTGCCGACGGGCGAGCGGTGCTCGCCGACGTGCGCGAGGCGCTGGCGCAGGAAGGCGGCTTCGACGAAAGCGCGGTGCAGGAGCGTCTGCAAGATGTCTTGCAGCGACGAGGGCTGAAGCCGCGCGAGGTCTACCAGCCGCTGCGCGTGGCACTGACGGGCTCAACGGTGTCGCCTGGAATGTTCGAGAGCGTCGCGCTCCTCGGTCGCGAGGAGACCCTGCGGCGCATCGACCGCGTGCTTGCGGACGCCTGAAGTTAAATTGGGCTCAACCGTTGTGCGCGGGATGCCGATAGGACCTCATCCGGAACACCGGCCCCGATCGCCGGCGACCCAAGGAAGGGGCTCATAGCGAATGCAGGCATCAGCATCAGTCAAGAAGGCCGCAGCGAACAAGCCGCGCCGTCCCAAGGACGTCGAGCGCCGGCCGGGCGCGCCCGCGCCGAGCACCGGCGAGCGTCACCAGAACGAGGGACACGGCCGGCGCCTCACGCTGGCCTTCGAAGCCCTCGAGGGCTTCCCCGCGCTGGCCGAGTCGCGCGACCGCCTGCTTTCGATCGTCTCCAAGGACCATGTCGCGACCGCCGACGTGGTTTCGGCCGTCGAGTCCGACGTCGCCCTGATCATCGCGGTCCTGCGTCTCGCCAACCAGGTCCAGGATGGGCGCGGGCGCGTCGACACCGTCGTCGGTGCCGTCGAGCGTCTCAGCGCGAGGACGGTTCAGGCCGTGGCGAACCGCATGCGCACATTCGACTTCTTCGAGCGTGCGAGCGTGTGGGATGCCGCGCCCGAGCGCTTCCGCCTACACGCTCTCGCCACCCAGCACGCAGCCGACCGCGTCGCGGCAGAGGTGGGCTATGAGCACCGCGACCGCCTGACCGTCACAAGCCTGCTGCACGACGTCGGCAAGCTCGTGCTGCTGCACGCCTACCCCGGCTATCCCTCCCAGGTTCATCGCGGCGCGCGCACGCCGGAGGAACGGCTCCATCAAGAGCGCCGCGAGCTCGGCGTCGATCACGCGCTGGTGGGCGGTGTGCTCGTGCGCCGGTGGGGGCTGCCGACGTCGATAGCGACGCCTATCGAGCGCCACCACAACCCCGATGAGGAGGGCGAGGCGGCCTTCATACGACTCGCTGACATGCTCGCGCACTACGAGCGCGGCGGACGCGTCTCGCCGGCGGAGATGCTGCAGACGGCCCGCAGGATCGGGCTCGGGCCGCAGGAACTGAGGCGCGTGATGTACGAGCTGCCCAGCTCGACCAGCCAGCGCCAGCGCCACGTCGACCCGTGTCCCCTGTCGGGAAGGGAGCTCGGCGTCCTGCAGCGGCTCGCCGAGGGCAAGGTCTACAAGCAGATCGCCCACGAGCTGACGCTCTCGACGAGCACGGTTCGCACCCACCTTCACAACATCTACGGCAAGCTCGGCGCCGTCGATCGTGCTCAGGCTGTCCTGATCGCCACCGAGCGGGGCTGGCTGTAGGTCACTACGATCGGGTCACCGGGCGGCATCGACCCGCCGCTCCACCCGATGATCTCGATCACCAGCAAGTCACCCTATGCAGTGCTCGCGCTCGCCGAGCTCGGGCGCGCCGCAGGCCCGGAGCCCGTGCCGATCGGCGAGCTCGCACGTAAGCGCGACGTGCCCGTGCAGTTCCTCGAGCAGCTCTTCGCCGTGCTGAGGCGTGCGGGCATCATCAGCTCCCAGCGCGGCGTGAAGGGCGGCTACCGCTTCGCGCGCGAGCCGGCGACGGTGACCGTGCTCGAGGTCGTCGAGCTGTTGGACGGCCCGCTCGGGCGCGACTCCAGCGGCGTCTTCGCCGATGCCTCCGAGGCCGCCCGCAAGGTGCTGGCGGGCACGACGATCGCGGATGTCATCGAGCGGGAGACGCTCGACGCGGGCGCCAGCATGTATCACATTTGACAGCCATCGCACATGAGGTGAGAGTTGTCAAACCATGACTAGGTTTGACGTGATACCAGCCATCGGGTGTGACTCACCTATTTGAGACGCCGCCCGGCGGCTGATGGCCTTGGCCCGGCTTTCCGCGACTGGCCAGGCGGCCAGTGTGTCTTTCATTCACTGGACATCTGCCGTAGGTCAGGCACCTTCCACCCGACAGCTGCACAAGATCTCCGTTCCGCCTTGACTTGGCTAGTCGGGTCTGTAGCCTCTGTAGTCGGGACAAAGTCGGTGGGTGTACGAAAGGGATGGGCCGCGACCGCGGGTTCGCCGGCTACTGGACGCGACTATGGAGGGTTGCAAATGCTGGGAGTGCGGACTCCGCGAGAGCGGGCGGTGGATTCGTAGATGACTGGTCGGGTCGCGGTGTTGGGGCGGGTGGTTGTCCTCCGCTCGGCGTTGCTCGCCGCGCTGCTGTCGCTGCTCGTCAGCGTGGCGCTGGCGCAGCTGCTCGCGCATGAGCACCGAGCCCCGGGCGCCTCCACGTCAGCGCGCGAGGGCCTGTCGAGCCTGCCGGCCGCCGCACAGGGCCCGATCTCGACTGCGATCGGCCGCGCCGGTCGCTCATATCGTGTGAGCGCGGCACCGGGTGGCGGCTTCGAAGCTTTCAACGCGGGTCAGCGTGTTCGGTCGCGGTTCGGTCCATCGGGGGTCGAGCTCAGCGCGGGAGCGGGCATGCTCGGCCTGAGCCTGCAGCAGATCGGCTACGGGGCATCGCTCGGCGGCGTCGAGCGGGTGGCGCCCACCGCCGAGGCCAACCGTGTCGTCTACGCGCATGCCCAGGTGGAGGAGTGGTACGCCAACGGGCCGGCCGGCATCGAGCAGGGCTTCACGTTGCCGCGCGCTCCATCCGGCGCGCGCCCGGGCCAGCTGACCCTCTCGCTGGCCCTCTCGGGGAGTCTCTCGGGAACGCTCGCGCGCGACGGTCAGGCGGTCACCTTCACCCGGCCGGGGGCACCCTCACTTCACTACGGCGCCCTCGTCGCCACCGACGCCCGTGGGCGCACGCTGCCGAGCTCGATGCACCTGCAGGCGGGCCACCTGCTCCTGCGCATCGACGACAGCGGCGCGAGCTACCCGCTGCGGATCGACCCGCTCGTGCAGAAAGGCGAAGCGCTGACGGTGAGCGAAGAAGCCGGCGCGGTGGGCGACGGCCAGCTCGGCTTCAGCGTCGCGCTGTCGGCCGACGGCGACACGGCTCTGGTCGGTGCGCCAGCGGACGGCAACTTCGCCGGCGCGGTCTGGATGTTCGTGCGCTCGGGCGGCGAATGGAAGCAGCAGGGCTCGAAGCTCACCGGCGGCGAAGCCGGTGGCGAAGGCAACGATGCGTGCGGCGAAAAGATCGGCGGGGGCGAAGAAACCGAAGAATGCAGCTTCGGCCGGAGCATCGCGCTGTCCACCGATGGCAACACGGCGCTCGTGGGCGGGCCACGCCAGGCGGGCCCCTGCCCGACCGGCGAATGCCACAACCAGGGGGCAGCGTGGGTGTTCACCCGCAAAGGCTCGAGCTGGACGCTTCAGTCGACGCTCACCGGAGGGGAAGAAGAGAGCATGGAAGGCCGCTTCGGGCGGAGCGTCGCGCTTTCGGGCGACGGGAAGACGGCCGTGATCGGGGCGCCCGCGAACTCCGGCGGAGGCGGCGCCGTATGGGTGTTCACCTCCTCGGGCTCCTCCTGGGAACGGCACGAAAAGCTCACGGGTGGCGCGCAAGAGCACGGAGTGGGCTTCTTCGGCCGGAGCGTCGCGCTGTCCGCCGACGGGGGGACTGCGCTTGTCGGGGCCCCGGGGGACAGCGGCTTCGCCGGCGCGGCATTCGCGTTCAAGTCGTCCGAATCGGGGGTATGGACGCAGCAGGGCGCGAAGCTCGCAGGGGGGGAAGAGACCGAAGCAGGACGCTTCGGGTTCAGCGTCGCCCTCTCGCAGGACGGTTCGACGGCGCTCGTCGGAGGACGCGGGGACAGCGGCGGCTCCGGCGCGGCCTGGGCGTTCGCACGCGCAGGCGAAGCGTGGTCCCAGCAGGGAGGGAAGCTCACCGCCGGCGCCGAAGAGGGCGAAGGAGGCGAATTCGGCTACAGCGTGACGCTGTCGGCCGACGGCAGCTCCGCCCTCATCGGCGCCCCCCACGACAGCGGCGGGGTCGGCTCGGCGTGGCTCTTCGCACGCTCGCCGGAAGGCTGGTCGATGGACGGCGCGAAGCTGACCGGCGCGACCAAGCTAGGAGAAGTGCGCAAAGGCTGGTTCGGCTCGAGCGTCGCCCTCAGCTCGGACGGCAAGACCGCGATGGTCGGTGCTCCCACCGACGGGGGCAAAGCGGGCGCGGTGTGGGTGTTCGCCGATCCCGCGACGATCCCGCTCCTGACCGAATTGAGCCCCAACGCGGGTCCCGTCACCGGCGGCACCAGCGTGACGATCACGGGTAGCCGCCTGGCGCAGGCCAGCAAGGTGGAGTTCGGAGGCGCGGAAGCCACGTTCACCGTGAACTCGGCGAGCTCGATCACGGCCATCGCACCCCCCCACACGGCGGGACGTGCGCCCGTCATAGTGACGACGGCCGAAGGCGAAAGCCAGGGCGGCTCGGGGGCGCCCGGCTTCACCTACGTCCAGCCACCCGGCGTCAGCGAAGTGTCCCCGGCCGAAGGTCCGACGACGGGTGCGACGACCGTGACCATCACCGGGAGCCATCTCTCCGAAGCGACCGCGGTGAGCTTCGGCTCGGTCCCCGCAAGCAGCTTCACGGTGGCCTCGTCGAAAACGATCACGGCCGTCTCGCCCGCCGAGCCGGCCGGAAAGGTGACCGTCACCGTCACGACTCCCGGAGGCGTCGGCAAAGGCCATTTCACATTCGTGGCGGTCCCCGCAGGCGGACATGAACCGGCGGCCGGTGGCTCAACCCCCGGGTCGACCGGCGCAGGGTCGACGGGCCCAGGGTCGGGGGGCGTGCTCGGCTTCGGTCCTCTCTGCAACGCATCGCTCGTCAGCCGCAACATCGCCGTGCTCAGCCACGCCCGCGCGGCAGTCAAGCTCATCTGGCGCGGGAGCGGGACCTGCGCCGGCAAGCTGAGTCTCAGCGTTCGCGTCAAGAGCGGCAAGCGGTTCAGGACCAAGACGATCGCGGCCGGGACCTTCTCGATCACCGCCGGCAGGGCCCGCACGATCACCGTCAAGCTCAACCGTCTCGGGCGGTCGTTGCTCGGGGCCGGTCGCGGACGCCTGCGCGCGAGCCTCGTGCTCGTCACCGTCGCTGGAAGCGTGAGGTCACCGCGCACGACGAGCGTGCGCCTGGCCGTGCCCAGGATGCGCACGGTCAAGGCGCCCAAGAAATAGCTCGTCCAGGCCGCGCCCGCCGGGGTGCCGCAGGCCCACTATTGTCGTAGGGCCTATGGCACGAATCCCGATCAACATTGCCGAGCTTGTCGGCAACACCCCGCTGGTCGGGGTCACCCGGATGCTCGAGGGGTCGCCCGCCGCCGAGAACGGCGTGGAGCTGTTCGCGAAGCTCGAGTCGTTCAACCCGGGGGGCAGCGTCAAGGACCGTATCGGGGTCGCGATGATCGAGGCCGCGGAGGCGGAAGGCAGGATCGAGCCGGGCCGCACGACGATCGTGGAGGCGACGAGCGGCAACACGGGGATCGCGCTCGCGTTCGTGTGCGCGGCGAGGGGCTATGACCTCGTGCTCACGCTGCCTCAGGGCATGAGCCGGGAGCGCGAGAGCCTGCTGCGGCTCTACGGAGCGCGCGTGGACATCACCGAGTCGTTGGGAGGCATGAACGAGGCGGTCGAGGCCGCGCGTGCGATGGCGCGCGAGGAGGACGTCTTCCTGCCCGATCAGTTCTCCAACCCGGCCAACCCCGAGGCCCACCGGCGCACCACCGGCCCTGAGATCGAGCGCGACCTCGAGGGCCGTGTGGACGTGCTCGTCGCCGGCGTCGGGACCGGCGGCACGATCACCGGCGTGGGTGAGTACCTGCGCGAGCGCAGCAACCCGAAGCTGCAGGTCGTGGGGGTCGAGCCAATCGGATCGGCCGTCCTCTCCGGCGGCGCGCCGGGACCGCACCGCATCCAGGGGATCGGCGCGGGCTTCATCCCCGCCGTGCTCAACCGTGAGCTGCTCGACGAGGTGCTGCCGGTGTCCGACGACGACGCGATCCAGACGGCATGGAGGTGCGCCCGGCGACTGGGGCTGCTGGCGGGCATCTCCGGCGGCGCGGCGCTGTGGGCGGCGTTGCAGGTCGCCAACCGGCCCGAGTCGGTTGGCAAGCGGATCGTCGTGGTCGTGCCCGACTCGGGCGAGCGCTACATCTCGCAGGCGTTCTTCGCCCCTCAGACCTAGAGCGGAAGCCCGCGACGAGCTGATCGAGATCATCCAGCGACTGGGCTGATCCGCAAGGAGCGCATCCGGCCTGCCGCTACGCTGTTGCCATGCTCGGGATCGACACTTTCGCGCGGGTCGCGAGAGAGCTCCGGCGTGACGTGCTCGCCGCACGGGACCGCGATCCCGCCGCGAGGGGCGTGGGTCCGGCCGAGATCCTCGCCACGTGGCCCGGCATCCATGCGCTGCTCTCCTACCGCGTCGCCCACGCGCTGGACGACGCCGGCGTGCCGCTGGTGCCACGCTCGATCTCGATGCTCACGCGGGCGGTCACGGGTATCGAGATCCATCCGGCCGCGCAGATCGGCGACGGGCTGTTCATCGACCACGGCGCCGGCGTCGTGATCGGCGAGACGGCCGAGATCGGCAACGACGTGACCCTCTACCAGGGGGTCACGCTGGGAGGCACTGGCTTCGCGACCGGCAAGCGCCATCCGACCGTCCAGGACAACGTGACGATCGGCTCGGGTGCGAAGCTGCTCGGCCCGATCACGATCGGGCACGGGGCCAAGATCGGAGCCAACAGCGTCGTCATCACGGATGTGCCGCCCAACTCGACGGTGGTGGGCAACCCCGGCCATCCGGTGCGGATCGACGGCCGCCGCTTCGAGGGGCCGGACGCAGACTGGATCCACCTGCCGGACCCGATCGCCGAGGCGATCCAGGCGCTCGCGAGCCGCATCGGAGCGCTCGAACGAGCGCTCAGCGAGATGAGCGACGGCAAGCCCGAGCCGGTCGCCGAGGTCAGGCCGCTGCGGAGCGCCAGAGGTCCGAACCCGGCGGGCGGCTGACGGCCGCCCGGTACGAGCGCTGCAGTCCGGCAGCATCCCGCCTGCACGCGCGCGGTCGCCGGTGACCTTCGCTCAGACGGCCGCAGGCGCATCTATCCTGGGGCGTGATGAGCGCCAACCCCCATGCGGAGCATCTCCAGGAGCTGTTGGAGGGCCTCAACGAGCCCCAGCGGGAGGCGGTCACGCACGGCGAGGGGCCGCTGCTGATCCTCGCGGGGGCGGGAAGCGGCAAGACCCGCGTGCTCACCCACAGGCTCGCCTACCTGATCTACACCGACCAGGCCCAGGCGGGGGAGATCCTCGCCATCACGTTCACCAACAAGGCCGCCAGGGAGATGAGCGAGCGAGTGAAGCGGCTGCTCGGAAGAGACACACGGGGCATGTGGCTGATGACCTTCCACGCGGCCTGTGCGCGGATCCTGCGCGCGGAGGCGGCACGGCTCGGGTACACGCGCCAGTTCACGATCTACGACCAGGCCGACTCGCGCAGGCTCACCAAGCGCTCGGCTGACGCGGTCGGGGTCGATCTCAAGCGCTTCACTCCCGCGGCGATCCACAACCAGATCTCGGCCGCCAAGAACCGCCTGCGCGCCGCGGCCGACTACCGCGAAACGGTCGCCTCGCCGTTCGAGGAGATGGTCGCCGACGTGTACGACATCTATGAGCGCGACCTGCATCGCATGAACGCGATGGACTTCGACGACCTCCTGTTCCGCACGGTCAACCTGCTGGAGCTGTTCGAGGACGTGCGCGAGCGCTACGTCTCGACCTTCCGTCACGTCCTCGTCGACGAGTACCAGGACACCAACCACGCTCAGTACCGGCTGCTGCAGCTGCTCGTCGGAGGCGGGCGAGAGGCGCCCGCACGAGGCGCCCGCACGAGCGTCACCGGGCATCGCAACCTTGCGGTGGTCGGCGATGACTCGCAGTCGGTGTACGGGTTCCGCGGAGCCGACATCAAGAACATCTTGGAGTTTCAAGATGACTTCAAAGACGCGCGCGTGGTCAAGCTCGAGCAGAACTACCGCTCCACCCAGACGATCCTCTCGGCGGCGAACGCCGTCATCGCGAACAACCGAGGAGGGATCGCAAAGCGGCTTTGGAGCGAGCTCGGGCAGGGCGATCAGATCCATGTGCGTGTGCTCGAGGACGAGCATGCCGAGGCCCGCTTCGTCGTGGGAGAGATCGAGCGGCTCGTGGACGAGGGTGCCTCGCGCGACGAGATAGCGGTCCTCTATCGCACGAACGCGATGTCGCGTGTGATCGAGGACGCGCTCGTGCGAAAAGAGATCGCCTATCAGGTGATCGGCGGTACGAAGTTCTACGAGCGCGCCGAGATCAAGGATGCGATCGCCTACCTGTCGCTGCTGGCCAATCCCTTCGATGTCGTCAGCTTCACGCGCGTGGTGAACTCGCCGCGGCGCGGGATCGGCCAGACCTCGCTCTCGCGCGTGCTCGCCCACGCCGAGGCGCTCGGTGTGTCCGTGTGGGAGGCCGCCTCCAGGCCCGAGGAGGTCCCCGGCCTCGGCGCCGCGGCGATCAAGGCGCTCGGGCGCTTCATGGCCACGATGGAGGAGCTGCGCAAGCTCGCCGGCGCCCCACCGGGCGATGGCGGCGAGGAGGAGGGCGAAGCGAGCTCCAATGGAGTGCCCGTCGGCGACCTGATCGAGGCGCTGCTCACCCAGACCGGTTACATCGAGGCGCTCAAGGCCGAGCGCACGATCGAGGCGCAGGGCCGCATCGAGAACCTCCAGGAGCTGATCGAGGTGGGCCACGAGTTCGACGCCGGCGTCGCCGAGGGCCAGGACACGCTCGGCGTGTTCCTGCAGCAGGTCGCGCTCGTGGCCGACGCCGACACGCGCACCGACGATGAGGGGCTCGTGACGTTGATGACGGTTCACAACGCCAAGGGAACCGAGTACCCGACCATCTTCGTCACCGGGCTCGAGGATGGCGTCTTCCCGCATTCGCGCGCGCTCGAGGAGGGGGCGCTCGAGGAGGAGCGGCGGCTGTTCTACGTGGCCGTGACCCGCGCGATGCGCGAGCTCTACCTGACCCACGCCCGGCGGAGGGCCGCCTTCGGGGCCCAGACCTACGGCTTGCGCAGCCGCTTCCTCGATGAGATCCCCTCGGACCTGCTGGACGAACCGCAGGAGACGATGTTCCGCCCGGGCGCGATCTCCGCGAGGGTGGGCCTGTCACGCGCGGCGTCTGCGGCGGAGCTCGGCGATCGCGAGCCGGGCGCGTGGTCCGGCCGGGCGGCCGGCACCCGCGAGAGGCCGGCAGCGAGCAGCTTCAGGCTGGGAGAGGACGTCATCCACGCGGCGTTCGGCGATGGCGTCGTCACCGGCGTCGAGCCGGGCGGGGTGATCGTCGTGCGCTTCGCCGACGATGGCTCCGAGCGCAAGCTGATGGCGGAGTACGCCCCGGTGAGCCGCCGCTGACTCGCGTGCCCGCGGGCAAGCGTTGCGCATAGCATCCAGGCGATGGCAGCCACGATCATCGACGGCAAGGCGATCGCCGCGCGCGTTCGCGGTGAAGTCGCCAACGCCGTCGCCCAGCACGAGCGCGAGTTGGGGTTGCGGCCGGGCCTCGCAACCGTGCTGGTCGGCGATGACCCCGGCTCGGCCGTCTACGTGGGCGGCAAGCAGCGCGCGTCCGAGGAGGTGGGCATCGTTCCCTTCGACGTGCGCCTGCCCGCGAGCGCCAGCTTCGAGGACGTCGCGCACGAGCTCGAGCGGCTCAACGCCGATCCCGCCGTGAACGGCGTGCTCTTGCAGCTGCCCGTCCCGGCGCCGCTCGACGGCGCGGCCTTGACGGGCCTGATCGATCCGTCCAAGGACGTCGACGGGTTGACCCCTGTCAACGCCGGGCTGCTCGCCCTTGGGCAGCCGGGGCTGCGACCCTGCACGCCCGCCGGCGTGCTCGACCTGCTGGCAGACACGGGCGTGGCGCTCGAGGGCGCCGAAGCGGTGGTCGTGGGTCGCTCCAACCTGTTCGGCAAGCCGATGGCCCAGCTCATGCTTGGCGAGAACGCGACCGTGACCGTCTGCCATTCCCGTACACGCGACCTGCGCGAGGTATGCGCGCGCGCCGACGTGCTGATCGCCGCCGTGGGGCGGCCGCGGCTGATCGGGCGGGAGTTCGTCAAGCCCGGAGCCGTCGTGATCGACGTGGGCATAAACCGGCTCACGCCGGAGGAGGCGGGAAACCGCAGCGGTCTCGTCGGAGACGTCGACTTCACGGCCGTCTCAGAGGTCGCATCTGCGATCACGCCCGTGCCAGGCGGCGTCGGTCCGATGACCGTGGCGTGCCTGCTGCGCAACACGCTGCAGGCCGCGCGCGATCAGGCCGCGCGCCGCGAGAGCACTCTGCGGGGGGCCGATGAGCGCCAATGAACGGCCGAGTCGGGCGCCGATGTCGCTGAGGCGCATGCGGCTGGGGGAGCTGCTCGCGCTGCTCGGCGCGACGCTCGTGATCGTCTCGCTGCTGCTCCCGTGGTACGGCGGCAGCACGCTCGGCACGCTCAGCGCGTGGGACACGTTCGGCGCAGGATTGGTGCTGCTGATCGCCGCAGCGTGCGCCGCCCTGGCGGTTGTCGCGAGCGCGCTCACCGAGCGGAGCACCGCGCTTCCCGTCTCGGCCGCCGTCTGGAGCGTGGTGGTCGGCCTGATCGGGCTCATCGCCGCGCTCGTCCGGGTCCTCGAGCGCCCGGATCACGCCACCTCGCTGTGCTCCGGGGCCTGGCTGGCGCTCGCGGGCGCCATCGCGATCCCCCTGGGGGCATGGCTGGCACTGCGCGACGAACACGCCTCGCTGTACGGCCCTGCGGACCCGCCACCGCGTCCCAGGCCCTAGCGCTGCGACGGGCAGGATTCGATCGCCTTGTGGCGAAACCCACAAGGCTCGCGGCGCTCCAGGCGGGTGGCGGCGAGATCTCACACATCACGAACCTCACCAATGCATCGGGGGACCGCGCCATGGACTTCGACATCAGCCGTCTGCGCCGCGCCGAGAAGATAATCGGCGGTGGCGCGATCGCACTGTTCATCTTCCTGTTCTTCTTCAAGTGGTACGGCGTCAGCTCCAACGTCACGTCGATCGCGGGCCTGAACATCAACGTCAGCAAGACAGGCTGGGAGACGTTCACCAACAGCCGCTGGATCTGGCTGCTGACGATCATCGCCGCGCTCGCAGCGGTGCTGGTCGTCGCGACGCAGCGCAAGCTGGAGCTCCCGCTGAAGCCCGGTGCGATCGTCGCGGGGCTCGGAGCGCTCTCGACGGTGTTGATCTTCTACCGGATCGTCCACCACCCGACCGCGAGCGCGAACATCGGGAGCTTCCACGCCTCCGCCGGAATCAAGATCGGCATTTGGCTCGGGCTCATCGCCTCAGCGGCCATCACATATGGCGGATACCTCGCGATGCAGGAAGAGGCCGCCCCGGCTCCCGCCGCCGACGAGCCCCCGAGCGCGCCATTCACAGGGCTCGCGGCAAGCGGCGCACCGGCCACGACACCCGCCACGAGCATGCCGGCACAGCCGGTCGCGCCGCCGATTCCCGAGCCGGCCGCCCAGCCGGCGCCACCCGAGCCCGGGATGGGCGCGGGTCCGACCCCGGCAGCAGACGTCTGAGCGCGGCTCTACGGGGCACCTCGCGTCCCCCGTAGAATCCGCAGGACTGTGATCGGTCGCGACGAGGTCCTGCATGTGGCGCTCCTGGCGCGTCTGGCTGTGGGCGAGGAGGAGCTCGAGCCGATGGCGCGCGAGCTCTCCGCGGTGCTCGACCACATCGCCAAGATGGGCGAGCTCGACCTGAGCGACGTCCCGCCGACATCTCATGTCGTCGAGCTCACCGGCGCCCTGCGACCGGACGAGCCGCGCCCGTCGCTGCCGCGGGAGACGGTACTCGCGCAGGCGCCGGCCGTGAGCGACGGGGGGTTCCTCGTCCCCAGCCCGCAGGCATGAGCGCAACGGACGTTCTCGCCCTGTCCGCGCGCGCGGCGGCCGATGCGATCGAGGCTGGCTCGCTGGCGCCACGGGAGCTCTTCGACGCCTACCGCGAGCGGGCAGCAGCCGACGTCTCGGCCGGGGAGGACGGCCTCAACTGCTTCACATGGGTCGCCCCCGAGCCGCCCACCGACGATGCACCGGCACCGCTCGCCGGGGTGCCGTTGGCGGTGAAGGACCTGTTCTGCACCGCGGGCATACCGAGCCAGGCCGGGTCTCGGATCCTCGCGGGATACCTGCCCCCCTACACCGCGAGCGCCGTCTCCAGGCTCACGGAGGCGGGCGCGACGCTGATGGCCAAGACCAACCAGGACGAGTTCGCGATGGGCTCCTCGAACGAGAACTCCGCGTTCGGAGCGGTGCGCAACCCGTGGGACCGCGAACGCGTGCCCGGCGGCTCATCGGGCGGCAGCGCCGCGGCGGTGGCCGCCGGCCTCGCCCCATGGGCGCTCGGAACGGATACGGGCGGATCGGTCCGCCAGCCCGCGGCGCTGTGCGGGATCGTCGGCCTGAAACCCACGTACGGGGCCGTCTCGCGCTACGGCATGATCGCATTCGCCTCCTCGCTCGATCAGGCCGGGCCGCTCACGCGCGACGTCGCCGACGCGGCGCTCATGCTGCGGCACATGGTCGGCCGCGACCCCTGCGACGCGACGTCGCTGGAGTTCCCCGAGGCGATCGAGCTGCCCAGTGCCGAGCGGCTCGACGGCATCCGTCTCGGAGTTCCGCAGGAGCTGACCGGAGAGGGGATCGAAGCCGGGGTGCTCGACTCCTTCGGGGCGACACTCGCGCTCGCGCAGGAGCTCGGCGCGGAGATTCAGCCGGTGCACCTCCCGCACGCCCCGCACGCGCTCTCTGCCTACTACGTGCTCGCGCCCGCGGAGTGCTCGTCGAACCTCGCCCGCTACGACGGGGTGCGCTACGGCTACCGCGCGCCCGACCCGAAGGATCTGCTCGACATGTACACCCGCACGCGTCACGACGGCTTCGGAGCCGAGGTCAAGCGGCGGATCATGCTCGGGACCTACGCCCTCTCGGCCGGCTATTACGACGCCTACTACGGCCGCGCTCAGCGGGTGCGGACCAAGATCGCCGAGGACTTCAGGACGGCCTTCGCGGCCGTCGACTTCATCGTGACCCCGACCGCCCCGACCGTCGCGTTCAGGCTCGGCGAGAAGACGGCGGAGCCGCTTGCGATGTACCTCAACGACTACTGCACGGTGCCGATGTCGCTAGCGGGGATTCCCGCGATCTCGATCCCGGGCGGCCTCAGCGAGGGGCTCCCGGTGGGCTTCCAGATGGCGGGTCCCGCGTTCAGCGAGAACCGGCTGCTGGATGCCGCCCACGCGCTCGAGGGCGCGATCGGCTTCGACGGAGCAGCGACGCGTGCGTGACGGCGAGCCACAGGACCTCGACGCAGGCGCGGCCGCCGACGGTCGCGCCGAGGCCTTCGAGGCCGTCATCGGCCTGGAGATCCACGTGCAGCTGGCGACCGCGACGAAGATGTTCTGCGGCTGCGAGCTGTCGTTCGGTGAGCCGCCGAACACGCGCACGTGTGCCGTCTGCCTCGGTCTCCCTGGCAGCCTGCCGGTCGCGAACGCCCGCGCCATCCATTTCGGTCTGATGATCGGGCTCGCGCTCGGCTCAGAGCTCGCTCCGCGGTCGATCTTCCACCGCAAGAACTACTTCTATCCGGACCAGGCCAAGAACTACCAGATCTCCCAGTACGACGAGCCGCTGTGCCGCGGGGGCAGCCTCGAGGAGATCCGCATCCACCGCGTTCATCTGGAGGAGGATGCGGCCAAGCTGATCCACGTTGGCTCCAGCGGGCGCATCCACGGCTCCGACGCGTCGATCGTCGACTTCAACCGCGGCGGCACGCCGCTGGCTGAGATCGTGACCGAGCCGGACATCCGCACGCCCGAGCAGGCCGGCGAATGGCTCAAGCTGCTGCGCAGCACGCTGCGCCGGCTTGGCGTGAGCGACGTCAACATGGAGGAGGGCTCGCTGCGATGCGACGCCAACATCTCGCTGCGCAGAGCGGGCACGGAGGAGCTAGGCGTCAAGACGGAGCTGAAGAACATGAACTCCTTCCGCTTCATCGAACGCGGCATCCGCGCAGAGGTCGAGCGGCAGCGGAAGATCCTCTCCGAAGGCGGTGAGGTCACCCAGGAAACGCTGCATTTCGATCCGGCGTCGGGCGCGCTCACATCGCTGCGCTCCAAGGAGGAAGCGCACGACTACCGCTACTTCCCCGACCCCGACCTGCTGCCGGTGGCGATCGACCGGGAGATGATCGACCTCGCCCGCGAGGCTATGCCCGAGCTGCCCGCCGAGCGCGCGGCGCGCCTGCAGCGCGAGCTCGAGCTCAGCCCCGAAAGCGCCCAGCGGCTTGCCTTCGCCTCCGAGCTGGGCGACTACTTCGAGGCCGCGCTAGACGCCGCCGTCGACCCGCCGCCGCCCGCGCAGATGCTCGCCAACTGGCTCACCGGCGATCTCGTCGCGCGGCTCGGCGACGGCGAGGACCCGCAGGCCTCGCGTGTGCGGCCGGCCGCTCTGGCGGAGCTCGTCGGCCTCGTCGCCGCCAGGCGGGTGAGCGTCGGCGCCGGGCGGCAGGTGCTCGACAGCCTGGTCGCCGAGGGCGGCGAGCCACAGGCGATCGTCGACGCCGAGGGCCTCGCGGCGATGGACGGGGCGGAGGAGCTCGCGGTTATCGTCGCCGACGCCGTGCGGGCAAACGCCGATGCGGCAGAGCGCGTGCGGGAAGGGAACTCCAAGGCGATCGGACCGATCGTCGGGCACGTGATGCGGGAGACCAAGGGGCGCGCGGATGGCACCGAGGTCTCGCGCCTGATCCACGAGCAGCTCGGCGTCTGAGCGCGACCTGGCTGCGCGCCGGGCCGGCTTTCTGCCGACGGCGCGCACACGGCCCCACTTCTGACACGCGCTCCGACGACATTTTGGACCGTCGGCCAAAGGCAGGAGCTGCCCGGGCCGCCAATATGCTGGCCATGAACCGTTCGGCAGCCAACTCAAGCGATTCCTCTCCTCGGCGGTTCATCCTGCTGCCCGAGGAGAAGGCGGACGGGGTGGCCAGCCGTCCCCGTATCCGCCGGTACCAGCTCACAAGGGTCGGGCGCGGCGCAGGTCGGCGGCGCACGGGCCTGAGCGCCTCGGAGATCGCGCTGGCAAGGATGGCTTGCGAGCTCAGGCTGGGCTCCTCCTCATAAACGGTCCGTCGTGGCGACGGCCGAACCGGCTTCCCTCAGCCGGTGCTTCTCGGGGGTGCGGCCGGGCAGGGGTGGCTCTTCCTGCTCGGCCGCGCCTGCCGGTAAGCTGATGTAGATATGAACAGCTCACCGGGTTCATCCGGCTCATCGTCCAGATCGTTCGGTCGGACCGTCGTTGCGGCCCTGATCCTGCTCGTCGCGGCATACGTGCTCTTCGGGCTGATCATCCACATCGTCTCGTTCGTGCTCAGCGCGCTGGTGTTCGTGGTGGCGGTCGTCGCCGTCGTGTGGGCCCTGCGCGTGCTCTTGTAGGGAGCCCGCCGCATGGCCTACGTGATCATCGCGCTCTGCTTCGGCCTGGCGGGAGGGCTGGTCGGCAGGATCAAGGGCAGCTCCTTCGTGCTGTGGTTCCTGATCTCGGGGCTCGTTCCCTTCTT
>JAOPZM010000069.1 GCA_025964115.1 Solirubrobacterales bacterium
CCTGGAGAGGCCGTCGCATCGGGATCAACGATTGCAGGTCAAGGGTTAGCTCCGGCCGCTCTGGCCGTGCGGCCTCATGGCCGCGCGGCCAGAGTTTGAGCGGCAAGTCGCTCGATCAGCTTAGTGGCGGTCTCTCCAGAGTCGTGCGCGTCAGCCCAGGCCGCAAGCTCTCGCGCGCGCCTGCGGATCGGCGCCTCCCCGAGGGCCCGCTCGACAGCCAGCCGAAGCGTTTGAGGAGAGGTGAACCGCCGCGGCAGCCGCACGCCAGCCCCGGCCCAGTCAAGCCGCGCTGCGTTCTCGTTCATGTCGCCGACGGCCGGGCAGGCGATGACGGCGCAGCCGGTGCTCAGCGCCCGAACGAGCGTGCCATGGCCCGCGTGGCAGACGACGACGTCGCAGAGGGGCATCGTGCGCGAGTAGGAGACCCACTCCACCACGCGTGCGTTCGCCGGCACCGGCAAGGGCCGGGGAGGCAGGCGGCGGTTCCATGTCGCGAGGACCCGCACCGGAGCGTCCGCCAGACCACGAAGTGCCGCCGTCAGCAGGCGGTGCTCGGAGTCCTGCGCCGTCGAGGGGGCAACCAGGACGAGCGGCTCGTCGCCCGGCGGCAGCTCGACGTCGCTCGCGGGTGGCTCCCACATCAATGGCCCGACCACGTGAACGTGCTGCGGCCACACCCGCGGATACTCGAGCTGGGGGAACGTCGCCACCAAGGCCAGCTCGCGGCTGATGCCGCCGTGCACATGGGCGAGGGCGGGTAGCCCGAGCCTCGCCCGGGTCTGGTTCAGCTCAACCCGCCCACGCTCGAGGCCCCGCGAGACCGGCCCCTGTGCGTGACGCCACATCCACCGACCGGCGGCGGTGCGCGGCAGGCGGGCGCCGAGCGAGTAGATGGGGAAGTCGGGCTGGCCATGCGGATAGACGTGGGGGATCAGGGTTGCGCAGGGCACGCCCACGAGCTCCGCGGCAAGCGCCGGGGCGAGCGTGAGGATGTCCGCCACGACCACCTCCGGGCGCACCTCGCGCAGCAACGGCACCGTGTCGGTGGTCGCATGGACGAACGCCTAGTAGAAGTAGAGCGGATCGGGGCCGGAGGGGAAGACCTGATACTCGGGCGCGGGCGCGAAGGTGAGGCCCTCCGCCTCCACATGCGCCTGCCAGCGCCGCCACGTCTGCAGGGTCACCTCATGACCCCGAGTAGCCAGCGCACGCCCCAGGGCGATCATCGGAAACGCGTGCCCGGGGTCTCCGAAGGCGCCCAGCAGCACGCGTCTGGGCTTGCCTAGAACCGCGTCCACGGGCGGTGCTCAGGCGGCAAGCTCGGCAACCAGCCGCAGCTGCTCCAGACGCTCCCCCGCCGTGAAGGCGGTGGGTGTCACGCCGAGGGTCCCCACGCCGGCGTCGCGATAGACCGACAGACGCTCGCGGACGACGTCGGCAGGCCCGCAGAGCGAAACGGTGTCGATGAGCGAGTCGGGGATCGCGGCCATCGCCTCCTCCCGCTTTCCTTCCAGGTAGAGGTCCTGGATCTGTTTGGCCTCGGCCTCGTAGCCGTAGCGCTGGACGACCTGGTTGTAGAAGTTCTGCTCGCGGGAGCCCATGCCGCCCACGTAGAGGGCGATGAAGGGCCGCATCGCGTTGCGTGCGCTCTCGAGGTCGTCGGTGACGAACACGTTGACCGTTGGGGCGATGTCGAAGTCATCAAGCGATTTGCCGGAGCGCTCGGCACCTTCCTGGAGCAGTGGCCGCAGCTCGGATACGTGCTCAGGCGAGAAGAGCGTCGGGATCCAGCCGTCGGCGATCTCCCCGGCGAGCGCGGTGTTCTTCGGGCCGATCGCGGCGATGTAGATCGGGATGCGCTCCTGGACGGGCGAGATCGTCAGCTTCAGCGCCTTCCCGGGCCCGTCCGGAAGCGGCAGCTCGAGCGTCTCCCCATGGAACTCGACGCGCTCGCGCGCGAGCGCCATGCGCACCACTGCCACGTACTCGCGCGTGCGCTGGAGCTGTTTGGCGAAGCGCTGCCCATGCCAGCCCTCGGCGACCTGCGGGCCCGAGGAGCCGATGCCCAGGATCATCCGCCCGCCTGACAGCTGGTCGATCGTGGCCGCCGTCATCGCGGTCATTGCCGGTGAGCGCGCCGGCATCTGGAAGATGCCCGAGCCGAGGCGGATCTTCGTCGTCTGGCCGGCGAGCCACCCGAGCACGGTCGCCGTGTCCGAGCCGTAGGCCTCGGCCGCCCAGACAGAGTCGTAGCCCAGCCGCTCGGCCTCCTGGACGATGTTCAGCTGGTCCTCGGAGCTGAGGCCGAGGCCCCAGTAGCCAATGTGCACGCCGAGCTTCATGTGCAAGTTTCCTTTCAGCCGGGGGAATTCGTTGCGAGGCGCAGACGAGGGTCCTACGCTTGCCCGCATCCGGCCGCGCGTGAGATCACGGCGGTGTGGCACACCCTATGCGAAACCGTCGCCGCCAGAACAGCCCGATCGAGCGCCTGCGCCTTGCGATCGACTGCATGCCGGTGGCCACGCGGGAGGCGATGCTCGAGGCGGTGCGCGCCAACGAGCGCATCATCGCCGGCGCCTACGTCGATCGTCAGGGAGGCGTATGCCCGATGCTTGCCGCCCACCGGCAGGGCGGCAGGACCGACTTCATCTCCTTCGCCCGGTCATGGGATCGGTTCACCCGTGCCGATGGCAGGGCGCGGCAGGCGACGCCCCGTGAGCTGAGCATCCTCATCTCGCATCTCGAGGCCAGCCTCGCGAGCGTGACCGGCCTCGAGCTCGATCTCGCGATCAAGGAGCACCGCGAGCTGCGCAGCCGTCGCCTGCGCCGGCCTCGCCGCCTTCCCGACGCCGCGGATCCCTCCGGCGAGATCATCGCGCGGCGCACGCGAAAGCCCTCGGTGCGTCGGTTCCTGGCGGATCGCCTCGCGCCTGGATCCGAGCGACGGCTGCCGTCGCCGATCCCCACGCGCGGCTGACCCGCCGAGCTCGCCGGGTGTTGGCCTAGAGCGCCTCGCCCGGCCGCACGAACATCATCTCTGGGATCACACAGGCGGGGGAGACCTTGAGCATGTAGCGGACCGCCTCCGCGACGTCCTCGGGGCGGATCATCTGCTCAGGCGGAACCTGCCCCTTGACGAAGTCGGTCATGGGCGTGTCAACGAAGGCGGGGCACAGGGCCGTCGACTTGATGCCTTCGCCGCCGAGCTCCTTGTTCATCGATTCGGTCCAGCCGACGACGCCGTGCTTGGTGGCGGAGTAGACCGACAGCCACGGCTCGCCGTGCTTGCCGGAGATGGAGGAGGTGTTGACCACGAGCACGTTCTTGTGCTCGGCGGCGGCCTCCTTCAGCAGCCCGATGCATTCGCGGTAGAAGAGGACGATCGAGCGGAGGTTGATGTTCAGCTGCATGTCGAGGCGCTTCGTCTCGATCTCCGCCACGGACGCGCCGACGCCCACGCCGGCGTTGTTCACGAGCACATCCAGCCGCCCGTAGCGATCGCGGTGCGCAGCGACGACCTTCTGGATCTCGGCCTCATCGGCGACGTTCGCAGCAACGGCCTGCACGTCGAAGCCCTCCGCCGCGAGGCCCTGGACGGCCGTCTCGAGCTTCTCGGGCCGACGCGCGGCCATCGTGATGCCGAACCCCTCCTCCGCGAGCACCCTGGCAATGGCCAGTCCGATGCCGCTGGATGCTCCCGTGACGATCGCTGCGCGCGCTGCTGACATCTGGCGTTCCTTCCCGTCGGTGACCTGGACGGCCGCCCGGCGAGGCCAAGGCGGCGGGCAGGAGCATTCCAGATCCCGCTGGTAGCGTCTGCCACGCGCGCTCCACGTCTACGTAGGAGCGCGGGTAGGGCCCGTAGCTCAGTTTGTCAGAGCTGCCGACTCATAATCGGTAGGTCGGAGGTTCGAGTCCTCCCGGGCCCACTGGTCATACCTCTTCAGGGGTCGTGGCGCCGTTTCGCGGGGACGCTGCGGCGGGGCCTTGCGCGACGCGCGCTTCGAGGGGAAGGGGAAGGGCGGATATAGGACGCCGAGCCGCTCGCTCGTCGTCCGCAGCGACAGCCCGGGACCCGCCATCGACGCGCTCGCTTTCGGCCGAAAAGCATTAGGCCTCAGTCGAGGTTTGAGTGGTGCGACGCGCGCAGCGGCCGCCGGCAGTGGAGTCCGTGCGCCGTGACCCAGAGCGCGACGACTTAGAGTCGTGAGGCACCTCTCCCCGCCTGTCGGGCGACATGTATCCTCCCATCACGGGAGCCGTCTCGCGGGGACCCGGACGCAAATCAAGGGGGAAGGAAGATATGAGGTCGCTTCGCTGGATTCTCGTCATGCTTTGCTCGACCACCGCGCTGCTGGCGACGTCGGTGCCGGCATCGGCAGAAGCCCCCGAATTCGGCCGCTGTATCAAACAGGCGGGGGGTCGATTCGCCAACGCCGGCTGCACCGAAACGAAAGCGGGAAGCGAACTGTATGAATGGAGCCCAGGCCCCGGGCCGAAAGTCAAATTCACCGACATCCTGGGGGGCACCAAACCCTTCCGCTGGAAGCTCGCCAGCAATGAAGAAGGGGTCTGTAGCGGCGAGAGCGCGACGGGCGAATACACCGGGGCGAAAACGGTCGGTCGCGTCGACATCGTATTGACCGGGTGCGAATCGGGACCGCCCGAATTTCGCCTGCCCTGCGGGACGATCACGGTTGAGCCGATGCGCGGCGAAATCGGCGTCTACGCGAAAGGCGAAACGAAGGCGCTGGACAAACTCGGGCTGAAGCTCAGCCCGGAAACCGGCGAACGGCTAGCGGAATTCGGATGCGGCAAATTCGAACCTACGATCTTCTCCTGGCGGGGAGGATCGGTGATCGCCCCGCTCGTGGCCAACAAGATGCTCCTCAAAGAGGCGCTCCCATTGCACCAGCGCCACCGCACCTTCTGCATCGAGGAACAGATTCCGGCGAGCTTCGTTGGAGAAACGCCCACCCCACTCGAATCGACCCACAACTGCGAAATCGAAAGAGAATTCGGGCCGATGGGGTGGGAAATGGCCAGCAAACTCACCAACGAAGAAAGAATCGAGGCGAATTCGGTTCTGTAGGCGCCGGACCAAACGCCCATATAGGCCGAATTGGTCCGCAAGCTCCCGCCGGAAAACCTGGTTTCTGACCGATATCTAGGGCTGGTCTCGCAAATCGCCAGAAGCGGGACTCCGGCACCTGCTTCCCTTGCACGAGCGGTAGCCAAACACCCACATTCAGAAGGCCCGGCATAGACTCCTCGGGCGGCGCCCAGACGACGACCAAGGAGAAGCTGATGCTCGAGGCGACCGGAGACAACCCCGCGCGATCTACTCCTCGGTGACCTGCGTGGTGACTTGCCGGGCGGTTGTGAACAGTGCCTCGACGACTGGGTTGTGACGGTCGATGTGCGCGAGCAGTGTAAGTGTCGCTGGCTCGGCATCGGTGAGCGGGATTGCGACGATGTTGGGGAGGGCGTTGGCGATCGCTGCGGCGTGGCAGGCGGGTGCCGTCGCGACGCCGCAGCCGGCGGCGAGTGTCGCGAACCTCTGTTGGGGAGTGTTCACATGATCGGAGATGAGGCGTGCGGGCGGCCTCCCACGATGGTCGTCCAGGCTCCAGAAGCCCGCCCAGGCTGGGTCGATCGACGGATCGAAGCCGAGGAAGGTCTCATCTAGCACGTCCGCGACGGCCAGCTCTCGTCTTTGGGCAAGCGGATGATCGTTGGGTATGAGCACCACGCGCGGCTCGGCGCGAAGCGGTTGGAAGCGGACGTTCGGATCGGGTGCCGGTCTGGTACAGATCGCCGCGTCGACGTCTCGGAGCCAAGAGGCCGTCGGGAGGGACGGGAATGCGAGCTCGCGCAGGCTCAGCTCAATGTCGGGACACGCCTCTGTGAAGGCCGCGATCAAGTCCTGGTTCGTATACGCGGGCGGGAGCCCCAGATACCCGAAGACGATCGTGCCGTGGTCGGCCCGTGCGAGCGACTCGGCCGTCAGGATGGCGTCTTCGGCGGTCGCAAGGGCCGCGCGTGCCTTCTCGAGGAATATCTCGCCGGCGTGGGTGAGCGTCACCCCGCGGGGGTGACGCTCCAGCAGCTGCACGCCGAGCTGGGACTCAAGATTCGCGATCGCGGTAGAGAGCGCGGGCTGGGCGACATGCAGCTTCAAAGCGGCACGACTTATCTGGCCCTCTTCTGCGACCGCGACGAAGTACTCCAGATGGCCCGGTCTAAAGGGCATCAGAGCCCCGTCGGACACCACCGTTGGTGCGGATCTCACCCTCGACCAGGTCAGGGGTCGTGGACTCTTCAGACATCGCCTGTCCAGTATCCCGCTCACCGTCATGGTTTGTGGCTCGGTCGGGTTTGGCCTCCGGTCGGTTCGGTTGCGTAGGCGCTCGATGTGTCGCTTGTGGAGCTCGCGGAGGCGGTCGAGGCGTGTCTGCCCCGCGGGACTAGGGCGTGACGAGGTGGTGCAGCTCGAAGAGGGTGATCTCGGCGTCCAGCGGAGCGCCGACAGCCTGAAGGGCAGGCTTGAGCTGTTCCTCGTCATAGCGCTGCGCGTACTCCTCAGACTCCCATACCTGCGCGACGTGCATCGTCCCGTCGACTTCGGCGGCACCGTGCATGATCAGCCCAAGCGGGTGCTGCCGATCGATGTCGACCCTTGCGTTGATCGCGTCGTACATCTCCCGGTCCACATGTCGGTTAACGATCCTGACGATGGTCATTGCACTCCCCCTATGTGGGTCTCAGTAACACGTCGGCGAGCTCGCGCCGCCGACGATGCGGCCGTCCGGTGCTCTCTGAGGGCCCGGGGCAGGGCCGCATCAATACCGCGTCGACCCCCGCGAACGGCCGTAGCACCCCTCGGGAAGCTCCTCCTCGACTTCGGTCGTATCGTCGCTGTCTGGCGGTCGTGTTGGTGCCATCGAGGCCGGAAAAAAGGGCCTGATAGGTTATTTGGCCTTTATCTCGAGCGGTTCTTCGTTTGCCAGTTCGAAGTATTTCTTTTCGGCGCCCGGCATCGCCACCGCGCCCTGTTCTTCTTCCTTTGTGAGGCTTGCTCCGAGTCTTGACACGAGCAGCGTGTCGTTGGCCAGCCCTTCGAAGTGTTCGGGTATTTGTTTGCCGGCTTTCGACTGATAGGCGGGTTTGAAGATCAGTTGCATCGCGTCGACCGGGGTGATCGCTCCGATCGCCGAGCCTTCGACGGTCCATTCTTCGGGTGCCGTCACATCGGGGGGCGCGCCGCATGTGAACCGGACGAGCGCACTCGACGGGCTCCTTGGCAGCGTTAGGTCCAGGCCGACCTTCGGCACGGTGCCTTCGTTGGAGATGTAGCCGAGTTCGGCTGCCAGCGGTTCGGTTTTTATGACCCCCGCTTCAGCTGGATTGGTCTGGCATTTCACCGGCTTTTCCTGGACAGTGGTGGTGCAGCCTGTGAACGCGAGCGTGACTGACGCGCCCCTCAACCCGCTCCAGCTGCCGCTGAATTTGCCGGCGGCGCACTGCACGAGGTGTTTGGCGACCGTTTCGAGCCTGGGCGAGGTGGTTTTGCCGCTGAGCCCGAGCCTCGGGGCTCCTGTCTGCCATTCGTAGGCTCCCGTGTGTGCAGGGGCTTCCGTGACACAGTTGGCGCTCTTGTAGGCGCCTTTGCCGCTGCCGACTTTCAAGCAGCGGCCGATCTGCGGCAGGTTCTGATAGGTGAATGCGGATGCGGCGCTGCCGCTGCTCGCCCACCCCGAGGCGATCACGGTCACATACACGACACCGAAGCCGGGCGGCGAGACCGCCGTGATCGAGGTTTCGGAGTTCACTTTGAAGCTCTTCGCGTTGGTCGAGCCGAACTTGACCGAGCTCACTTCTTTGAATCCTGTTCCGGTGATCGTCACCGAGCTGCCGCCGATTTGTGGGCCGGACTTTGGCGTGATCGCCGTGACGGTGGGGAGCGGGAACGGGCCGAAGGCGAAGCCCTGTTCGTCGCCCCCAGCGATCCCCTGCACCCCCGTCAGATCCTTAGCGCACGGAGTCGTTTCGGTTTCGCTTTTTTCCGGTTCGCTCTCGGCACAGACCGCGACCGGGACGAGGCTGCTTTTCGTAGAGCCGTCGCCCAGCTCGTGCCAGGTGCCGTCGCCCCAGGACACCACGCCGCCGCTGCCGAGCAGCGCGTAGCTGGCGGTGGGGTTTTCGCCGCCCGCCGCGACGGCGGTCGCCCCGCTGAGATGGTTCGTGCACGGAGCCGTTTCGCCCACCGCGCAGACAGCCACGGGCGTTGTGCTCTTGGATGGGCTGCCGTTGCCCAGATCCGGTCCGCCCCAGGCCACGACCGTCCCGTTTTCAAGCAGCGCGACGCTCTGGTCTTGGCCGGCAGCGATGGCCTTGACGCCTTTCAGCTGCTGGCTTTCTTCCGAGCACGGGCTGGTCGCTCCCACCGCGCAGACGACCACCGGCACGGAGCTTGAGGTTTCGCTGCCGTTGCCGAGCTGTCCGGAGCCGTTTGCGCCCCACGCCGCCACCGTGCCGTTTTCAAGCAGTGCCAGCCCCCAGCTCACACCCGCAGCGACGGCCTTCACGCCGCTGAGATGGTTGGCGCACGGAGCTTTTTCGCCGACGGCGCAGACCGCCACCGGTTCGTAGCTTTGCAATTCGCCGCCGTTGCCCAGCCGTCCCGAGCCGTTCGCGCCCCACCCCATGACGGTGCCGTTTTCAAGCAGCGCCAAGCTGAAGTCTCCTTTACCTTCATTGCTCGTATCGCCGCTCGCGGCGACCGCCTTCACGCCGCTCAGCCCGTTCTTCGCGACCGGAACGCTGCTTTCGATGCCGTCGCCGGGTGCACCCCACTCCAGCACGGTGGCATTTGTGAGCAGCGCCAGACTGTGCACGTTCCCCGCAGCGATCGCCTTCGCGCCACTCAGATGGTTAGCGCAGGGAGCTTTTTCGCCCACCGCGCAGACCGGCACGGGAATGTTCCTTTCCGTAATGGTCGCGTCACCCACCTGTCCAGCGCCATTGCGGCCCCAGCCCCAGACGGTGCCGTTTTCCAGCAGTGCGAGGGCCTGCCCGTAGTAGGTTGTGCCGCGCTCGGATTCAATCGAGGTCACCCCGCTCAGGTTGTCGACCGTCACCGGCACGTCCCTCGAGCCGCCGCCGCCGTTGCCGAGCGTACCGAAGCCGTTCTGACCCCAAGCCACAGCCACGTTCGGCGTGGCCTGCGCCGAGGCCGCCGCCACCGACACCACCACCGCGGCGATCATCCCCCCAAGCACCACCACGAGCCTCACACGCCGTGCCCGCGTCAACCAGCGGCCTGCGGGCGCACCCATCTCCCTGCGTCCCATCGCCTCTCCCCAATCTCTACCCAGTCCCCACCGGGGCGAGCCCGCACCGAGCCCGTTCGAGTTCAAGCTCTACCCCGGCCGAGCCACCTCTAAACAGACGTTCTTCGGCCCCGGTTGGTGAGTGCCCCGTGGTGGCGGGCGTCACCGGTTCCGAATCCGGTCTCCGGCTTTGAGGCCTGGCTCGATCATCCGGATTGCAAACTACGTTGATGCTGTGACAGGCACCGTCCTGCGCAAGCCAGACTCGCTCCCGCACCCCGACCGCCCGCCGGGCACTGCGGATGAGGAACTGCCATTCGAGCACGTCGTGGTGGTGATGATGATGGAGAACCACTCCTTCGACAACCTGCTCGGCACGTGGTCCAAACACATATCACGAGCGCCTTATCCCCACCGCCGTCGCACGGATTGCTCCGATCGACAAAATGACGAAAACCCAGAGCCTCAAATTCACGGCGAGCAAAGGGAAACAGACGCCGTCGTATTTCGAAGGCGGATCGAAGTACGTGCCGTCGTTGCAGCAGACGCTCCCAACCGTGGGCGTCCACGCCGCCACACGCAGGCGTCATGTCCAATCTTGGATCGACAGGTGCCTTACAGGCGGGCGATAATGGACCCCGGGCCTTGCGCGGCCAGCAGGCGACAATCGGACGGGGAACCTCAGATCGACCTTCAAGTTGACTTCCGCCAGCTGTACCGCTTCGTCGCCGTCGCGGAGGCGGGTCAGATAACGCGCGCGGCCAAAGCGCTCCATCTTGCGCAGCCCGCCCTGTCGTTGTCGATCGCGAAGCTCGAGGAGAACCTGGGGCTTCAGCTCTTTGAGCGTACTGCTCGCGGCGTCACGCTGACGGTCGCGGGAGAGGCGTTCTACGAGAAGGCTCGAGTGGCGCTGACGGCTGCCGAAGAAGCACATGCTGCTCTCCAGCCGTGGTTGCGCGGGGAAGCCACTCTCATCCTCGGCTTGCTGCCGAGTGTCCAGCCGCTGGTACGCCCCATGCTGCGCCGCTTCATGGAAGCGCGACCCGATGTTGACGTGCAGATACGCCTTCTCGATCCTGCGAGCCGCCTACGGGACCTCAAGCGGGGCGAGATCGATGCCGAGCTGCTGTTCCCTCCGCCGCCCGATGACGCCCTCGTCATCGAGACCGTGGCGTATGCCCCTCGATACGTCTTGCTTCCGGAGAGCCATCCGCTCGCATCGGAGAGCGAGCTGGTATTCGGTCAGATCGCGCACGAGACCTTCCCCGGGCGGCACCCGAGCGTCTCCGAGAAATGGGCGGCAGAAGCTTGGCTGTCGGATCGCCGGGGACACGATCCGCCCGTCACCCGAGAGGCACCGGTGACCCTCGATGATCTGTGGACCCTGATTCACGCCGGAAAGGCGATAGCGGTGCTCCCGGAGTTCATGGTGCGACAGATCGCCAGTGACGGCGTGCGCGCGGTTCCGCTCATCGACGTTGAGCCGCTGGAGCTGGGTATGGCACGACGCAAGGACGACACGCGTCCCGTCCTGGCAGCGTTCTTCGAGGTCGTCCGCGAATTCGCTCAGCTCGCCCGGAGAGAGCCATAGGCGCCGCACTTCGCGGTGGGCAGGCCCAGACCTCCGCGCGTGCATCTCACGGCGCACCGTCGAGCGCAAGGACGTTGAGCGGGTTGGCCCCGGAGGAGAGCTCCGGGGCCAACACCGTGCCTCTACAAAGGGCTACGCCCGCTCCTCCTAGGTGTTGCCGGCGCCCAGGAAGATCTTGAGTTTTTCGGGGTTGTTGGTGAATACCGATTCTGCGACGGTCGCCGACGGCGGATTGCCGCTGATTTTGCTTTT
>JAOPZM010000087.1 GCA_025964115.1 Solirubrobacterales bacterium
TCGTCGGCCGCGATGCCGAGGGGCTCGCGCGGGCGGCCGACGCGCTGCGGGCTGCCGGGTGCGCGCAGGTGATCACCGTCGAGCTCGACGCGCTTGACACCGACCGGCACGCCGAGGTGGTCGGCGAGGCGTTCGAGCGCCTGGGTGGCGGGGACATCGTGATCCTCGCTGTGGGGCTGCTCGGCGAACGAGGCGGGATGCCCGCGGACGTGAGAGGCGCGCTCGAGGTGCTGCAGGTGAACGTCGTCGGCACCGGCTCGCTGCTGATTCACGCCGCGCGGCGGCTGCAGGAGCGGGGAGGAGGGCAGCTCGTCGTGCTGTCCTCGGTCGCCGCCGAGCGGCCGCGGCGGGGCAACGCCATCTACGGGGCCTCCAAGGCGGCCCTCGACGCGCTCGCCCAGGGCCTCGGCGATGAGCTGCGCGAGCAGAACGTGCGCGTGCTGGTCGTGCGCCCCGGATTCGTCCACACGCGCATGACGGACGGTTTGCAGCCGGCGCCCATGTCCACCACGCCGGAGGCTGTGGCGCGAACCGTCGTGGAGGGTCTGGACGGCCGCGGGCACACCGTTTGGGCGCCACGACCGTTGCGCTGGCTTATGCTGGTTGTGAGGATGCTCCCTCGTCCACTGCTGCGGAGGATGAAGCAATGAGCGCGGCCGAACGGTCAGGCGACGCGGCCCGAGGAAACGGGCCCGCTGGCCAGCCGCCCGGGGATCTGTCAAGGCTGCAGGCCCGCCGTCGTATCGCGCGACGCAGGAAGCATCTGGCACGAGTCGACCTGGGCTTGGGCCTTGTCGGTGCGCTCGTGCTGCTGCTCGCCACACCCGGTCTGGCGATCACCGGATTGGTCGCGCTGATCGTGCTCGTGCTGTGCCTGCTGACGTTCGCGCTGGAGAGGCGCAGCCGGTCGCGCCGCGGCCGCAGCCGCGACGAGGAGCGGCGGAACCGCTCGCCAGGTAGCTCGCCGGACGAGCTATAGAGTCCTCGAGCATGACCAAGAGCGCCTCGCAGCCCGAGGCTGTCCCGGATCGCGAGTGAGTCGGTGCCATGAGCGACCTGCAGGCGGTGCTCTACGAGGTCGACGGTCGGATCGCCCGCATCACGCTGAACCGGCCCGAGCGGGGGAACGGGATCACGCGCCGGCTGATCGAGGAGCTGACCCTGCGTGTCGAGCGTGCCGATCTCGATCCGGCCGTGCACGTGCTGCTGCTCAGCGGCAGCGGACCGGGCTTCTGCGGTGGCTACGACCTCGTCGAGAGCGCCGAGGGCATGGGCGTGGAGACGCCAGCACATGCCCCCGACGAGGCGAGCGGTTCGCCGCTTGACCCACGCGTGGTCGGCGCAAACCACGATCCGGACGGCACATGGGACCCGATGGTCGACTACGCGATGATGAGCCGAAACGTCGAGGGCTTCATGAGCCTGTTCAGATGTGGCAAGCCGGTCGTCTGCCGCGTCCACGGCTTCTGCGTCGCCGGCGGCACCGACATGGCCCTCTGCTCAGATCTGCTGGTGATCGCAGAGGACGCGAAGATCGGCTATCCACCCGCCCGCGTCTGGGGCTCGCCCACGACCGCACTGTGGGCGCACCGGATCGGCGCGCAGCGCGCCAAGCGCCTGCTGTTCACCGGCGACTCGCTGTCGGGACGCGAGGCCCTCGAGTGGGGACTGGCGATCGAGGCTCCGCCAGCTGACGAGCTGGAGGCGCGCACCGAGATTCTCGTGGAGCGCATCGCGCGAGTGCCGATCAACCAGCTGATGATGATGAAGCTGCTGGTCAACCAGACCCTCTACGCACAGGGCCTCCACGCGACGCAGGTGCTGGGTACGGTGTTCGATGGGATCACGCGCCACACCGAGGAGGGTTATGCCTTCCAGCGCCGGGCCGCGGAAGCTGGGTTCCGCGAGGCGGTGCGCGAGCGCGACGAGCCCTTCGGCGACGCGGGGCGATCGACGTTCAAGGGCTAACGACGGGCTCTCCCGGCCCGGACGCGCCGCGAGCGGCTGGTCTGGTGGCGCTCGGCGCAGGCGCTCGCCTCAGGGTAGAATGGGCGCCCTCTGCGGATGTAGCTCAGCTGGCTAGAGCGTCGCCTTGCCATGGCGAAGGTCGAGGGTTCGAATCCCTTCATCCGCTTTCTCAGAAAGTCGTAACGGCGCTGAGGGCGTCGCCGGGACCGTGGAACCACGCGTAGCGGGTGACCTTGCCGTTCCGGAGCGTGAGCAGCGCGGACTCGCGCCCCTCAAGCTCCACTCCACTCGTCCGGCCGCGCGCCCGATACCGCACGACGACTGCGACCTGACACCCGATCGCGGTTAGCTGCTCCGGCTCCATCTGCCACGTCGCCCACCCCTCTGAGACCTTCTCAACTGCGCCACGGAACGCGGGAACCCCACGTCGGGTTCCCTCTTCCACGGCGCCCACGGGGTTGACGTACTCAACCTCCGGGTCAAGGAGCTGCGAGGGGAACTCGTCGCGCGCGAACGCCGCAACCCATGGATGCGGGTCTATGTACTCGTAGACCTCGGCCCCGAAATGGTCAAACGCCTGCGCCCATTGATCGGCCGCCGCGAGAATCTCCTCAATGCCCACCAGATCTTCAGGCGTATCCGGCGCGTGCGAGAGGTCACGCCATTCTGCATCAGCGTGGAAGAGCTCGGAGGCCGCAACGAGGTCGCCCGCGTTGAACGACGCCACGATCCGCGTCACGATCTCGACGTTCTCCCGAGACATCGCTACTCCGACAGCCCCACACTTTCAAGGGCCTGCTGTCGGCTGTTGTAGTACTCGAGGCGCAGGACCTTTCCGCTGCGCACCGTGAAGACCATCGCGTCCTGCCGCTCGAGCGCCACGCCGCTGCTGAGCCCTGTCGCCTTCATGCGGAAGACCATGACCACGCGCTCGCCAACATCGAGGAACTCTTCGGGCTCCATGGTGAAAGCGGACCAGGCTGCCGCCCAATCCTCGAGCCAGCGCGCCATCCCGGCATGCCCCCGGTATCCGTCCTGGTCCATCGTGTCGTGGTCGCGAACCTCGACCGCCTCGTCAAAGCTCTCCCAGTGCGGCTCGCCTGTGGCCGCGAAGTGCTCGAATCCGTGCTGGACGATCTCCACGTTCTCCTGCGACATGGCCGATCAAGTATCAAAGCAGGCCCTGGGTACCTGTGCATGCTCGGAACGCATCGTTCCGTGCCGCGCTTGGACGGTCTCAGACGCATCGCACGTAGCGTCCGCCCTCGCCGCGCGTGAGCAGCCCGATCAGCTCAAGCTCGCTCAACGCCAGCAGCACCTCGTCGGCGTCGGCGGCGGGGTCGGTGAGCCTGTCGGGACTGTCCCTGCCTTCTCCCACCTGCTCGAGCACCTCCGCAAGCCTCGGTTCGAGCTCCACGCATGCCGTGCCGTCGGCGACGGGCCGAGCCGCGGAGCCGGCGTGCAGAAGCTCGAGGACGTCCTGCGCGCCTCGCACCAGGCGGGCGCCGTCGATCAGCAGCGCGTTCGTGCCGCGGGAGGAACGAGAGGTCACACGCCCGGGGACCGCTGCCACCATCCGTCCGAGGGAGCGGGCGATGCCGGCGCTCGCCAGCTCGCGCGCGGTCTCGCCCGCCTCGACGACGACCGTGACCTCCGACAGGCGCGCGACGACCCGCTCGGCCGCCGCCGGGCCCCAGCGGCGACCGTCGGTCCCGCAGGGCAGCTCCGAGACAACGCATCCATGCGTCCTCAGTCGCTCGAGCAGGGAGCGCCTCCGTGCGGGCCAGGCAACGTCAAGACCGCCGCCCACCACAGCTACTCCCGCGGCGCCGGCTTCGACCACGCCGGAATGCGCGGCGGCGGCGATCCCGTCGCTCGCCCCGCTGAGGACGGTCACGCCACTCGCGGCCAGTCCGCGGCCGAGGCTCCTGGCGATCTCGACGCCGTAGTCGCTGGCCCTGACTGTGCCGACGACCGCGACGACTGGTCTCTGAGTGAGGTCGCGCAACCTGTCCGGACCGCCGAGCACGTACAGCATCGGTGGAGCCCCGCGGCCGCGCAGGGCAGCGGGATAGCCGGGGTCATGCCGGCACACCGTCCCCACTCCCGGCCTGGGCGAAAGCCCGGCCGAGTCGAAGCGCAGGTAGTCGGACTGCAACCTCGCCCTCCTACTGCCCGCCTGCGCACGCAGCAAGCGCTCGTCGTCGAGTGCCAGCAACTCCGTCAAACGCGAAACGTCGGCCCATCTGTAGTCGAGCCCCGCGCTGAGACGCGCGAGCAGCCAGCTCCGCCGCAGGCAGTCCCCGCACGCGGGCGCTGGGTCGGCGGAGAGCTTGGTCATGCCGCTCGGCTCCCCCCGAGGGTCGCCTCCGGCCGGAGGGCGAGCGCGGCCCCCAGATCCCGCGGGCGCACGCGACCGCTCGCGTTGAGATCGGCGATCGTGCGCGCGACCCGCAGCAGGCGGTGCTGCCCGCGAGCGCTCAGCAGCCCCCGCTCGCCAGCGCGTTGCAGCATCGCCTCTCCCGTGGCATCGAGCCGGGCGTGCCTCGCGAGCAGAGCCGCATCCATGTGGGCGTTCATCGTGATCCCGTCCGCGGCCAATCGCGTGGCCTGCCGTTCGCGCGCCTCGACGACGCGCTCGCGCGCGCTCTTCGAGGACGTCAGCGGTCTCTCGCCGAGCGTGCGGGGCGCCTGGCGCTCGAGCGCAAGCAGCAAATCGATTCGGTCGATCAGCGGACCGCTCAGCCGCCGCCGGTGGCGCGCAAGCTCGGTTTCGGTGCAGCCACATCGATCGCCTGCTCCGGCATGCCCGCACGGACACGGGTTCGTGGCGGCGACGAGCATGAACCGCGCCGGGTAGACCGCAGCGTGCCTGGCCCTCACGATCGCGATCCGCCCCTCCTCGAGCGGTTGACGCAGCGCATCCAGCGTCGAGCGCGCGAACTCCGAGAGCTCGTCCAGGAACAGCACGCCGTTGTGGGCGAGGACGGCCTCGCCGACCCATCCCCGCTGCCCGCCCCCGACGAGCCCGGCGGTGGTTATCGAGTGGTGGGGCGCGCGGAACGGGCGTCTCCTCGCGAGCCCCCGGGGTGCGCTCCCGAGGATGCTCCGGACGCGTGTGACTTCGATCGCCTCCTGGCTGCTGAGAAGCGGGAGTATCGAAGGGAGCCGCTGGGCTAGCATCGTCTTGCCGGTGCCCGGTGGACCGCTGAGGAGGCAGTGGTGCCCGCCGGCCGCGGCGATGACAAGTGCACGAACGGCGTGATGCTGGCCCCGCACCTCGGCGAGGTCCGGCTGCCTCGATTCTCGCCTGATCGCATGCGGCGGGCGCGACGGCGAGAGACCCGGTGGGTCCGGGCTGCCGCCGCGGAGGACGCGCACGGCACTGCTCAAACGTTCGGCGACGGCGACGTCGAGGCCCTCGACCAGCCTCGCCTCCGCGGCGCATGCAGGCGCCACGACGACCGTCTTCAGACCCCGCTCGCGGGCCGCCAGCGCAACGGCTAGCGTGCCATCGCAGGCCCGCAGCTCACCACTGAGGGCAAGCTCTCCGAACAGAGCATGAGTGTCGAGTCGCTCGCCGGGAAGCTGGCCGCTGGCCGCGAGCACCGCGCACCCGAGTGCGAGATCCAGGCCCGGCCCCGCCTTCGGCACGTCGCCTGGTGCGAGGTTGGCGGTGATCCGCCTGCCGGGAAACTCGAACCCCGAGTTGAGGATCGCGGTGCGGACGCGCTCACGCGCCTCGCGGATCGCGGCGTCGGCTAGGCCGACGATCGTGAAGGCGGGCAGCCCGGAGCGGACGTCGACCTCGACGGTCACGTGCCGAGTCTGCAGCCCTTCGATCGTGAAGGTATGTGCCCGAGCCAGCATGGCCCCGCCTCCTGTCGCCGTTGCGCGTTGACGGGAAGGCAAGCTAGGCCGCGCCTGGGACGGGACGCACCGGCGGTCGGAGAAACCCCCGAAGGACGGCTCTTCAGGCTTATGTTCTGGGCTGTGGCGCTGCGGCCCGGTCGGGCTGGTTGACGGCCGTGCCGGCCGTCTAGTACCCCGCGGGGTGGCGGACGACGTAGCCCGACGTCGAGGTCATGCTGCTCGACCAGCGGGAGCCGCCTTCCTGCTGCGCGACCGTGTCGAAGCGCCTGCCGTCCACGATCATGTACACGTGTTCGGCATTCGCGTAGATCGTGATGTGGCTTCCCGGGCCCGCTTCGCCGTAGGACTCGAAGCCGGTCGAGTCCAGCGGCGAGCTGAGCAGACCGCCGCCGTGAAGCGCGTAGGACACCGAGCCTGAGCAGTCGTAGCCGGCGGACTGGAAGGAGCCGTGTCCGCCGCCCCACTGGTAGGGCCTCGTGGCTATTTCTTCCCCAGCGGCGATCACCCTCGCGACGACGCTCGATGATCCTTCGCCGCCGCCAGTGCTGCTCGTGGCAGCGCCTTCGGAGTGTTCGGTCGCGCCGCCTTCCGAGTGTTCGTGGACGATCGCCGAGGCCGGGGGCTTCAGTTCGGGCTCGCTGCTGATGCCGAGGAGGGCCCAGGTCTCGGCACCCACCACGCCGTCGACGTTGAGCCCGTGGCGCGCCTGCAGGCGGCGCACCGCTTCCTCGGTCGCCGGACCGAATTCGCCGTCGGGCGCCATGCCCAGGGCATGCTGCAGGCGTGAGATCGCGCTGCCGCCATCCTTGGCGGGCGCTTCACTGGGGCCGGCACCTTCATTGGCTACGGCGATCCTGGCGCCGGAGTCGCTCGACTGGTGAGCCTGGGGAGGAGCGGGCAGGGCAGAGGGCGGAGGGGTCAGCGTTTCCTCGCCGTGCACGTCGATCACGCCCCATGTCGCGGGGCCGACCACGCCGTCCACGGAGAGCCCGTGGCGTTCCTGGAGCCGGCGCACGGCGGCCTCTGTTTCCGGGCCGAACGTCCCATCGGCGGAGAGCTTCAAGGCCGACTGCAGTCGCGCCACCGCTGCGCCGAGAGACTGTTCGGGGGACGGAGCGGCCTTGCCGGACCCTTCCGCTTCGGGTTCCGCTGCGCCAGCCGCAGAGGAGCTCACAGCGGCTTCGCCGGCCGGTGCGGAGCTCGATTCATTGCCGCTCTGCGCACTCGCTTCGGGTTCTGAGGTGAGGATCGCGGGCACCGTCGAAGCCTGGCTCGTGGACGTCGCTTCCCCGGGGACCTCACTCTGGACGCTTGCGAACGCCTTGACCGTGGAGTTGCCGCGCAATGCGGCGACGGTTTGCGGACCCACGACACCGTCGACGGCGAGTCCCCTGCTGCTCTGCAGGGTGCGCACCGCTTCTTCGGTTTCAGGACCGAAGGCGCCGTCGACATGGATGCCGAGCGCCTGCTGGAGGAGCTTCACGTGCCTTCCTTCGGCTCCCGAGCTGAGCACGATGACGTGTTCGGCGGTCGTGGGCGGTTCGGGATTGGGCGAGGCCGGGTTCACCGATGACTGCCCGCTCGCGAGTGTGGATGCGGGACCGACCGAGAGGGCCGCAAGCGCTCCGATCGAGACGCGCTTGGCACGCGAGCTCGCGGGCACGAAGCGCAGCTCGGCGGCGCGTCTGCGCGCGCGGGAACGGCCCAGGGAGAGCTGCCAGAGCTCGGACTCGGCGAGGTCTCGCACCTCGCGCAGGTGAACCCCCGTGTCGATCAGCGCCGATGCCGGCGCGACGCTGCTGGCGCTGCGGTGGGTGCGTGCATGCCCGGCGCGCGCGCGGCGGGCGCGCGAACGCTCGAGTGAAGCTCTCCAGGGGTCATCAACAGCAAGATCACGCGGGAATCCCGGCATCCGAAGGCGTCCTTTCGTCATTTCTTGGCGCCTACGGGGTTAGCTGTCGGGCTCGCGTAAACGTCTACGCTACGCCACAACTGTGGCGATTCGCCCCCGCAGCCACTCGGCTGCATTGGGTCCCCCGCTCCGCCACCCCATGAGGTGAAGGACTCGGCACGAACGGGCGGCAAACTAACAGATCTGTTTGCAAGATGCGTTACAGGGGAAGGAATGCAACGTTTCTTGCCGACGAACACGGGTCACCCAGGCGCGGCAAGGTCCTACGCGCCGTAGTACAGGCGCTGGTATCTTCGCTGTGCGATGAAGAAGCATCCCGTCGACCTTCGCGTGCCGCTGTCATTGCTCGCGCTCGTGCTGCTGGGTGGCGCCATCGCGCTGATCGCGGTCGGCTCATCCGCGTCGCCGAAAAAGCACGGCACCGCCACGCAGGGCGGCTTCGAGGCCTCGGGGCTGCTGAGCCCGGTGGCCGCCGCGCCCCCGCTGGCGCTGCACAACTACCTCGGCCAGCCCGTCGACATCCAGTCCTACAAGGGCAAGGTCCTGCTGGTCACGTTCCTCTACACGCACTGTCCGGATGTCTGCCCGCTGATGGCCTCGAACCTGAGAGTGGCCCAGAACCTGATGCCGCCGGCGGTGCGATCGAAAGTCGCGATCGTCGCCGTCTCTGTCGATCCGAAGGGGGACACCCCCAAGGCCGTGAGCGCGTTCCTCGCACGACACCAGATGACGGGCCGCATGCAGTATCTCGTCGGCTCGGCCCACGAACTGGGTCCGGTCTGGCAGGCATGGGGAGTCGGCTCTGAACGAGATGCGGCGAAACCGGAATTCATCAATCACTCGGGGCTGATCTACGGGGTGACCGGATCCGGCAAGCGGCTGACGATCTACGCGTCCAACTTCCAGCCGGCCGAAATAGCCCACGACGTCCCGCTGCTGGCCGTCCGCTGAGGAGTCCCGGGTCGTGCGTGGACGGCTGCGACCCGTCGCCTGGACACTCGCAGTGCTCGCCGCTATCGCCGGGCTCGCCATCGTCGGCCTGGCTTCAAAGCACTCACCGCCTGCCGGGCGCCCCGCGCCTTCGCTTCCCGGCGAACATCTCTCCGGGCCGCCCGTTCCCGCGTTCGGCGCCGGCAGTCAGTCGAAGATCGTGGTGTTCTGGGCGAGCTGGTGCGAACCCTGCGCGCAGGAGGCGCCAGCCGTGCAGCGTGTCTCGCAGAGCGCAATCGGGCATGGTCGCGTGATCGGCGTGGACTGGAACGACGCCCTGTCGGGAGCGCGCTCGTTCATCAAGGCCCATTCGTGGACGTTCCCCAACGTCCGCGACGGGGAAGGAACCGTGGGAAGCGCCTACAGGCTGATCGGTCTGCCGACGACGTTCATCGTGGACTCACGCGGCCGCATCCGCGGGATGCTGTCCGGGCCTCAGAGCGAAGCCTCCCTCATGAGAGCGCTCGGCACGAGCGCGAGAAGCTGATCTGAGCGCCCCGCCCGAGCCGCGCCTAGTGGATCCCCGTGGCGCGGTACGATGAAGGCCTCGCTCGCCTGGGCCTTTGTGGCTTGCTCTCGACCCGACGCGTGGGCTTAGACATCCGAGAGCTCGCTGAACGGAGTGGCGCGTATGCCAACCGACACGGTCCAACTCAGGGGCGGCGAGCTGAATGCCGCGCTGGCGAGCGCGGTCGTCGGGATCTACCGCTTGCACCTCGGCCGGGGACCCAGCAGTGCCTGCACCTTCCACTACGACGACGTGGTCACGGTGGTCATGCGTGAGGTCATGACGAATGCCGAAAAGACGCTCGCGCAGTCAGGGAGTGCGCGCGAAGTCACGCACATGCGCCGGCTCTTCCAGGAGACGATGGAGGCGGACTTCAGGGCGGCGGTCGAACGGCTGACCGACCGTAGGGTGGTCGCATTCATCAGCGGAAACCACGTGGACCCCGACATAGCCGTGGAGACGTTCATCCTCGACACCGCGCTCTAGCGGAGCTCGGCAACACGATCCCAGCAGGGGCGGGGGTCCGGGCCTGTTAGTCTCGGCGTAGCGCAGGCGCGCCCAAAGGTGGCGACGGCGCGGATGCCCAGAGGTGGGTGCGGGCGGGGGATAGGCCTCGATCTGGCTCATTACGGACGCTCCGAGGGGCGCGTCTGAACGAGTCAAACCGCCATGCGCCAGGTCTTCATACCCGTTAGCGACGCCCCATGAAGGGCGGTGAGCTGAACGCGGCTCTGACCAGCGCGATTGTGGGGATCCACACCAAACACCTCGGCCGCGGGCCGAGCAGCGCCTCGTCGTTTCACAACGACAACCTCGTGATCGTGCTCATGCGCGACGTTATGACGCAGGTCGAGAAGACGATCGCCCTCTCCGGCAACGGTCATACCGTCAGCAGCATGCGCCACCTCTTTCAGGAGACGATGAAGGAGGATTTCACCGAGGCCGTGGAGCGGTTGACCAGTCGCAAGGTTGTCGCGTTCATCAGCGGCAACCACATGGACCCGGATATCGCCGTGGAGCTGTTCATCCTCGACGGAACGCCCGGGCGCGACTGATCGCCCCGACTCGCCGCAGGGCTCAAGTCGGCGTCCCCACCCGCGGCGTCCCTGACGCAGCGACCCGTTAACGGTGGGGCGGACGCTCAGCGTCGGCCGCTATCAGCCACTCGAGCGCCACATGCTTGTCGCCCGCGGCGGCCTCGAGCAGGACGGTCCCGCGCCGGGCGATGCGGTCACCGAACTGCACGAACGCCGCACGGAACCTGCCGTCCGAGCATGTCCCCGTCATCAGCTCGGCGTTGCGGGCGAAGGCCCGCGCTCGCAGCTCCCCTTCAAGGTCCTCAAGCGCTCTTGAGTCGAGTTGGCCCATTCGGTTGTCCTGATGCTAATGCAATGAGGCCCGGCTCGTTCATGAGGGCGAGCGAGGACCGCGCAATTACCGGCCGCCGCTGCTGGACTGGGCCGGCGGCGCATTGCTCTGGCCCTCTTCGAACGGCATGACGTCGAGCAGATTCGTGAGCTCGAAGACGCGCTGCACCGAGACCGGTCCGGGAACGAGCGCGAACTCGCATCGATGCCACTCGCAGAGTTCCTTGGCGAAGAGCACCATCCGCAGGCCCATCAGATCCATGAAAGCGAGCGCGCTCAGGTCCAGCACGAGCCGGCTCGTGCCTTCCTTGCAGAGCAACGAGATGGCGGCTTCCAGGTCGGCGGAGGACACCATGTCCAGTTCGCCGCTGAGGATCAGGGTGTGACCACTGCCGTCGAGCACTTCCTGCACGTCGAACCGAGGCAGCCCCGCTGGGGGTCGCTTCGGTTCGATGCGGCTCCGGTCACTCGAAGTTGGCACTGTCTCCCCGCACGCGTGCCGTGTACGGCAGGCCGTAGAGCACCCAAACGTTGCCCGGGGTCCTGCCGCTGTAGGACCATCTCCGCACCGGTTGAAGGCGCAGTGACTGTTGCCGAGGCTACCGTGCATGTAGGTCCGAGGTCAAGGCTTGTGGAGCAAGGCGCGAGTTCGACAACATCTACTCATGCACTTGGGTCCGCTGGCAGCCGGCGCACGGATATAGAGGCGACGACCGGAATCGAACCGGTGCAGTTGCCTAGTCGGTCCGTAGAGCCAAGTTTGCGACCCCCAGTTGTGGGGGTCGCCATGGCTCGCCGTGTCGCGTATCTAGCCGACG
>JAOPZM010000111.1 GCA_025964115.1 Solirubrobacterales bacterium
GATCGCGATCCACCCGGTCCATCCGCCGCTGTGCCCGGGTGCTGACCAGCGCAGCAGGGCCGAGCCAGGTGAGCGCAGTGCTCGCGACGATCAGCGGCACCGTTAGGATCGAGAACGAGCCCGACAGCACGGTGTCGAACAGGATCAAAGAGGACAGCGCCACGGTCAGCATGACCCTGTAGCCCTGAAACATCTCCGGGCTGACGTTGTAGAGGCCCGCGCCGCGCAACTGGGGCGTCGTCACAGGAGCCCGCCAGCTCGTGCCCCTCACCGAGCCTCCGATGCGCTCCGCCAGATCGCTGAGTGTCCGGCTCGTCCGCTTCGGGTTGGCGAGTCGCGCTGTGGGACCCTCAGCCGCGTGGAATCCGTACTCGTCGATCTGCTGTAGATGTGTGACGGTCCGCGCGCGCGCCAGCGTAATGGCTCGCGCCAGCAGTCCAGCCGATGCCGCCAAGAACAGGATTCCAATGATGAACAGCAGAGCCATGACTCTCAGACCTTGATGTCGGTGATCGCTCGCATGATCAAAGATGCGGTGACGACGAGGCCGACCGCGATGAACACCAGCACCACTCCTGCGGTCGTGTCGAGCAGCGGCCGGACGTAGGCGGGGTTGATCAAGACGATCATCCCCGCAACGGCGGGGGAGAGCGCGGTCACGACGTACCGCGACAGGCGGGCTTGGGCGGTCAGTGAGTGCAGTTCACGTCGCAGCTCTGCGCGATCGCGCACCGAGTCGGCCACCCGCTCGAGCACCTCGGCCATGTTTCCGCCCGTACGCTGATGCAGCGCGGCGACAAGCGCGACCTGGCCGACGTCGTCGGAATCCATGCGTTGAGCCATGGGCCTCATTGCGACCTCCAGTGGCTGCCCCAGCTGCTCGTCGGCGACCACTCGAGCCCACTCGCGTTTTGACGGCTCCGAGGCCGCCCGCGCCATCGACGTGATGGCGGTCACCAGGCTGTGTCCGGCGCGCATCGCCGAGGCGAGCTCCTGGAGGTGATTGGAAAGCTGTTCCCCGAAGAGCTCCCGCTGCTTGCGCAGCCGACGCTTGACGCTCGATTTGAGCGCCAGCGGACCGAGCAGGAGAGCGAGGACCGACAAGACGGGGGTGCCAAGGGCGAGACCCAGTAGCACCGCAAGGGCAATCGTGCCGAGCGCCGTCCGCGCGACGAGCTCGACGGGCTGGCGATCGATCCGAGCTATCTCCACGTCTTCCTTGAAGTGCGACCACCATCGCGTCCGTTCGAGCAGCCGCTCGAGGGCCGGGAGTCGTGAGGTAGCGCGTGCTGTTGCGTCGTCGGACGGTTCCGAGATCGCCCCAGCCGTAAACTCGCCGATGCGGCGGCGCAGCTCGCCGCGTCGCAGGCGCGGGGCTAGAAATGCGAACAACGCAAGGCCGACCAGCAAGGCGGCAGCGCAGGCCGACAGCACGAGCGCGAGTGTCGAGAGCCAGAAGGACTTGGGGTGAGGACGCTTGACTGAAAGCGCGAGCGGAGCTGCGGGCGAGTTGTACTTCAGGGTCACCGTCCCTGGCACTCCGTCGACGCGTATCGACGCTTCCACCCGATGGCCGAGTGGAGCACTTGAGCGGTAGTGGAGAACGTAGGCGCTCGTCAGCCCGGCCTCGAGCGTCGTGAAGACCGAGCGAAGCTGGGAGGCGCTGGCTTCCACGAACTGGCCTGCGCCATCTCGCGCCAACATCGTGAGAGAGCTCGAGTCGAAGGTCGAATCGCGCACGCCGACGGTGTACAAAGAGATGTGGGCTGCTCTGGCAGCAGCCGCCACCGTCCGCTCGGAAGTGGCGCTGCCCCGGTCGGCGCCATCGGATAGGAGGATCACCGCTCCGGCCGCGACGCGCGCTGCAGCGAGTTGTCGTACGGCGGCAGACAGAGCGTCGTAGATGTGCGTCCCGGGACCCAGGGGTGGCGCCTTGGCCAGCGCTCTCGCTACCGCCGCTCCGTTCGCGGTCGGCGCGAGCACGACGTTCGTGGCCTCGTCGAACGCCAGCACTCCGAGCTGCTGGTTGCCCGTGCGTTGTCGAGCGAGGGCGCGCGCAGCGGCCATCGCATTCACGAGCGGCTGACCCTGCATGCTCGGGCTCACGTCGATCAACAGGATCACGCCAAAGTCCCGCACGGCCGCCCGGCTGATCGGACTGAGCACAGCGCCCCCGATCGGCCGGCCGTTCTCGGCGACATGGACCTGCGAGGCGGCAAGCGATCCGTGATCGGAGACGGACAGCACAAGCGCGCGAGCAGGGAAGCTCGCCCCACCCCCTTCGGTCACGCGCAGGCTCGGGGCTGCACCGCTCGTCGGCGAGCCGAGCAGCCCGGCCGCGATGATCGCGGTCAGCCCGCACGGAATGAGCCGGCGCGCACGAGAAGACGCACGCCCGAGGATCATGCCACTGCCCTGCGCGCCGGCGGCGGAGCGATCTGCCCGGCCGGCGCGGGCGCTGATAGCCACGAAGGCAGATTGACGCCCCGCTTCTCGAACTTCTCGAGGAAGCCGGGACGCAAACCGGTACTCGTCAGCTGGCCCACCACCGCGCGGTCCGATGCGACTGCCTCCACATGAAACCGATAGAGCTCCTGAAGGGTGATCACGTCGGACTCCATACGTTGCACCTCGGTGATGGCCGTGACCTTGCGCGTGCCGTCATGAACTCGCTCGAGCTGGATTACCAGGTCCAAAGCTGCTGCTACCTGTTGGCGAATCGCGCGGAGCGGGAGGTCGTACCCGGCCATCATGACCATCGTCTCCACGCGCGCGAGGGCATCGCGTGGAGAGTTCGCGTGAATCGTCGACAGCGAGCCGTCGTGACCGGTGTTCATCGCCTGGAGCATGTCCAGCGCCTCGGCGCCGCGAACCTCCCCGACTACGATGCGGTCAGGACGCATGCGCAGCGTGTTGCGCAGGAGGTCGCGAATTGCAACCTCCCCCTCTCCCTCGATGTTCTTGGGCCGGCACTCGAGGCGCAGCACATGGCGTTGGGCCAGCCGGAGCTCGGCGGCATCCTCGATCGTCACGATCCGCTCCGAGTCTGGGATCGCAGCTGACATCGCATTCAGTAGCGTGGTCTTGCCGGCGCCTGTCCCTCCCGAGATCAGGATGTTCAAGCGGGCCTCCACGCAGCGGCGGAGCAGATCGGCCGTCTCGGGCGTGAGCGTGCCGAGCCGCACCAGCGCGTCGACGTCCAGGCGCTCGGCGCCAAACTTGCGCACGGTTAGGAGCGCCCCTGCCAAGGACAGCGGCGGGATCACGGCGTTGATGCGGCTGCCGTCTGCCATCCGCGCGTCGACCATCGGTTGGGCCTCGTCGATGCGCCGGCCCACCTCGGCGACCATCTTGTTGATGATGCGCCTCAGCTGAGACTCGTCGGTGAACTGCACCGTCGTCCGGTGGAGGATGCCCTCCCGCTCGATCCACACGTCGCTGGGTGCGTTCACCATGATCTCCGAGACGGTGTCGTCGCCCAGCAAGCGCTCCAGCGGGCCGTAACCCAGGATGTCATCTGTCAGCTCCTCTACGAGGCGTTCGCGGTCTTCCCGCGAGATGCCAGGCTCCTCGCTGAGCCGGCGACGGATCTCCTCGACGACTTTCGGGCGTATGGCCGTCACGTCGGTGTCGGTGGTGAAGATCTGTCGACCGAGATCCTGGATCACACCCAGATGGATGCGGTTCTTCGCCTCGGCGAATGGGTCGTGCAGGCTCTTAGTGGTCTCGCCCACCGGTGAGGACGCGATGCGCTCATGCAGCTCCATCACTCTCTACCTGCCCCGCCGGAAGAGTCTCCGGCGCTTCGCCGCATGGCCGTGGTCGGCAGTCGCCTGGTCGGCGATATACAGGCCCGCAAGGCTCTTGAACGATCGGGCCGCCTCGGATCGAGGATGCTGCAGCGCGATCGGCTCGCCCTGGTTGACCGAGCGCGTGATGTTGCGATCCGAGGGCACGAGCACATCGGGTGCGCGGCCAATGATCGCCACCACGTCGTCAGGTGAGATGCCGACGCTGGAGTCCGCGCGATTGAGCACGATCCGAACGCGGCCTGAGTAGTCCATCAGCTCGAGCGTCTCCAGGCCCAGCTTGCTGTTCTTGAGCGATGGCGAATCGAGCATCGCCACGACGCATACCTCCGTCGAGGCATCGACCGCGCCGATCACCTCGGGGGTGAAGCTCGGTGGCGTGTCCACGATCACGAAGTCGTGCATCCCCCGCAGCAGCGGATAGACGTCCTTGAGGAAGTCGGAGGTGACCACGCCGGCCTGGTCAGGCCGCGCCGGCGCAAGCAGCGCCCTGATGCCGGATGGGTGGACGGTGAGGAAGTCCTCCAGCTTCTCGACGTCCAGCGACCCCCCCGATCTGACGAGATCGTACAGGCTGCGCTCCGGGCTCAACCCCAGCGTCAACCCCACATCGCCGAATTGCAGGTCGAGGTCGACGAGCGCCACGGTGTTGCCGGCGTCGGCCAAAGACGCCGCGAGGTTGCACGCGGTCAGCGTCTTTCCCGAGCCGCCCTTCAAGCCGAGCACGCAGATCATGCGCCCGAGCCGCTGACCGGCCATCTCCGGCTCCCCGCGCCTGCGCGCGATCGCCTTCTCGACGGTGAACACGAGCTGCCCCGATATCGCTAGGGCGACGCGCGGGTCACGGTCGGGGGGGAGCGTGATGATGTCATCCACACCGGACTCGATCGCCTCGGAGACGTAGCCGTTGGCCTCGGCGGTGCAGATCATCACCACCGGCCGCTCGGGGTGCAGGCGTCGCGACGCGCCGACGTAGTGCCCGACCGCGGGCGTGAAGGAGCTACACGCCACGATCAGCGCGTCGCCTGCCTCGCCGTTTGGCTGCTCGTGCTGTCGCAGGTCCAGGTACTCCGTAACGTGGAGATGCGGGCTGCAGGTGAGCAGCGTCTCCACGATGGCCCGGTCGACCGTGTCGTCAAGGACGACTCGTGCTCTCGCCGCGATGTTCATTTCGTCGCTCCGGCGTTGATCGGCCTGCTACCGAGTAGAAGTGACTCTGCGCTGATCGTCGACGGCGGAGCCGTCGAGCTCGCATTCGCAGGACGCAGCACCAGCCACACCTTGCCGTTGTCGGCAGCGTAGGCGACCGCTCCCGCCTGGGCGTCATTGACGTTCAACGTCACGTTGCTGAACGCGTTCGACGGATTCTGCGAGCCGCCCAGACCGCTGCCTCCGCCCGTGCCGGCCGCGAGCACCTGCACGTTGGTCATGATCAGGCGCACGACCGGAACCGGGCGCCCATTGCCGGGATCGAGGTTGAACCCGGCGTAGACATCGACATGGTCTCCGTTCTTGATCTGGCCCACCATCCCGTGAGCCTGATCCACCGTGACGGAGACGGCACGCTGGTTGGGGGCGAGACTAGCCGACAAGCCACCGTTGCCCGAGAAGTCAGCGGCCGTGAGCTGCTGGCCCGGGTAAATGTCTGCGACCGCCACCTTCCCCTGGAGTTGGGAGGTGTCGGCGATCGAGCCAGGGCGGGCCTGCTTGATCGCGACCGACGTCGCTTTGAAGAGCTGCTGACTCGCGATCGCGTCCCCAGCCGTTCCCTTCTGGATGAGTTCGCTGGCCACAAATACGGTCTGCTGGTTGCCGCTCGTGTCCACGCTATGGCGATAACGGCTCATGGCGAAAAGAAGGATCCCCGCCGCCAGAAGCGCACAGACAGTGGCGACGAGGATCGTTCCTCGACGCGTACTCAGCAACTTGCGCCAGTCGTTGCCCGCGTATTTCTTGGCTGTCAGCTCCATCGTTCCTGCTCCTTATCTCGTGAGGACAGCCACACACTGTCCCAATGCGTTGGTTTCGCATTTCGTCGTTCCCCCGCCGCTCGAGTCGAGCGTGGTGTACTTGATGAAATGTCCGACGA
>JAOPZM010000226.1 GCA_025964115.1 Solirubrobacterales bacterium
CCTCCATCTGCGGCGGATAGGACCACTCTTCCGAGTCGAGCGAGAGCGTCCACTCCGGATCCCTGACCGCGGACAGCAGGACCGACATCGTGCCCCCATGACCGGCTGCCCGGACGACCTGATCGACCTGAGCCTTCGAGAGCTCGATCGTCACATTGTCGGCGCCGCTCGCCTCGCTGCCGCGGGCCGAACGCCTCGAGGGACGTCCGGCCCGCTGCCACTGGCGAGAAGACGCGGCTCTGGATGCACCCGAACTGCCTTTTTTCGAGCGCCGTGCCCGGCGCTGCGTCTCTCTCCCTGGAGGCAGGACTCGGATCCCATTTTCATCCATCATCGCGCGACGCTGATGATGTCGGATGCGGGCCCGCCGAAAAAGGCTGTTCTGAATGTTCAGTTCTGACTAGTGCGCGCGAACGCTCGCCCCGGCGCCAGATGCGAAGCACCGGCAGCAGCAGCATCGTGAGCAGGCCGCCCGCACGCACCAACGCTCGCGTCGTGCGGCGCTTGCCCGACACGCGGGCGCCGTCGGCGGAGAGGTACATCGCGACCATCCCCGCAGCGATCAGGGCGTGGCGTGAGCCGTTTCGAAGGCGTCGCGCCTCCGCCAGCGAGCGGCGCACCAGCTCGCGCGTGCGCCGCTCGGCGGTCAGCGCGCTCGGGTAGTGGGCGAGATAGTTGTGCCCGGCGTTCGCTGCGTCTTCCGCCTCGTCCACGTAGCTGTCGAGCATCGTGCTCGCCGCACATATCCAGGGCATGTAGGCGCCCCTGACGTCCTCGGCGTCGCCCCGGGCGCAGGACGGATCTGCCGCCAGGGCGAGCAGGGCATGGATCGCGAGCGTGCTGCTGGCCGCCGCCGTGAGCTCCCACCAGCTCATTCCCGCGCTCGCTGCACAGCTCCGCCGCGCCCAGTGCTCGAGCCTGCTGTCACGACGGAGGGGATCCGGGTCGTGATTGAGGCCCTGCACGCTGCAGCTGACGGCCGCCTGCAGCGCCAGCGGGCGAACGGTCTCGTAGGCGGGGAGGGACCGGCAGGCATCGCGGCACGTCTGCACCAGCGCGCGAACGTAGCCGCCGTCGGTGCGCCCGGGATGGTGGCAGTAGTAATCCGAGGTCTGCCGATAGGGGTCGAGCGCATCCCGCAGAGCGAGATGCAGCTGGCGACCGTTCGCCAGCGGGTCGGGTGCCGGGCGCTCGCTCACCGTGTCGAGGTGGTCGAGCAGGATCTGGAAGGCCACGAGCAGACGCAGCAGGTGTCGGTCGCGCCTCTTGGGAAGGGCCGCGAACAGCCCGGCTCCCTCCGCGTTGAGGCGCTTGTCGTGGAGCGCCGTGAGCGCGTCCGTGCGGATGCCCGGGTCGGGGATCGAGGCCGCCAGCCCCCGCCAGCGCTCGACCTCGCGGCCCACGCTCGGATGGATCCAGGCCAGCTCACGCGTGCACACAACGCAGCACGCCGAGATCTGGCGAGGGCCGGAGCGGGCTATGTCCAGAACCCCAGGAATACGGATCTCCCTGGAACGTAATGATGCCGTCGGTCAGTCCCGCAGGCTCAGCGCGGGGCGAACCCGTGTAGCCAGCGCGCCCGGTACCGCCACGATCAGCATCGCGGTCGCGGTCACAACCGCGAAGCTGGCCAGAGCGATGAGGATCCCCGGTGAGAAGTCGACCGGGAACCCCGTGACGCTGACCAGCGCGTGGCTCAGCAGCAGCTGGCCGTAGAGCCCGAAGAGCGCGCCGAGCGAGCAGCCGGCTCCGAGCAGCAACCCGCTCTCCCAAAGCAACGCACGCCACAGGACACCACGGTTGAAGCCGTCGACCTTCATTTCGGCAAGCCTCGGCCGGCGCTGCCAGATCATCGCGCCCATCGTTGCCGCCATCGCCAGCACCGTCGCGATCAGCACCAGCGCCGAGATCTGCGTGAGGCGCGAGAGTCCCTGGCGGCCGGTGGCGCGGAAATCCTGCTCACGTTCGGCCGCCGTCTGCACCTCCAGGCCCGACCCGGCGCCGAGCACACGGCGGATCTCGCTCCTGCCCGCTGCCGGGGAGATGCCGGGCTGCAGGGCGACCTCCAGCGCGCTGGGATCGCTGCTGCCCCACGCCCGTCCATAGTCCTGGGCGTTGAGCATGATCGCGCCCGACGGCCACCCGAAGTTGGTGCTGAGCGCGGCTATCCGCAACGCCGTCGGCTGCGGCGAGGGCAGCATGAAGAGCTCGCCGACATGCAGGTCGCGTTCCTCGGCGATCGCGCGAGAGATGATCACCCATCCGCCCGCATGGAACCTGCTGGTCGCCAACGGCACGCTCCCCTCCAGGAGCTGTCCGCGCGGGAGCGGTCGCGCGGTGTTCCGCGGAGGCGCGATCACCCATATTCGGCGGTCACCGATGTCGAGGAACGACCCCCGATACATCCCCATCGACCGGACGTCGGGCAGCGCCGCGATCTCGCCCGCCGCGACTCCGTGAAACGGCGTGGTCGCGAGCGAGTTCGCCTCCCCCGCGGGAGCGACCCAGAGATCGGTGGTCGCGTTCAACCCATGGGCCACCCGGTTGAGCCCTTCCTGCAGATCGCCGTGCGCTGTCTGGATCGCGACGCTGCCGAACACGGCTATCGCACCGGTGGCCGCCACGCCAATCGAACGGGCGCGGTTCGCCGGCGAGCGGAGCTCGATCACGGCGAGGTAGGACGACGCGCCGCTGAAGCGGACCTGAAGGCGGTCGAACCCGCGCGTGAGCACGTCGAGAACGAGGGGCAGCAGAAGCAGCAGGGCCGCGGCCAGGATCGCCACGCCGGCGATCGC